>JBBRQL010000169.1:0-9216 GCA_038226425.1 Verrucomicrobiota bacterium
CCACCCGCTTCTTCCGCGTGCGCGAGAAGGCCATCGCTCCCTGAACGGTCCCGTCACCATGACCACCGGACTTCCTTCTTCGGACCTGGGGCCTTCACCGGCCGCCCGGGCTTCCGCTCGCCGGACCCGCCGTTTCGGACCGCGCGCCTCGCGCCTAGCGGGCCGGGCCTTCACGCTCATCGAGCTGTTGGTGGTCATCGCCATCATCGCGATCCTTGCCGGCATGTTGCTCCCCGCCTTGGCCGGGGCCAAAGAACGCGCCAACCGGACGGCCTGCCTCAACAACATCCGCCAGTTCATCCTCGCCGCCCAGATCTACGCCTTGGACAACCGGCAGGAGCTTCCGCAGGGCGGCACCGACAAAGTCGACAAGAAGGACACGCACACGCCGGTCTTCTCCACGCTGACGCAGTCGAACCTCCTCCACTATTCGCCCGACCTGAAGTCCTTCGATTGCCCGAACCTACGCAGTTGGATGCAACGCCCCGGATGGCGTACCCATCCCGACTACGGCATCGCTATCGGATACCACTACCTCGGCGGCCACCCGAACACTCCTTGGGCGCTGATCGACGGCGTGACCAACACTTGGACCTCGCCGCAGAAAGGTTCGGACGACCCGTCGCTCGTGCTGGTCGCCGACCTGAACGTCGATTCGCCCGCCTACCAGCGCATCCTCGCGCCGCACACCGCTCGCGGCCCCGTCATCGCGGAGGACAGCTATTTCGACAGCCATCCCGCCGCCTACGAGCAACGCCCCGCCGACCTAGGGGCGAAGGGCGGCAACGTCGGCCTGCTCGACGGCTCGGTGAGCTGGAAGGGCATCCTCCAGATGCGCCGGTACCGCGGGTCCCAGATCTGGGGCGCGGACGGTTGCTACGGATACTGGTGACCCGCCACATCGCGCAGCATCCCGCCCGATATGAGGCAATCGGAGCGCGGACGTCCACGCCAGCGTGGACGCTTATGCTGGAGGCCGCGGGCGGTCGAGACGCGCAGCCGACTGCGGACAGTGCCGGTGCGCGGACCTGCAAACTTCCAAGCCTTGTCCGATGGCTGCACTGGCGGAGGTGACCGTCCGCGCTTCGTCGGACGTCCTCAACCCGGCTTAGCCGAATCAGCCGGCCTCGACGAGTCGCCCGTGGTCGGCGTGCGGAAGGCCGAGGACGCTCACTTCTTCTTGAAGAGGTCGCCCAGACCGCCGGCCGCCTTGTCCAAGGCTCCCTTGCCGAGGTCCTTGCCCAGACCGCCGAGATTCCCGACCTGGGCGGTGACCGCCGGTATGACCTGCTCGAAGACCGCGTTGAAGACCCGCTTCGACAACTCGCCAGCGGTGATGCCGTCGCCGCCGCTGCCGAGGTTCGTCAGGTGGATGTCGGGAAGCGTCACCGAGAGCGGCTTTCCGCCGAGCAGCGCGAACCTGACGTCCACCTTCGCGCCGCTGAGGAGGAAGTCGTCCACCTGAAGCTTCTTTTTCGGAGCCGCCTCGGTGGCAGCGCCGGATTTCTCGCCGGCGGTGAAGCTGTCGATGTTCGCGAGGATCTTCTTGAGGTTGTTGTCACCGAACCCGCCCTCGATGGTGATGTGCGGGTCGGTCACGACGATGGATTTGATGTGGACCTTGTCGCTGAGCACCGACGCCGGATCGACCTCCAGCTTGGCCTCACCGAGCTTGATGGCGTACGGCGACGAGTAGCCGCCCGGGTTGCCGACCGTCAGGCCCTTGATGGCGCCGCTGCCGGAACGCGGTGAAAGGCTGACGCCATCGAGCGTGACCGAGGTCTGGGTGATCTTCGGCCCCGCGGTCTCGACGGCCGTCTTGACGACACGGTCCAAGTTGGAGCCGACGACGAACAAAGCGACGACCACGACGACCGCCAACACGGCGACGACCAAGAGGACTTTCTTCATAGCGCAGGTGACCATCCTGCATCGCGCGGCGTTGGCAAGCCGGCCTTCGACGTGTCGCAGACCCGAAGCGCGACGGCCAACCCAGTCTTCCGGGGACTCTGGCATCCCCCGATGATTTTTGAAGGCTGACAGCCCGGGCTCCGTCGGTCGAATCTCGACACATGAACGCTCCATCCCTCCACCGCTTGCTCCGCCTCGGCTTGGCCATCGCCGCGCTCAGCGCTTTGCCGACGAAAGCGGCGACAGTGGATTTCGCGAAGGAGATCCAGCCGGTCTTCGAAGCGAACTGCGTGAAGTGCCACGGCCCGGCACGCAGCGAGAACGGCCTGCGGCTCGACCTGAAAACCGAGGCGCTCAAAGGCGGCGACCACGGCCCGGCTTTCGTGGCAGGAAAATCGGCGGAATCGCTCCTCGTCCAAGCGGTCACCGGCACCCACTCCGAGATCGCCCGCATGCCGAAGAAGGCGGACGCGTTACCACCCGAGAAGATCGCGTTGCTCCGTGACTGGATCGACCAAGGCGCGGTCTGGCCGGAGACCGCTGCTGCGGGCAAAGCCGGAAAACATTGGGCCTTCCAACCCGTCACGCTTCCGCAGCCGCCGAAGGTCGGGGCGAAGTCCCGCAAAGCGGTCCGCAACCCGATCGACAATTTTGTCCTCGCCCGGCTGGAGCACGAGAAGCTCGCGCCCTCGCCGGAGGCCGACCGCACCACGCTCATCCGCCGGCTCGCGCTCGACCTCACGGGATTACCGCCGACACCGGCCGAGGTGGACGCCTTCGTCGCCGACCGCTCGTCCGAAGCCTACGCCAAAGCGGTCGAGCGCCTGCTGCGGTCGCCGCACCACGGCGAGAAATGGGCGCGCTGGTGGCTGGACGCCGCGCGCTACGCCGATTCCAACGGCTTCGAGAAGGACCGCACCCGCAGCATCTGGCCGTGGCGCGACTGGGTGATCCGGTCGTTCAACGAGGACAAACCTTTCGACCAGTTCACCCGCGAACAGCTCGCCGGCGACCTCATCGCAAATCAGGAACGGGGAACGCGGAGCGCGGAGCTTCGCGTGGCCACCGGTTTCCTCCGGAACTCGATGGTGAACATGGAAGGCGGCGTCGAACCGGAGAAGTTCCGCGTCGAGACCATCATCGACCGGGTGGACGCCGTGGGCCGCACTTGGCTCGGTCTGACGATCGCCTGCGCACAGTGCCACAACCACAAGTTCGACCCCATCTCTCAGAAGGAGTACTTCCAGTTCTACGACTTCCTGAACCAGGACGTGGAGCCGAAGCTCGATGTGCCGGCGAAGGGCACGCAGGCCAAGCGCGACGCCATCGCCGCAGCCGCACAGGCCATCGAGGACAAGCTGCTCGGCGATCCCGACGTCGCCGCGAAGTTCGGGCGCTGGGTCGATGCGGCCGGATCCCGCACCGACGGCTGGCAGCCGATCGACCCGAAGGAATGGCACACCACGCCGATGAAGTTCGAGAAGCAGGAGGACTTCTCGCTGCTCGGCGGCGGCGACGTCTACAACAGCGGCGTCATCCGCGTCTGGGTCGATCTTCCGCAGACCAACCTCACCGGGTTCCGCTTCGAGGCGTTGAACCACGGCAACCTGCCGTTCGACGGCCCCGGGCTCGACGGCAACGGCGATTTCCTCGTCACCGAGTTCACGGTGGACGCGACGCCGCTGAAGGAGCTCGCCGCGCCGAACGCCGGCGCGACCAATTTCGTCGCGACGACGAACCGCGTGAAGTTCGTCCGTGCCGTCGCCGATGTGGAGGCTCCCGGACTGCCCGCGAGCGCGATGATCGACGGCGTGACGACGAACGGCGGCTGGGGCGCGGCCTTCACCAAAGGACGCCGCAACCAGGAGCGCCGCGCGGTCTTCGAGGCGGAGAAGCCCTTCGGGTTCGAGGGCGGTTCGCGCTTGTTGATCACGATCAACTCGAAGCCCGGCGGCGGCCTCAACAACAGCAGCGACAAGGTCTCCAGCTTCATCCCCGGACGGTTCCGCCTGAGCACCACGACAGCCACCGGCCCGCTGACCGCGGACCCGCTCAGCGGGAAGCTGCACGCGGTGGCGGCGGTCCCTTCCGGGCACCGCACCGCTGAGCAGAAGCGCGAGCTCCTCCGCGCGTTCCTCTTCCAAGAGCCATCGCTCGCCGATGCCGCCAAGGCCTGGGACGAAGCATGGAAAGAATGGCCAGCGGCGGAGAACACCACGCTCGCCCTGCAGGCGCGCGAGACCCGGCGCGACACGCGGATCTTCAAGCGCGGCGATTGGCAGAAGCCCACGACCGCGGTGACGGCGGATGTCCCGGCCGTGCTGCCCGCCTTCCCTGCCGATGCTCCGCGCGACCGCCTCGGCCTCGCCCGCTGGCTGGTGTCCAACGACAACCCGCTCACCGCCCGCGTCATCGTGAACCGCGTCTGGCAGCAATACTTCGGCACCGGCCTCGTGCCCACGCCGGAGGATTTCGGCACGCGCGCCGACAAGCCGTCCCACCCCCAGCTGCTCGACTGGTTGGCGTCCGAGTTCATGCGGCGCGGCTGGAGCATGAAGGAACTGCACCGCCTCATCGTGCTCTCGGCGACCTACCGGCAATCCTCGCGGGTTTCGACCGAGGCGCTGGAGAACGACGCCTACAACCGGTTCCTCGCGCGCGGACCGCGGCAGCGTGTCGACGCCGAGGCCGTCCAAGACATCGCGCTCGCCGCCAGCGGCCTGCTCTCGCCGAAGGTCGGCGGGCCGAGCGTCTTCCCGCCGTTGCCCGACGGCGTGATGGCGCTCGCGTACAACCAGATCGCCTGGAACGTCAGCGAGGGCGACGACCGCTATCGGCGGGCGATGTACACGTTCTGGAAGCGCAGCGTGCCGTATCCGGCGATGCTGATGTTCGACACGCCCGCAGCCGAGCAGAGCTGCGTGCGACGCAACCGCTCGAACACACCGCTCCAGGCGCTCACGACATTGAACGAGCCGACCTTCAACCAGGCCGCGCGCTGGCTCGCTTGGCGCACGCTGAGCGCCGCGCCGTCCGATGCGGCGCGCGCGACCTGGGCCTTCCGCCAGTGCGTGAGCCGGACGCCGACCACCGCCGAGACCGCGGTTCTCCTGAAGTTGCTCGCATCGGCGCGGGAGGAGTTCACAGCCAAGCCGAAGGACGCCTCGCAGTTCGCCTTCGCCGACCCGAAGAACCCGGCACCGTTGCCGCCCGGCGCGAGCGTCGGCGACCTCGCCGCATGGAGCACGGTCACGCGCGCCATCCTCAACCTCGACGAGACCATCACGAAGGAGTAAGGGACTGCCATGAACGTGCCCGAACTCCTCCAGGAGACCGACAAGTTTTCTCCCGCCGAGCGCGCCGACTTCGAGCGCGAGTGGGTGCTGCGCTGGCATCCTGGATACGAACAGCGACGGCAAGAGGTCGGCCGCAAGCTGGCCGAAGGCGCCGCGGCGATCCGCCGCGGTGGATTCATCGAGGCGACCCCCGAGAACCTCGGCCACATCCTGACCGCTGCGCTGGGCGAAGCTGCCGCCCGCCGCGAACGGACCTCGACATGCCCCGCCTGATCATCGCCGATCCAGCCGTGGAGGAGTTCCGTTCCGCGTCGGCGGACCTGGCCGTCCTCAGCGAGGCCGCCGCCATCAAGCTGCATTCCCGGGTCCTCCATCGGCCCGATGATCTGGCACGGCATCCGAAGTTCGGTCGCTTACGTCCCGAGTATTCTCGTTGGCTACCGGATGTCCGCAGCTCGGCGGTGGATGCCTTGGTGATGTTCTCCCATCGACCATGTCCCGACACCGTGGAGGTCGTCCGGATCATCGACGGCCGACAAGACTTGCCAGCCCTGCTCGGGTTGGCGCCCCAAGACGAGGACCAAGACGGAAACTAGGTTTCGACGAGACCATCACGAAGAAGTAAGGACTGCCATGACGCTCGAAGACCTGAAATCTGAGTTCAACCGCCTCGTGCCCGATGACCAAGTGGAGTTCGCCCGCTGGGTCGTCTGGGAGGAATACGAGGAGACCGAGAAGCAGCAAAAGCTTTCGTGGCTTCGGCACGAGGCGCAGAAGGGGATCGATTCGGGGCAGGACGGGAAAAAATCACGCCCCGGGAACGAAGTCTTCGCGGAGCTCCGGGCTGGCCTCAGAGCCAAAGTGAAACCGGCCGGCCGACGCCCACGGCGACCGACGACTGTCGTGGCGTGATGGCCGATTATCTCATCACTCCGGCCGCCGAGGCTGATTTGGCAGCGTTGACGGTCCACCTAGAGAAGGCCTTCGGCCCGTTGGTGGCCGAACGCAAACTCGCGCGGATCGAGGAGGTCTTCGAGAAACTAGCGGAGCATCCGGGTCTGGGCAGAAGGCGCGGCGATTTCTCCCCAAACCTTCGGGGGTTTCCTGTCAGTCCTAATCTCGTGCTTTACCGGATCACCACCTCCGGTCTGGTCGAGATCGCCCGAGTGCTCGATGGCCGATGCGATCTCTTGGCATTGATTTCCTCCGGCCAACCTTCTGGAACCGACCTATGAACCTCCCTCTCGAACTCGACCACGAACGGAAACGTTTCCTGTCCCGCCGCTGGTTCTTCCGCGAATGCGGCCTAGGCCTCGGCTCGATCGCGCTCGCTTCGCTGCTCGGCGACAAGGCGTTCGCCGCACAATCCGCAGTCCGCGATCCGCGATCCGCAGCCACGAACCCGCTCGCGCCGAAGAAGGGGCATTTCCCGGGCAAGGCGAAGTCGGTCATCTATCTCTTCATGGCCGGTGCGCCGAGCCAGCTCGAGCTCTTCGACCACAAGCCGACGCTCGCGAAATACAACGGCCAGCCCGTGCCCAAGGACGTGCTCAAAGGCCAGACGTACGCCTTCATCAAGCCGGATTCGGCCATCTACGCCCCGGAGTTCAAGTTCGCCCAGCACGGCAAGTCCGGCGCGTGGATCTCCGAGGCGCTGCCCGGACTGGCCGGGGTCGCGGACGACATCACGATCGTCCGCTCGATGACGACCGATGCCTTCAACCACGCGCCGGGCCAGATCTTCATGAACACCGGCTCGCAGCAGTTCGGCCGGCCGAGCATGGGTTCATGGACCACGTACGGCCTCGGCAGCCAGTCGCAGGACCTCCCGGGCTACGTGGTGATGAACTCCGCCGGCGGCCTCAGCGGCGGCGCGGGCAACTACGGCTCGGGTTTCCTGCCCTCGTCCTATCAGGGCGTGCTCTTCCGCAAGGGCGCGGACCCGGTGCTCTACCTCTCGAACCCGGCCGGCATGAGCTCGTCGCTCCAGCGGAAGACGCTCGACGCGGTGAAGGACCTCAACGAACAGCGTCTCGGCGTGGTCGGCGACCCGGAGATCGCCACGCGCATCAACGCGTTCGAGATGGCCTACCGCATGCAGACCAGCGCGCCCGAGCTCATGGACATCTCGAAGGAGTCCAAAGAGACGCTCGAGATGTACGGCGCGGAGCCGGGCAAGGCTTCCTTCGCGAACAACTGCCTGCTCGCGCGGCGGCTCGTCGAGCGCGGCGTGCGATTCGTCCAGCTCTTCCACGAAGCGTGGGACCACCACAGCGACGTCAAAGGCGGCGTGAAAGCCCAGGCAGCGATCACCGACAAGGCCTGCGCCGCCTTGGTGAAAGATCTCAAGCAACGCGGCCTGCTCGACGATACGCTGGTCGTCTGGGGCGGCGAGTTCGGGCGCACGCCGCAGGTCGAGGCCAGCGCGGAGCTGGGACGCTCGCTCGGCCGCGACCACCATCCGCAGGCCTTCTCGATGTGGTTCGCCGGTGGCGGCGTGAAAAGGGGCTTCAGCCTCGGCGAGACCGACGACTTCGGCTTCAACGTGGTGAAGGACAAGGTCCACGTGCACGACCTGCACGCGACGATGCTCCACCTGCTGGGCTTCGACCACGAGAAGCTGACCTTCCGCTTCCAAGGCCGGGATTTCCGCCTGACCGATGTGCATGGCGAGGTCGTGAAGCCGATGCTGGTCTGACCGTCGCCGCAGACCGCCCGTCAGCGCCCGTCGAATTCACGCTTGTTCCAGAGAGTCGGCGGAAACTAGGTTGTCGAAACCTTCCCCGATCCGGTTCCGACCATGCCTGCGACTGCCATGAAACGATTCTGCTGCGTCCTCGCCGTCCTGCTGCCGTGCGTCATCCCGGCGGCGGGCGAACGCGCGCCGGACAAGGTCGTCCCTCCGAAGCCGCCGTTGCCCGCGGTCCGGTCGTTGCGCCTCGAACCGGCGAAGCTGACCCTCGAAGACGCTCGCGATTCGCGGAAAGTGCTGGTCTTCGGCGAGCGCGTGGATGGAGGGGAGGTCGATCTCACCGGCGAGGCGAAGCTCACCGCGGGGTCCGCGATCGTCATGGTCGAGCCCGACGGCTATCTGACCGGCAAGTCCACCGGGGAATCATTTGTCACCGTCGTGGCGGGCGGCTTGACCGCCAAGCTCGCCGTGAAAGTCGCCGGGGTCGATGAACCGCCCGTGGGTTTCGTCCGCGAGATCCAGCCGGTGCTCGGCAAGACCGGTTGCAACCAAGGCACCTGCCACGGGTCGGCCAAGGGCAAGAACGGCTTCAAGCTCTCCCTGCGCGGCTACGATCCCGATTTCGATTACCAAGCGCTCGTCAACGACCTCAGCGGACGCCGTTTCAACCGCGCCGCTGTCGACGAGTCGCTGATGCTCCAGAAGCCGCTCGCCGAGGTGCCGCACGAGGGACGCCAAGCGATCAAGCCGGGTTCCCGCTACCACGGGCTGCTCAAGCGCTGGATCGCCGAGGGCGCCCGTTTCGAGGATGTCGCGAAGGCCCGCGCCACGAACATCACCATCCTGCCGGCGACCGTGGAGATCGACCTGCCCGGCCGGCAACAACAGTTCATCGTGCTGGCTGCTTATCCCGACGGGACGACCCGCGACGTCACCCGCGAAGCCATCCTCTCGAGCAACAACGAGGAGGTCGCCCTCGTGAAGGACGGCACGCTCACCGCGCTGCGCCGTGGCGAGATGGCGGTGCTGGTCCGCTATGAAGGCCTGTACTCGGCCCGCGAGGTCGTCGTGATGGGCGACCGGTCCGGCTACCAGTTCGCGGCGATGCCGGAGCACAACTTCGTGGACCCGCACGTCAACGCGAAGCTCCAGCGGATGAAGATCAATCCGTCGGACCTCTGCACCGACGCCGAGTTCGTCCGCCGCGTCTATCTTGATCTCACCGGCCAGCCGCCGACCTCGGAGAAGGTCCGCGCTTTCCTGGCCGACGCCACGGCATCGCGGAAGAAGCGGGATGCCTTGGTCGAAGAGCTCATC
>JBBRQL010000170.1:0-9178 GCA_038226425.1 Verrucomicrobiota bacterium
CGCGGCCCCCTCGGTCGATCGCGGCGTTGATCAGGCGGTCGAGCTCGTCGAGCGAGTTCGCGGCGCTGCCGTGGTCGCGGGCCCCGTAGGTGCTCTCGATCTGGAGGAAATCCACGTCGGCGACCGGCTCCGGGTCGCGAAAGATGGGCTGGTCCGGCCGGCCCACGTCGCCGCTGAAAAGGTAGCGGAACTTCCGGCCTCCTTCGCTCACATCGAGGATCACCTGCGCCGCGCCGAGGATGTGGCCCGCATCCACGAAGGTGACCGTGACGCCGTCGGTCACCGGCAGCGGACGCCCGTAACCGACCGCGACGAAGAGCCGCGTGGTCTTCTCCGCGTCGGCCGGCGAATAGAGCGGGAGGACGGGCGGTTCGCCGCGGCGGGCGCGTTGGCGAGAGACGAACTCGCTGTCGCTCTGCTGGATCTTCGCCGAGTCGGCCAACATGATCACCGCGAGGTCGCGCGTCGCGTGGGTGCAGTAGATGTTCCCGTCGAAGCCCTGCTTCACGAGGTTCGGCAGATTTCCGCAGTGGTCGATGTGGGCATGGCTGAGCACGACGGCATCCAGCTCCCGCGGATCGAAGGGGAAGGTCCGGTTCCGCTCGGTGGATTCATCGCGGCGTCCTTGGTAGAGACCGCATTCGAGCAGGAACTTCCGTCCGTTGACCTCCACGAGATACATCGATCCGGTGGTCGTGCGCGCCGCGCCGAGGAAGTGGACTTTCATGCGCGGAAGGTGCTCACCCGGGAACCGTCGGGGCAAGCGGTGAACGGCCGCGACGGGCAGCGTGGGATGCAGAGGGGCGTTCTCTCTCGCGACACACCGGTCACGAGATCGCCCGCTCGGCCGGCGAACGCGGATCCCGCCGTCACATCAAGAACGCGGAGACCCCGATCACGACCCCGACGACGGAGAGACCGATGCCCGTGTAGAAGAACCCCCGCTTCTTGGTGAGCAACGTGATCGAGCAGAAGACCACGCCGACCTGGAGGAAGATCTCCGCCTTGTTGTAGCGGTCGCCGGCCTTCGCGGAATGGCGGGCACTGGACTGCTCCTTGACCGACTCTTCGCGGAACTCCTCGGCCTCCTTGAACATCTTTTCGTTCTCGTCCCTGTACCCGGCGTCCTTGGCGGCGAGCCGCTTCTCGGCCTCCTTCATCGCCGCTGTCTGCGCCGGCGTCGCGCTGCCCGGCGCCTCGATCCTCATCGGCTCGATGAAGAGGTCGTGCATGCCCTGCCTGTCCCTCTTGGATCGGTGCCTGGCGAACCCGTTCGGCGCCTTGTCCTCCTGGCGGGCGGCTTTCAGCTCGGAGACGATCCTCTCGTCGTCCTCGTCCTTCCCGAGGCTCGACACCACCGCGAGCAGGAGGGCGACGATGGCGATGGCCTGTCCGATATGCTTCTCGGCGGCGTCCTTGAGGTCGTCCGGGATCCCGGTCCAGGACATGGTGCGCGTGGGATAGAGACCGGCACCGTCGCTGACAAGCGGCCAAGGCGACGGGACAACGGACCGACATCGGCTCCAGGTCCCCATGGCGCACCGAGGACAGCGCTACTTCGAACCGAGGGCGCTCGCCATCGTGAAGATCGGCAGCAGGAGGCCCAGCGCCAAGAAACCGATGGCCGCGGCCACGAGGCACAAGATCGCCGGCTCGATGAGCCGCACCGCCTGGTCGACCTGCCGGTTCGTGCGGCGCTCCACGGTGTCGGCGATCTGGACGAGGACCTTGTCGAGGTTGTTGGATTCCTCGGCGACGGCGATCATCGCGAGGATCTGCTCCGGGATGAAATCGCTCTTGCCGAGCGGTTCGGACAACCGCTTGCCGTCGCGCACGGCTTCCGCGGACTCGGCCACGAGGTCCGCGAGGATGCTGGAGCCCGTGGCGTCCTTGCTGATCTTCAGCGCGTGCAACAGCGGCACGCCGTTCGCCAGCATGGTGCCGAGGATGCGGCAGAAGCGCGTGATCGCGAGCAACCGCAGCGCGGAGCCGACGACCGGGATCTTGAGCTGCCAGCGCTCCAGCTTCCGGCGGACGACGTCGTTCCGCAGGTTGAACCAGAGGAAACCCACGACGGCACCGATCGCGAGGATGACCAGGTACCAGTAGCTGCGCACCACGTGGCTGGCCATGAACATCACCTCGGACGGCAGCGGCTTCTTCACGTTGGCCAGCAGCGGTTCGAACTTCGGCACGAAGAACATCAGCGCCGCCAGCATCACCACCGTGCCGAGCCCGGCCAGCAGCGCCGGATAGATCAGCGCGCCCATGACCTTGCTCCGCAGCTCCTCGAACCGCTCGATGAACCCCGACAAGCTGCGCAGCACCTCCTCCATGAACGCCGCCCGCTCGCCGGCCTGGATCATCGCCGTGTGCAACGGCGGGAAGACCTCGGGGAACTGGCGCAGCGTCTCGGTCAGGGATCTGCCATCCGCGACCGCCGCGCGGATCTCCTTGAGCAGCTCGCGCAGCCCCGGTGCCGGCGTCGAACGGATCAACGAATCGAGCGTCCGCAGCAACGGCACGCCGGATCCCAGCAGGTCCGCCATCTGCCCGTACATCGTGCCGAGGTCGGACGAGCGCACCCGGCGTTTCTTCGGGGCGCCCTTCGCCGTGCCGCCCTTCCCGCGGACGGACACGGGGAACAACCGCTTCTCCTCGATCAACCGCATCGCGACGGCCTCGCTCTCGGCCTCGACGGCGCCCGAGACCTTCCCGCCGGCCTCGGTCATCGCGATGTAGGTGAAATGGGGCATGGATTTGGGGTAGTGAGCGAGCAGGCCAGCAGGCGCGCAGGTCAGTGAACAGTGATCCGTGGGCAGTGGGCAGTGGGTAGTGAAAATCTTCGTCGACCGGCGATTCCGTCGGTTTGTGAGTTGATGTCCGGCTCACTGGCTCACTGGCTCACCCCCCTGCTCGCTAAAGCGCCGTGCATTGCACGACCTCGTCCGGCGTGGTGAGCCCTTGGCGGACCTTGATCCACCCGTCCTCGCGCAACAGGCGCAGACCCGAGGGCCGCGCGGCCGCCACGATCTTCGGCGACGGCGCGCGGTCGATGATCAGCTCCGCGATCACGTCGGTCATCACCATCAGCTCGTAGAGCCCGGAGCGACCGCGGAAGCCCGTGTTGCGGCAGTGTGGACACCCCTTGCCCCGCGCCAGTTTGGCTCCGGGCTCCAGGATTAGGTCGCGCGGCAGCGTCGCCGGATCGGGCTCGTACTCTTCCTTGCACTTCGAGCAGATCCGGCGGACGAGCCGCTGCGCCATCGCGCCGATCATCGTGCTGCTGACGAGGAACGGTTCGACGCCCATCTCGATCAAGCGCATCGCGGCCGATGCCGAGTCGTTCGTGTGCAGCGTCGAGAGCACGAGATGGCCCGTCATCGCCGCCTGCGTCGCGGCGCGGGCCGTCTCGAGGTCGCGGATCTCGCCGATCATCACGACATCGGGGTCGTGGCGGAGGATGGCCCGGAGGCCTTTCTCGAAGGTCATGCCCACCTGGTGGTTCACCGGGATCTGGTTCACGCCGTGGAGATGATACTCCACGGGGTCCTCGACCGTGAGCACCTTGATGGTCGGGCCGACGATGGCGTTGAGCGCGGCGTAGAGCGTGGTGGTCTTGCCCGAGCCGGTCGGACCGGTGACGAGGAAGATGCCGTGCGGCCGGTCGATCAGGCCCTTGAACATGGCGTAGGTCGTGTCGTCCATGCCCAGCTGCTGGAGCGTGAAGAGCACGTTCGACTTGTCCAGGAGACGCATCACAACACCTTCGCCGAAGAGCATCGGGATGACGCTCACGCGGACGTCGACCTGCCGGCCGCCGACCTGGAACTTGATGCGGCCGTCCTGCGGGATGCGGCGCTCGGCGATGTTGAGGTTCGCGAGGATCTTGATGCGGCTGATGATCGCGGCCTGGAACCGGTGCATCTGCGGCGGCACGGAGGCCTCCTGCAGCACGCCGTCGATCCGGTAGCGGATGGAGATCTGGTGCTCGTACGGCTCGATGTGGATGTCCGAGGCGCGCTCGCTGACGGCTTCGATGATGATCTCGTTGACGAGCTTGATGACGCTCGCCTCCTGCGCCATCTCGAGCAGGTCCTCGCCGCCCTCGACCGAGGCGCCGCCACCGCCGAGGTCGTCGGCCCCGACCATCTCGTCCAAGGTGTCTCCGCCGAGGCCGAAGTGGGTCTTGATCAGCTTCTCGATGTCGTCCCTCGGCGCGAGCACCGGCTGGATGTCGAGCCCGGTGCTGAGCCGCAGGTCGTCGAAGACGTAGAGGTCGAAGGCGTCGCTGGTGGCGACGTTGAGGATGCCGTTCTCGCGCGAGACCGGGACGAGGCGCTTCCGGTAGACCACCTTCGAAGGCAGCGCCCTCAGGATCTCCGGCGCGATGACGATGTCCGCGAGCTCGACGAGCGGCAGATGCAGCTGCTCGGCCATCAGCTCCAGCACCTGGCGCTCGGTGAGGAACCCGAGCTGTATCACCGCGCGATCGAGCCGCAGGCCCTCCGAACGCTGCAAGGCGACGGCGACGCTGATCTGCTCTTCGGTCAACAGGCGGTTGACCAGCAGAAGCTGTGTGAGGTTCATGGCTTTCGATGGAAGGCGGACGGCGTCGACGCTAGGGCAAGGCTCCGTCACGATGGAAGAGCGACGAGAGCCGGCCGGGACGCATTCGAGGAAGCCCGGACGACTTCGTCGCCGGTACGGCGAGCGTCCGATGAAAGGGGCGGAGGAATCGCACGGAACTGCCCAGCGAGAACGCCGTGGATCTCCGCAGCCATCGGTCCATCCCCCTACCCCGCCTGAGCGGCCGGACACACCGGAAAAATCTCCACGGGAAAGAGTTGAATCTTGATGGCCCCGATGGCGTCCGCCTAGCGTTCCGGTCTAGAACTTGCACCACCTATGACAGTCCAGAAACTCGCCGCCCTGAACCGCCGCCGCCGACAGATGTCGGGCTTCACCTTGATCGAGATCCTTCTCGTCATCGTCATCATCCTGCTGCTCGCCGGCGCGCTCGTGGTGTTCGTCCTCCCGCAGCAGAAAGGCGCGGAGAAGAACACGACGCGGCTGATGCTCCAGCAGGTCGGCAGCGCTCTCGACACTTACCGTCTGAACCTCGGCCATTATCCGAACGAGCAGGAAGGCGGCATCGAAGCCCTGCTCAAGAAACCGAGCTTCGAGAACGAGCGTCTCGGCGAGAAATGGCAAGGGCCCTACCTGAAACCCGGCACGACGCTCGATGATCCGTGGAACAACAAGATCCGCTACGAGCTCAACGACCGCGCGACCGACGGCGAGAAGGCCGGAGCGCTGCCCTACAAGCTGTTCTCGGTCGGACCGGACGGACAGCCCGACACCGACGACGACATCAAGCTCGCCTCGGAGAGCTCCGATCCCAACGGCGCCCCGAAGTGAGCGCAGCCGTGACCGCCCACGCTCCATCGCATGCGAATCCAACCCGGTCATCGGCGGCAGCTTGCCGGGCCGGGTTTCACCTTGGTGGAGCTCCTGCTCACGGTATCGCTTCTCTTGCTGATGGTCGGGGCCGGGATCCTCAACTTCGGTCCGGCGCAGGGCGGCGCGCGGCTTGACGAAGGCGCGACCCAAGTAGAGTCGCTCTTCCGCTACGCCCGGGCCCAGGCCGCCAGCAGCGGGCGGACGGTGAGGATCGTGTTCCCCGACGGGGAACCGGTCGCGACCGGAACCAATTCGACGTCGACCGCCTCGGGCATCCAGGTCGCGTGGGAAACGGATCCGCTCGGTGCGCCGGGACAATTCGAGGCGCTGGCGGACGCCAAGCCCTATACCACCCAGATTGACGAACTGGTCCGCGTGCGTCCGTCCCGGGCACAGCCCCCGGCGGGTACGCCCGCTTCGCTGTCGCCGTCGTCGTCGTCGCTGACACCGACGGGGGTGTTCGCGGGAAGCGACGAGCCTTCCGCGCCGCAAGCGCTCACGGTCTTGTTCTATCCGGACGGCTCCAGCGATTCCGCCGAGGTCGTCCTGAGCTCATTGGACGACGGCGATGCCAAGCAGATGGCGGTCAAACTTTCCGGCCTCACCGGCGTGTTGAGACGGCGCGCGATCGAGATCGTCGCCGGAGAGGCCGCGCCCGAGGCACCTTTGGACCCTCCGCGATGAAGCCGGGATGCCCAGCGCTCCGGTCGGACCGGCGGCGTCGCGACTTCGCGCGGCGCGGCGCGGCGCTGCTCGAGGTCCTCATCGCGCTGGCGCTCTTCGTCGCGGCGGCCGCCGTCGTCACCGGTGCGTTGAACTCCTCCCTGGAAAGCCTCGAGCGCCAGAGGCTCGGGACCCACGCCGTCAACTTGGCGACCAGCGTCGTGGCCGAGATCCAGCTCGGGATCCGCGTGCCCGGCGGAGAAGGTCGGCGCCCGTTCGACGCGCCGTTCCAAGATTGGACCTGGGAAGCTTCGCTGGTGCCGGTCGAGGACGCGATCGGCGTCACCGGCGCTAACGGCCTTATCGGCGCTAACGGCGGATCCACACGGGTCGAGGTGGTGGTGCGGCACAAGACGGCTCCGGTGGTCCAACGATTGGCCCAGGTCATCCGCATCGGCCACAGCGCCGCGACCGACGCGCTCACCGCCGTCCGGGAACCCTGACCGATGCGCCCCGGATCCTCCAACATCGCCCGCGGCGGCGGACATCTCCGACGGGATGCGCGATGCGGCGCGTTCACGTTGGTCGAGGTGATCCTCGCCATCGCGATCGCGACCGGCCTGTTGGTCATCGCGTTGACGTTCTACCGGCAGGCGACCGACCTGCGCGGACAGATCCTCGTGGAATCGGAACGGATCTCCGTGGTGCGGCTCGTGTCGGACCGGCTCGCGGCGGACCTTCGTCAAGCGCAACCGGTGGCGGGCGATGCGGAGAGTTTCGTGGGCGGGTCCGGCTCGGTCCGGTTCACACGGGCCGCCCTGGCGGTCCCTTCGGCGCGCGGGGTCGACGGCGCGGTCTCGGTCGGCCCTGACGTGGTCCGCATCTCGTACAACACGGTGACCGGCCCCGACGGAACGAACACGGTGGTCCTCGGGCTCGACCGGACGGAATCGCCGTTGTCGGCGCGCCCTCGGGCCAAGATGCCGGCGTCGGCCGAGCCGCTAGACTCCTCGACCTTGGCGCCCGTGGCCACGAACCGTCCCGCCGAACTGCTCACCGACCAGGTCCGTTTCATCCGCTTCCGTTTCTGGGACGGCGGCGCGTGGCAAGAAAGTTGGACGAATCAAGTGCCGCCGCCCGGCGTCGAGGTCGTGCTCGGGACCGAACCGCTGCCCGACGACGCGACACCGGAGACCTATCCGTACGAACAGTTCCGCCGCGTCGTCGTCGTGCCGGCCGGATCCGCGCGGCACAACGACAGCACGAACACTCTCTCCGCCTCGGTGCCGACATTGTGAGACCGCCCATGGACATCCTCCGCCGACAGCGTCGCCCCGGCTTGCGCCGCGGCTTCGTGCTGCTCGCGGTGCTCGTGTTCGTGATGCTGTTGTCGATGGTGACGGTGAGCTTGCTGTTCCGTTCGCGCGCCGAGGAGACCGCGGCCAGCGCGAGCGCGGGCGCGGAGCAGGCATGGGCCGCGGCGTTGAGCGGCGTCGAAGAGGCGTTGCACGCCGCGGCGACGGCCGTTCCCGGGAACGACACGTGGACTGATGACCCGGCGGCTTTCCGCGGACGTCTCGTCACGGAGGACGGCGCGGACCGCTGGTATTTCACGATTTTCTCGCCCGGCGACAGTTCCTCTCCGGTGGAGATCCGCCACGGCCTGACCGACGAGGCGCGCCGGATCGACCTGAACCACATCGGCGCCGCCGACCTGACCAAGATCCCCCGGATGACACCATCGATGGCGCAGGCGTTGCGCCAGGCCGTGGGAATGGGTGCCGACGCCGCCGATCCGGTCGATCCGCTCGCCACGATCCCCGACGAAGCCGCCGGGCGCGCGGATCCGGGCGACGACGACGTCATCCCGGCGACAGTCTCGACGTTCAACGTGGTCCCTGTCCGGAACGCCGGTCCGTTGACGAGCTTGGACGATCTGCTCGGCGTGCCGGGTTTCAGCTGGTCGTTGCTGCACGGAGAGGATGCGAACCTCAACGGCCGCCTCGACCCGAACGAGAACGACGGCGACGAGCAGTTCCCGCCCGACAACAAGGACAACCGCCTCGACCACGGGATGGGGCAGTATCTCACGGTCGGGTCGTACGAACGGAACCGCACCCGGGCCGGCCGGCCCAAGATCGACCTGAACGACCCGTCCGCGCCGTTGCCCGAAGCCGGGTTGCCGGCCTCGTTCACCAACTATGTCGCCGCGCTGCGTGCCGCGAAGGTGAAGCTCCGGCATCCCGCCGAAGTCCTGGAAGCCTCGGTGATCTCCAAGGACGAACAGGGCAAGGAAACGGAGGTCGCGTCGGGCATCACGAAGGAAGAGCTGCCGCTGGTGCTCGACCTGTTCACGACCGATGCCAAGGAACGCCGCGAAGGACTGGTGAACATCGGCACCGCCGACGCGCTGGTGCTCGCGACGTTGCCGGGCATCGATCCCGCGCTCGCGGAGACCATCGTCTCGACGCGCGGCGGGCTCGGGGCCGACCGGCGCGCGACCATCGCGTGGTTGTTCCAGGAAGGCGTCGTCGACGCCGCCCGTTTCAAGACCATCGCACCGCATATCACGACCGGCAGCTACCAGTTCAGCTTCCACGTCATCGGCTACGGCGTGCCGTCCGGCCGCTACCGCGTGCTCGACGCGACCATCGATGTCGCCGGCGACGTGCCGCGCGTGACCCGGCTCCGCGACATCACCCGGCTCGGCCTGCCGTTCAAGCTGGTCGGAGATGTCCTCGAAGAAGCCCGTTCCGGGGCTTCACTTTAACGTCCGGACCGGCTGACACTTCCCAACCCTCGATGTCGAACCGCCTTCGCCAACTTGCTCCGGTGCTCCGGCGCCTCCGGCTCCGCCGCGAGCGCCGGCCTCGCCCGCCGTCCTCGGTCACCGCGCTCGACCTGGACGGCTCGACCTTGCGCGTCGTCCAAACGGGACCGCGCGGCAGCGTGCCGAAGGTCTTCGCCGAGACGCTGGAGCTCCCGGCCGACGCCGACCGCAACGATCCGGTCGTCATGGGCGTGGCCGTCGCCAAGGCGCTGGTGAAGCTGC
>JBBRQL010000171.1:0-9132 GCA_038226425.1 Verrucomicrobiota bacterium
AAGGCCGGCGGCATCCATGTCCGCGACCGCCTTGAAGGCCGCTTCCAAGAGGTCCGCGCTGGACCCGCTCGCCGCCGTCCGGCCCGTCGTAGAGCCCGGCGCATCGACCGCCACGGAGCGGTCTGCAGCGGAGACCAGCGCGGACAGCTCTTCCGACGGCAATGCGGTCACCTGGCTGATGCTATGCCCAAGGTCCGTGACACGCTTCAAGAGCGCGAGGCGTTCCACGTCGGTCTCGGTGTAGAGGCGTTGGTTCCCGCTCGACCGGGCGGGGTGGACCGTGCCGTAGCGCTTTTCCCAGACCCGGATGACGTGGGGGGTCAATCCGGTGCGGAGGGCGACGGTTCGGACGGTGTGTCTCAATTCAGAAGTCACTGGCCACAAGAGTTAGACCTGAATTAGACGGATGCAACTAGCGTCGTCTTTTCACTAGCATCTACAGCAAGTGTCTAACAAAAAGATAAACAAAAACTAGACAAACAGTTAAACTTTAGACAATCTCTGCTCGCGGTTGCTGGGTGCTGTGCCAAGCAACTCTTGGAACTTTCCCGATGAATCTCGATTGGATCTGCATCATGAACCGAACCACTTCGCCGGCCAACCGTCGCCCGATCAATGGGGCCGGCGCCACTCGCCCGACACGGATGCGCCAACCGGCGGCACGTCGACGCGCCGGACAAACGGAGCGGATCCGACCGTTGTCCGGGTCGTCTGCGCAGCCCGTTGCCGTCGTCTTGCCCCGCGAGAACACCGTGGAGGCGCTCCCGGCGCTGCCGTACGAGACCAAGAGCGCGTTGACGCTCTACATGCGCGACGCCGTGGAGGTCCCGCTGCTCACCATCGCGGAGGAGAACGCATTGGCCGCGCGGATCAAGCGCGGCGACATGGCGGCGCGGGAGCACATGATCCGCGCGAACCTCCGGCTCGTCGTGAAGATCGCCCGAGACTACGACGGCTTCGGGCTTCCGCTGCTCGACCTCATCAACGAAGGCAACATCGGGTTGATGAAAGGCGTCGAGCGCTTCGATCCGGCGAAGGGCGGCAAGCTGTCCACCTACGCGTCCTGGTGGATCAAACAATCCATCAAGCGCGCGCTCGCCAACCAGTCTAAGACAATCCGGCTGCCGGTCCATCTCGTGGACAAGATCAACAAGGTCCGCCGGGTCGCGATGCAGCTCCAGGAGCTGTTCGGCCGAGAGGCCACCGACGAGGAGTTGGCGGAAGAGATGAGCGTGCCGGTGAAGAAGGTGCGTTTCTGGATGCGGTCCGCCCAGCGCACGGCATCGCTCGACGCCCCGCTCGGCGACGAGGATTCCAGCCGGCTCGCGGATGTCGTGCCGGACACCGACGCGCGGAATCCATTCGAGGTGCTGGAGAACCGCACGGTGCATGAGATGTTGCGGCGTTTCCTGCCGATCCTCGACACGCGCGAGATGACAATCCTGCGCGAACGCTTCGGCCTGGAAGGCGGCAAGGAGAAGACGCTCGAAGAGATCGGCCGGACCTTCGGCGTGACGCGTGAACGCATCCGCCAGTTGCAGAACATCGCCTTCGCGAAGCTCCGCAAGCGGATCGAGGAGCACGAGGCGGTGCAGCAGCCGGAACTCGCCGCGGCCTGACGCGGGTCATCAGCCTTCGAGGATGGCGACCGCCGCCGCGTGGGCGGCGGTGTGGGTGAGGCTGAGGTGGAGCCTCGTCGCTCCGCGCTCCACGAGCAGTCTTTCACCCGGGCCGTGCATCAGGATGCACGGCTCGCCCGACGGCTTCCGGACCACTTCGATGTCGTGCCATCCAAGTCCCGTGCCGATGCCGGTTCCGAAAGCCTTCGACACGGCTTCTTTCGCGGCGAACCGCGCGAACGACGACGCGATGCGGTCCACTTCGACCAGGTCGATTCCGGTGCCGAGAATCATGCGTGGTCGTGGTCCCGGGACGACGGGGCCCAAGGGCCTCGCGGCCCCCGGCGGCGGTCACCCCGGATAGCTTTCCATGGCCTTCAGCATCTCCTTCACCGCGGCGTCCAGCCCGATGAAGATCGCCCGGCTCACGAGGCTGTGGCCGATGTTCAGCTCGACCAGATGGGGCACGAGATGGATGAGCGGGAGGTTCTCCACGTTGAGCCCGTGGCCGGCGTTCACCTGGAGGCCGAGCTCGTGGGCTTGACGCGCCGCGGCGACGAGGCGCTGGATCTCGTCGTTGCGCTCGCGCTTGAGATGCCGATGGTCCGCGTAGCGTCCGGTGTGGAGCTCGATGGCGTCCGCGCCGGCACGGGCCGAGGCCGATATCTGCGCGGGATCCGGCGCGATGAACAGGCTCGTCGCGATACCGGCGTCCCGCATCCGCGAGCAGGTCGCCATGATGGCTGCTTCGTGACCGACCACGTCGAGGCCGCCCTCGGTGGTGACCTCTTCGCGGCGCTCGGGCACGATGCAGACGATGTCCGGCTTCACGTCGAGCGCGAAGGCCACGATCTCCGGCGTGATCGCCATCTCGAAGTTGAGCCGCGTGCGGATGGCCTCGCGGAGCCGGCGGACATCGCGGTCGATGATGTGCCGGCGGTCTTCGCGGAGGTGGGCGGTGATGCCGTGGCATCCGGCCGCCTCGCACGCGAGGGCCGCCGCGACGGGATCGGGCTCGACGCGGCGCGGGCCTTCGGTCGGCTGGTCCCGGTAACGCGCCTGCCGCAGGGTGGCGACGTGGTCGATGTTGACGCCGAGCTGGAGTATCGGCGTGCTCATCTTGCGGCCTTCATGGATTGCCCGCGGGGAGGCGCGTCGCCGTCGATCCAACGGGTGAGCCAGGTCAGCTCCATCGCGGTGAAACCCGCGGTCGATTTGCGCTTCACGGTCAGCTCTTTCGGGCCGGTGACCATCGCCTCGGTGACCGATTCGCCCATCAGCGTCGTGGCCTCGTAGAGCCAGCGGACGCCTGGGCGATCGTTGACCAGGGCCCGGAAACGCAACCGGTCCGCGACCTGCCCGACCAGGTTCCAGTGCGCCATGTTCTCGGCGGTGATCTCCCAGTCGTATCCGAGCAGCGCGGGGCGCTCGAGCTGCGCGACGAGCCCGGCGGGGATCGGTTGGCGTGAACGCGTCGGCGGGATCGCGCCGAGCAGGAGGTAAGGCCGGTCCTGGTCGCGGAACGGCGCGAGCCGCGGCGGCATGAAGATGTGGTTGATCGCCGCGGCGTGGTGCTCCGGGTCGTACGCCAGTTCTCCCGACAACTTGGCCGCCTTCGGGTCGTCCGGATAGCTGGGCTTGAGCGCCGCCACGGCGTGCTCCACCCAGGAGTCCGGGTTCTCGACCCGCGCGGCGATGTAGGTCTGCATCTTGTCGAGGGAGTTGGTGCCGGCGTTGGACCAGATGAAGAGCTGCTTTGGCAGATCGTTCCCGGCCACCTGCTTGAGCCACGGCATCTCGCCGAACCACGCCGGGACCCCGCGGATCGCCGTGAACTTCGCCAATGGATCACGGATGACCGACGGCCGTTCCCAAGCGGGAAGCTTCGACGGCAGCGCGTCGGCGAAGGCCAGCTTCAGCTCGGTCCGCACCGCGCCGTCGCGGACCGCGGCGTCGAGCACCGCCGCAGGACGGCCCGGTAGGTTGAGCTCGGCGTGCAGCACGACCTTGGGTTCGGCCGGCACGAGCGCCAGCGCCTTGAACGCGTCCTCCGGGCTGATGAGCGTGGAATCCGACACGGCGACGACCCAGCCGGACCGGACGAGCACCTTGGGTTCGCCGGCCTTTTCGCCTCGGGCGGCATGGGCTGCGGAGAAGAACTTCGGCCAGGCCTTTTCCCAGACCTGGGCGCGTGCTGCATCGGCTTGGACGGCGAGGGCGAACTCACGTCGGGACAACGATGGCGCCAGCGTCTCGCCGATGCTCAGGCGGTCGGCGAGGTCCGAGACCAGCACGAGCCCGTCGGCGAGCGCGGCGGGCGGCATCGGCTTGTCGCCGGAAGCCAGCTTCCAGAGGACGCGCGAGAAGTGGGTCAGCAGCGGCCCGCGCAGCGCCGCCGACTCAGGCAGGGCCATGACATCGCGGACCGTCGGCGCGTTGGTCTGCAAGGCAAGCGTCGTGCCGCCGACGAAACGCCACCGGCTCTCGACCGGGGGGGAAGAAGAGTCGCAGCCGGCCCAGGTCAGGGCGACGAGCGGCAGGAGCAGGCCGAAGAGGCGATGGATTCGCATAGGACGGCGATTGGTTGCCACGGCATCGGCCTGGTTGCAATCCCGCGCGCGACGGGCTCGGGTTTGGATGAAGCGACCACGGGTACCCGATGGCTGTCCGCGCGGTCCTTTGCGGTCGCTGAATCCGGTTGGCGCGCGGCCCCGTTCCGGTCGAGCTTCCTCGCGTGTCCGCCCCGTGGTTCCTGCTCGATTCCGGCCCGACCGCTCCCGCGATGAACATGGCTCTCGACGAAGCGTTGCTTGAAGGCAGCGCCGTGCTCGGGCGTCCGGTGCTGCGGTTCTACGGGTGGACGTCCCCGGCGGCGACGTTCGGCCAATCGCAGCGATACGCCGATGTCGCCGTGGTCACGCCGTCGCGGCCGTTGCTGCGCCGCCCGACCGGCGGCGGCGTGGTGCCGCACGCGGATGATTGGACCTACAGCGTCGCCGTGCCGCCCGGCCATGCCTGGTGCTTGCTGCGGGCGGCCGAGAGCTATCGCCGGATGCATGCGTGGCTCCGCGATGCGTTCGTCGGGCTCGGCATCGGCGCGACCTTGGCCCCGAGCTGCGACGGACGCGGCCCGGGCCAGTGCTTCGGCGGCGGATGGGAATTCTCCGACGCCCTGCTCGACGGCCGGAAGCTGGCCGGTGCCGCACAGCGCCGGAACCAGATGGGCTTGCTCATCCAAGGTTCGGTCCAGCCGGCTCCTCCAGCGATCGCGCGCGCCGCATGGCAGGACGAGATGCTCCGCGTCGCCGAACGCCAAGACGGCGTCGTCTGGACGGATCTGGTCCTCGGCGAGGCGCTCCTCGCCCGCGCGAAAGTTTTGGAAGCGGAGAAGTATTCGCGGGCCGCCCACAACGAGCGGCGCTGAGAAGGGTGGCGTGGCGAGCGGTGTCCCGCGTCGGCGGTGAGCCTCGCCCGCCAGGCGTCATCTGGCGGGCGGCGACGTCGCGGGGATCAATAGGTGCCGTTGCCGGTCTCGTGGCCCAAGACGATGGCGACGCCGGCGCTGGTGCCGAGGCGGGTCGCGCCGGCCTCGATCATCGCGAGCGCGGTCGCGGTGTCGCGGATGCCGCCGCTGGCCTTCACGCCGAACTTCGGCCCGACCACCTCGCGCATCAGCAGGATGTCTTCCAACGTGGCGCCGCCCGTGCTGAAGCCGGTCGAAGTCTTCACGAACTTCGCGCCGGCCTCCACGGCCAGCCCGCAGGCGCGGATCTTCTCGTCGCGGGTGAGCAGGCAGGTCTCCAGGATGACCTTCACCGCCGCGCCATCGGCGGCTTCGACGACATCGCGCAGCTCGCGGAGGACCCGCTTGTCGTCGCCTTCCTTGAGCAGGCCGATGGGCAGCACGAGGTCGATCTCCTGCGCGCCGAGGTCGATCAGCGTCTCGGTCTCGAAGCGCTTCGCGTCGCTGTCGGTCGCCCCGAGCGGGAACCCTACCACGGCGGCGACCTTGACGTCGGAATCTTCGAGCAGGCTCGCGGCGAGGGCGACGCGGGAGCCGTTGACGCAGACGGACCAGAAGTGGTGCTCGCGGGCCTCGGCGCAGAGCTTCCGGATGTCGTCGGCCGAGGTGTCGGCCTTGAGCAGGGTGTGGTCGATATGGCGGGCGAGGTCGCGCGGCGACAATTGCATCGGCCGAAAGTGGCGTCCGTCCGGGGCAAGGCAAGCTTGCGCCGCCGGCATGTCGCGCCTCGGCGAGGGTGCGCGCTTGCTCCGGTGGCGGCCTTCCCCGCACCTTCCTCGCCGATCGATGTTCGCCGTCCTCTCAGGGTTGTTCGCGGGTTTCCTGCATGTGCTGTCCGGTCCGGACCACTTGGTGGCCGTGGCACCGCTGGCGGTCGGTGGCCAGCGGCGCGCTTGGGCGGCCGGTCTGCGCTGGGGACTGGGCCATTCGGCCGGCGTGGCGTCGGTCGGCTTGTCGGCGTTGGCGCTGCGCGAGGCGCTTCCGCTCGCGCTGATCGCGTCGGTCGGAGAGCGTTTGGTGGGTGCCGTGCTGATCGGCGTGGGCATATGGAGCCTTCGGCAGGCGCTCCGGATCCAGGTGCATGTCCACGCGCACGAGCATGACGGCTCTCGGCACGAGCATCTGCACGTCCATGCGCCGGACCACGTCCATGCGGAGGTCGCGATGCCGCACGCGCATCCGCACGCCGCCTTCGGGATCGGGACGTTGCACGGGTTCGCGGGCAGCTCACATCTGATCGGCGTGCTTCCTTCGCTGGCGTTCCCGACGCGGCTCGGTTCGGTGCTCTACCTCGCGGCGTTCGCGGCGGGGACGGTGGCGGCGATGGCCTGCTTCTCCTCGGCCCTGGGTCTTTTGGCGGTGGCATCCGGCGCGGACCGGGCGCGCGTTTACCGCGGGTTGATGGGGGTGTGCTCGGTCGCGGCTTTCGGGGTGGGCGGATGGTGGTTGGTGAACGGAGGTTGAACCGATGAAGCGCGCCGCAGGCACCGTCCTGGCCGGAGTTTTTGCCGAATGAAATCTTGGAGCCGACTCCTGACCAATCTCGCGGTCGACCTGAACCGTCTGCGTCCGCACATGCGGCCCAACCGCTGGCTGGTGGCGTCGGTCGTCGCGACCTCGATGTTGGCGGCGTTGTTCGAAGGTGCCGGCATCGGCCTGCTGGTCCCGTTGGTCGCGCTGCTGAGGATGCCGCCGGCGGAGCTGCTCGCCTTCCTTGAGAAAGGCCGCTTTCTCCACTGGCTCCCGGAGCTGCTCCCAAACCGGTCGGCCGGGTTCTATGTCGGCGTCTTCTGCGGCTTGGTGCTGCTTTCGATCGTCGCCAAGAACGTGGTCCAGACGATCAGTCTGTTGCTGACGGCGAAGTTCAGCCGGCGCATCGCCGCGAACCTGAGGGAAGCGATCTTCCACCGTATGCAGCACGCCTCGATCCACATCTTCGAGGAGCGGAAATCCGGCGAGATGGGGAACCTGTTCTCGATCGAGACCATCCGGACCCAGAACGCGGTGGAGTACGTCGTCCTCCTGGTGCAGCGCTGCCTGCTGGGGCTCTGCTACCTGGGGTTCATCGTCTATCTTTCGTGGCGGTTGTCGCTCGGGCTGGCGGTGCTGGCGGTGGTCGTGGGCGGATTGAGCGTCTTGTTGCAGGCGGGCCTCAAACGGCGCGGCGACGAGCGGTCCGTCGCGCAGCAGGAGCTCTTCGGCTATCTGGCGGGGATCTTCAGCGGGATCCGCGTCGTGAGGGCGACCAACGCCCAGGGCATGGCCGAGGCGGAGTTCAGGCGCCTGAACCACCGGATGGCGGACGTGGAGCGGCACGGCTCGGTGCTCGGGGGCATCATCGGGCCGTCGACCGAGATCCTGGCGATGGCGGGTGCGATGGCGTTGATCGGTTGGGCCTACATCGTGCTCATCCAGCACGACCTGCTCTCCGGCGACCAGCTGATGGTGGTCGGGGTGGTGCTGATCCGGATCCTTCCCTTGATGAACCAGGTCTACGGCGTGATGGGCCAGATCAGCTACACCTCGGGCGGTGTGCGCGAGGCGTTGCGTTGGCTTGATTCACCGCTGTTCCCGTCGCGGCCGTTCGGGTCGCGCGAATGGGCTGGTGTCCGCGGGTCGATCCGGCTCGAGGGCGTGGGCTACACCTATCCGAACGGGACCGTCGCCTTGAGGGGCATCTCGTTCGAGATCCCCGCGGGGAAGACCGTGGCGCTGGTCGGCTCCTCGGGTTCCGGCAAGAGCACCGTCGCGAGCCTGCTCCTTCGGCTGCGCGAACCGACCGCCGGTCGGATCGTGGCGGACGGCACCGATTTCTGGGAGTTCTCGCCCGCCTCCTGGCATGCCCGCCTCGGCATGGTCGAGCAGGAGGCCTTCCTTTTCCATGACACCGTCGCGAACAACATCTGCTTCGGCCGGCCGGGCGTGACCCCGGAACAGTTGCGGCGGGCCGTCTCGGCGGCGCATCTCGAGGACGTCATCCGCGGGC
Organism: Verrucomicrobiota bacterium; assembly: GCA_038226425.1. Classification (GTDB taxonomy): domain Bacteria; phylum Verrucomicrobiota; class Verrucomicrobiia; order Limisphaerales; family UBA9464; genus CAIVQB01. Next base: position 8,129 of record JBBRQL010000171.1, read on the forward strand.
TGCCGGCCGGGCTGGACACGGTGGTCGGCGAGCGGGGTGCGATGTTCTCGGGCGGCCAGAGGCAGCGGTTGGCCATCGCGAGGGCGATCGTCGCCGACCCGCAGCTGCTCATCCTCGACGAGGCGACCTCCGCGCTCGACAACGTGAGCGAACGCTTGGTCCAGACGGCGCTCGACGAGGCGCGCCACCATCGGACGGTGGTCGTCATCGCCCACCGGCTCTCCACGGTCCGCAGCGCGGACCGCATCGTGGTGCTCGACCGCGGTCAGGTCGTGGAATCGGGGACCTGGGACGAGTTGACGGCTCTCGGTGGGCATTTCAGCAGGCTGCTGAAATCGGCCGAGCCGGGCACGGACCGCTTGGGCTGAGGGCCTCGGCGTCAACCGGCGGTGCCCGGGTGACCGGGCCGCGGGAACCATCGCCCGGCCAGGCGGCGGCCGACGCCGATACCCGGTTTCTCCACGACCTGATGGATGAGCCAGGCCAGCGGATAGACGGTCGCGGCCACGAGCACGAGCAACAGCACCATCCGGACGGGGTTCCGCAAGGCGAGGAACCGGTCCTGCTGCCAAAGCCAGCCTCCCCACAGCGAGATCGCCATGCTGTGCAGCAGGTACACGGCGTACGAGCAGTCGGCGAGCACGACCATGAGCCGGTTGCCGAAGATCCAGCCGAGCCAAGCGCTTCCTTTCCGTCCGGCGAAATCCCCCGCCAGATCGCGTCCTGCGACCAGATAGAACGCCAGCGCCGCGACCGCCGCCACCTGCCATGCCTGCATCGCGGCGAACGTCATCCCGAGCGCCACGAGCAGCGACGCTTCCGCGGGCCGCGCCGAGAAAAGGCGGTTGGCCTCGGCGACGACCATCCCGATGAGGAACACGGTGAGCTTCATCGGCAGGAGGATCGGCAAGGGCAGGGCGGTCCCGGCCCCCGCGCGGAACTCCGGCAACCGCAGCAGCACCTCGCCGGTGACGAAAGCCATGATCGCGGCAGCGAAGAGCAGC
>JBBRQL010000172.1:0-9130 GCA_038226425.1 Verrucomicrobiota bacterium
CCAAGGTCCGAGATTACAACGATCACGCCGGCGCCGCCGCCGCAGGGCCTGCAGGCCCTGCGGCGGCCCCATCCTCCCGTCCGGCTGTCGCCGGACAAGGACGAGGGAAAGAAACATACAAGAGTACAACTCTGCGCTACCGTTCGCGGCGGCGTCCTCGACAGCGCACGTCGGCGCTCCCCACCTCCGCCCTGACGGACTCGAAACTCCGCCCTCCCGGAGAGCGCGGATCCTCAGGCACCCGGGCGCTCTGCCGGGCGGGTGCGCGCGAGGGTCGCCACGCCGATGGCGGTGAGCAGGCCGTTGAGCAGCAGCAGCTCGAAGCCGAAACGGTAGCCGCCGAACCAGTCCGCCGAGTTCCGGCTCAGCACCCAGCAGAGCAGGGGAGACACGACGCAGATCCACGGCAACACCGGTCCGCCGGCGCGCACCTTGGTCGCGAGGCCCAGCGCGAACAGCCCCAGCAGCGGTCCGTAGGTGTAGCCCGCGAGGTCCAGCACGAGCTTGATCACCGCGCCGTTGTTCCGCGCCTTGAACGCCAGGATCGCGCCGAGCAGCAGCACGGCGAAGCCCAGGTGGATGAGCCGGCGGCGCCGCGTCTGCGTCGCCTCGTCGAGGTCGGTGCGCGTGCCGAAGCCGAGGAAATCGATGCAGAAGCTGGTGGTGAGCGTGGTGAGCACCGAATCGGCGCTGTTGAAGGTCGCCGCCGTGAGCCCGATGACGAAGACGAGCGCGGCGAACGGCCCGAGGTGCTGCAGCGCGAGCAGGGGGAAGAGCTGGTCGGTCTGCGCCGGGATGGCGATGCCCTTCGCCGCGGCGTAGCGGAAGAGCAGGGCGCCGAGGGCGAGGAAGGCGGCGTTGACCAGCACCATCACGATCGTGAACGCGTAGAGGTTCTTCTTGCCGTCCCGGAGCGAGCGGCAGCTCAGGTTCTTCTGCATCGCGTTCTGGTCGAGCCCGGTCATCACCACGGCGATGGCGGCGCCGGAGAGGAACTGCTTCCAGAAGTACTCGGGCGCCCGCCAATCGGCGAAGAAGAAGGTCTGGTTCAGCGGGCTGGTCTTCACCGCCTCCCAGAGGCCGCCGATGCCGCCGTCCATGCCGGAGCCGATGGCGGTGATGGAGAGCACCACGCCGAGCACGAGGAAGGCGCTCTGGAAGCTGTCGGTCCACACGAGCGTCTTGATGCCTCCCTTCAGCGTGTAGACGAGGATGAGCCCGATGATGACGGCGACGGTGAGCGCGAAGGGGATGCCGAGGCGGTCGAAGACGAAGGTCTGGAAGACGTTCGCCGCGAGATAGAGGCGGGCCGCCGCGCCGAGCAGCCGCGAGAGGAGGAAGAACGCCGAACCGGTCCGCTGCGCCGAGACCCCGAAACGTTGGCCGAGGTAGCTGTAGATGCTGGTGAGCCCGAGCCGGTAATAGAGCGGCAGCAGCACCTCGGCGATGACGACGTAGCCGAGCACGTAGCCGAGCACGACCTGGAGGTAGGAGAACTTCGCCGTGCCGACCTGTCCCGGCACCGAGATGTAGGTGACGCCCGAGAGCGAATCGCCGATCAGGCCGAAGGCGACGACGTACCAGGGCGAATCGCGGTTGCCGAGGAAGTAGCCGGCCGGATCCGCGCGGCGTCCGGTGACCCAGGCGATGCCGAGCAACAGCGCGAAGTACAGCGCGACGCAACCTAGGATGAGGAACGGGCTCACGCCGCGGAGAATCCATCGATCGAGCGGACGTGGCGAACGCGGAGTGGGATCTGCGGATGATCAGAAGCGGCGGAGAGACGTGGAGGAGGCGGTAGCAGGACGCTCCAGTGCGGCCTCGCGATCTTCCCTGCCCATGGATCGTCCGTTCTCCGCGAGGTTTTGGAGTGCGACGGCGGAGCGGAGCGGAGCGGCCGCTTTCGGACGGAGATGGCCGCGAAAGAACGCAGAGAGCACAAAAGAAAGGACGGCATGGTCGCGAACCCTCGGAGTCCTTTGCGTTCTTTCGCTGCCGACCCCAAAGCGGTGGCAAGCCACACGCAGTCCATGACGCTGGCGCGCCGAAGATGCCTCGACCCGGTCCATGGCACGTTTCGTGAGCCGCAGCGGATGATTGGATCCCCCTCCGGGAGAGGGGAAAGCCTGCGCAGGTCGCGGGCTTTCCCACCGGACGGTGGCCAAGAAATCCCTGTCAGTTCAGGCAGCCAACCGGGTTCCCGGTGCGGCCAAGGCAGGCGAGACGCCTGCGCTACGTGTGCTCCGACTGCATCGTCGCGGCTCAGGCCGCGGCGAACATCGCGGAATCCGGGAGCATCGGCAGCGCCTTCGGCAGCGCGGCGCAGACCTCGTCCAGCACCGCCGCGCATTCGCGCTCGGGCAACCGACGGGAATGGACCGCGGCATCCACGAAGCCGCCGAGCGTCTGCACGGCGTAGTTCACGAGGCCTTGGCGCAGCGGCAGGTTGAAGACGGCGAGCACGACACCGTAGGCGAGCGGATGCCAGCCGTGGGCTTCGCCGGCCTCGATGGCGGCGAGGTATCGCTGGACGACGCGCTGGTCCTTGAACGGGCGGAGCTTCCCGAGCTGCCTTTGCCCGACGCGGAAGCTGGACTCGGAGAATTCCTGCCGCCGCGCTTGGACCGACCACTCGCGGTCCAGCGCGATGAGTTCGCGCGCTTGGCCGGCGCCGGCCAACGCATGGGCGCGGACGATCACCGGCCATTCCTCCGCGATGAAGACGTCTTGCCGGTAGGCGGTCAGGAACGCGCGCAGCGCCGGCACGGTGTCGACGCGGGAGGCCGCGACCGGCAACGGGGCCGCGGCCTCGCCGTCGGGAAGGCCGACCTGCGCGACCAACGACCGCACGTCGCCGAGAAATGCAGCGGCGTCGGGATCGGATCGGATGGCAGGCGTCATCTGCGAAAAGGCTAGCGAAGGTCGGCCGATGGGCGAGCGGGATTTCCGTGGAGCCTGATTTCGCAGCCTTTCGCCCAGCGGCGTGGGCAAAAGCGGACACCTTGCGGCGATGTCGCCGATCGGTTGCCCCGGAGCGAAGGGAATCGCCGTGAAAACGATGTTGGCATCACCGATGCGTACCACTGGATCCGTGGAAAGAGCACCGACATACGCAAAACGCATGGGAGTGCTACCCTCCGTCCCGGCTATCACGGTCGGGACACCTAGCCTGCCTTCCACCCCGAACGCGTCCGACGAACAGGCCGGCCGCGAGTCCTCACGAACCCTGGCCCGGCGGTCTTTCCCACAGGCCGCCGGGTTTTCTCCCCTTTCCCGCCAGCCCAAACACTGACGGAAAAACCAAACTGAACCTGAGCGGGGCGGTGCCGGTAGGTGCCGCCCCGACTTTTTTTGCATGGGGTCAGAAGAACGATGCAGTCAGAGGCCGAAGTAGAACGGGCCACCGGCCCGTTGGGGCGGGCTACCAGCCCGCCGCTTCGGGTGCGCCGGGAACGCACTTTCCGGTGGGTGCGACCTCGTGCCGAAGCTCGGCGGCAAGTTGCCGCCGAGAACGGCCAGGTTGGCCGTTCCACCCGGATCCATCTGCAGGGTTCCCGCTCAGAGGAACGCGGTCGCGAGGAAGACGGAGCCGACCGCTCCACAGGCGATGCCGGCGAACCAGAACAGCTTCTTGTGCGTCAGCACCGCGATCGCTGAGATGCCGATGGCGACCTGGAACAGCGTCACGCTCCGCGCCAGCTTCATGTGGAGATGCATGTGGCGCTCGGACTCCTTGGACTCTTTGTCGGCCTCGGTGCGGATCTCCTCCTGCTCGTGCTTGTACTCGGCGATCTTCTCGCGGTCCTTCTCCGACGCGCTTTTGCCGAGCGCCTCGAGCAGGTCGAGCTTCGACCGGAGGATGTTCTCCTTCACGCTCTTCGACTGGTAGTAGCTCCAGTGGTTCGAGGCCTTCATCTGCTCCAGCATCCCTTCGTTTGCGTAATGGCCGGCCAAGAGCGACGCGATCGCGGCCAGCACGGCGAGCAACGCGGTGGTCAACGCGACGCCCAAGGTCCAGCCGCCTTTGCCGTGGCTGTGGTGGTGGACGTCTTCGGTGACCTGTTCGAGCGGGACTTCAGGAGCTTCCATATCGGGGCCGGTGGATGGCGTGCTCCCGGACAAAACGCAAGCGCCGGGGCTATTGCTGTCGGCGATGCCGGGCGGGTCGCGATCGCACGGGACCCGGTCGCCACCGTCTTTTCGCTCGCCCTGTCTTCGACCATCCCTAGCGTCGCCCCAGGCGGCGTTCCGGAACGCTCCGGCCGTCCTATCAATCCATGAGATCGCGCATCTTGACCTTCGCGCTGCTTTGCGCTTTTTGGTCCGCCCTTCAAGCCGCGGAAGAGCCGCGTCCCCGGCTCCAGATCATCAACGGCAGCGAGCAACCGGTGGACATCTTCTGGCTCAAGTCCGACACGGAGCGCGTGCCGGACGGCTCGGTCGCGGCCGGCGAGGACACGATCATCACCACCACGATCGGCCACCGGTTCGCCCTCGTCGGGCGGTCCGACAGATCCGAGTCCATCGTGGCCAGCGCGGTGCGGGTGCAGGCCTTCCGCTTCGGCGGGGTGCCGGCGTTCTACACCCAGCGGATCATGGCGAACGGTTTTCCCATCGTCGCGTCGGCCAAGGTGGATCGCTACGCGCTCAAGGAGGCCGCGTATCTCGTGGACCTGATGCTGGCGAAGCGGCCCGACGTGCGCGAGGCGATGATCAAGAGCGGGTCGCGCCTCTGCATCCTCGGTTGGAACGAGTTCACCACCGACCAACCGGAGTTCGCCCGACTCGCCAAAGGGCGGCAGCCGGACTTTCCCTCTTTGTCCGGCCGTGAATTCTGGGACGCGCGCGCCCGGGGCCTCGGCGGCAGCGAGACCGATCCGTACTGCTCCTGTGGCGAGGAGAACCTGCTCTGCTATCCCGGCGATCCGTATGCGGCGGAGAACATCCTGATCCACGAGTTCGCCCACAACATCCACCTGCGCGGCATGGACAACGTGGACGCCACCTTCGACGCGCGGCTCCAAGCGACCTACCGGGCGGCGATGAAGGCGGGTTTGTGGAAGGGCAAATATGCGGGCGTCAACCATCACGAGTACTTCGCCGAAGGGGTCCAATCGTGGTTCGACAACAACCGCGAGAACGACCACGACCACAACCATGTGAACACTCGGGTGGAGTTGATCGGATACGACCCCGGCCTTGCCGCGATCTGCCGCGAGGTCTTCGGGGACACGGAGCTCCGATACACCAAGCCGCAGACGCGCCTGACCGGCCATCTCGAAGGCTACGATCCGACCAAGGCGCCGAAGTTCGCGTGGCCCGAGCGGTTGGTGAAGGCGAAGGACGAGATCCGTCGCCAGGCCGCGGCCCGCGACACCGCGGCGAACGCAGCACCCGGGCCGGCGAAGTAGCCGTCGGGCGGCGAGGTCCGCATCATCCCGTATGATCGGTCGCCGACCGCGGCGGCACGCGGATCCACTCCCGATCCGCACGAAATCCGTTGCCGCGCAGGATGCGTCTCCGCTACGAAATCTCTCCATGCCAATGCTAAGATTTTCGCGCGCCACCGCGTTCGTCCTGTGCCTGCTCGCCGGCGTCCCGTCCCTGGGGGCCGCGGATCCTGTGCCGCCCGCGAAGTGGCGCTGGGAGCAGATGGACAACGGACCGTTCTTCGCCAGCAATCTGCAAGGCAAGCACGCCGCGCTGAAGACCTTCACCTTGAAGCTGGCCACGCCGTCCGACCCCGAGGCAGCGGCGGTCAGCTTCGACACCATGACGCTGCGCTGGAACGCCGCTTGGACCGGCGGCTTCCTGCATCTGCCCAAAGGCCGCGACGGTCTCGAAGGCCTGCCCGAGCCGTGGGGCACGGTCCGCTTCTCGTCCCCGGTCGGACCGGGATGGGCCAAGAACGGCGACTTCACCGAACCGCGGACCGGCACCGGCCTGAACGCACCGTTGCCCCACGATTGGGCCCAGTGGCGCGGCGTCTACCTGCATGGGAACGAAGCGGTCCTGAGCTACACGGTCGGCGGCGCCGGCGTGCTCGAGCAGGCGACCTTCCAAGAGATCGGCGGCCACGGCGTCTTCGTCCGCACCATCCAGTTCGAGAAAAGCACCGGGCCGCAGGCGCTGCTCGCGTTCAAGTCGCCGGGCGGCGTGTCGACCATCGCCGGGACGTTCCTGACCGTGCGCGACCCGGCGACGAAGCGCTTCGTCGCGGCGCAGGTCGACGGTGCTCCGGAGGCCTCGTGGGAATTCACCACCGACGGACGCGCGGTCCTCAGGCTGCCGAAGACCAAGGCGGGTCGCCCGTTCCGCGTCGCTCTCTGGAGCGGCGATGCGAGCGAGGGCGCCGGCACAGCAAACCAGATCGCCATCGCGACGCCGATCACCGATCTCGGCAAGCTCATCCACGGCGGACCCGCCCGCTGGGGCGCGCCGCAGATCACGCAGGGCAAGCTCGCCGCCAGCGGCGGCGACGGACCGTACGTGACCGACACGATCACCCCGCCCGACGACAACCCGTACAGATCGTGGCTGCGCTTCAGCGGCATGGATTTCTTCAAGGATGCCGGCAAGGCGGCGCTCTGCTCCGTGAGCGGCGATGTCTGGATCGTCTCAGGGCTCGACACGGCGCTCAGCAAGCTGACCTGGAAGCGTTTCGCGACCGGCCTCTTCCAACCGCTCGGCCTGCGCATCGTGGACGAGAAGGTCTACGTCACCTGCCGCGACGGATTGTACCGTCTGCACGACCTCGACAAGGACGGTGAGGCCGACTTCTACGAGTGCTTCAACAACGACATCACCATCACGCCCGAGTACCACGAGTTCGTGCTCGGGCTGGAGACCGATCGCGCGGGCAACTTCTACTTCAACAAAGGCGGCAACCTCGGCTGGGCCAAGGTCCCGCACCACGGCACGTTGCTGCGGGTCAGCAAGGACGGCAAGAAGCTCGACATCGTGGCCAACGGCCTGCGCGCGCCGAACGGCATCGGCATGGGCCCCCGCGACGAGATCACCACCAGCGACAACGAGGGCAACTGGGTGCCGGCCTGCCGCGTGAACCTCATGAAGCCGGGCGGCTTCTACGGCCATGTCTTCACCGCGCACACCGCGACTCCGCACACCAACGGCTACGACGGCCCGCTCTTCTGGATCCCGAAGAACATCGACAACTCGAGCGGCGGCCAGTTCTGGGTCACGTCGGACAAATGGGGACCGTTCCAAGGCGACCTGCTCCACACCAGCTACGGCATGAGCGCGTTGTTCAAATGCTTCTACGAGACCGTCGACGGCGAGGAACAGGGCGGGCTCGTCCGCTTCCCGCTGAAGTTCGACAGCGGCGTGATGCGCGGCCGCTTCAGCCCGCGCGACGGCCAGCTCTACACCTGCGGCCTCGTCGTCTGGCAGAGCAACGGCGCCAGACAGGGCGCCTTCCATCGCGTCCGCTACACGGGCAAGACGGTCGACATGGTCCGCGACCTCCGCGTGAAAGCCGACGGTGTAGAGCTCACCTTCACCCGGCCGCTGGACCCCGCGAGCGTCGCCGACCTCCAGAACTACGGCGTCGACCGCTGGAACTACGACTGGGCCGAGCACTACGGATCGCCCGAGTTCTCGGTGAAGAACCCGAAGCAGAAAGGCCACGACCGCGTCGAGGTGCGCTCGGCGAAGCTCAGCGCCGACGGCAAGACGCTGTCGCTCGGGCTCGAGGACGTCATCCCTGTGATGCAGCAGCGCGTGAAACTGAACCTCAAGGCGGCCGACGGCGCCGAGGTGCAGCAAGAGGTCTGGCACACGGTCCACAAGGTGCCGGCGGCGAAGATCGCGGCGCACTGATCTTCCGCACATCGACTGTCTTTGCTCCGGGCGAATCCGCTGCTTCAGGGCGGGCCCGCCGGCGACGGAACGGGCAGCCCGGCGACGGTCACGGCGCCGGGGTCTGAGGAGGTGCCGCGGGCGGCTTGGCACCGCGGCGAAGCAGCCGTCCGAGCACCAGGTCGCGCAACGCCGCCGCCTGCGGCACCTTGAGCCACAACGCCACCGCCATGTACACGGCGCCGGCCGCCGCGATGGGCACGAACACCGCCCCGGCCCGCTGCATCAGATGCGCGTGGCCGAAGGAGCGGTCCCACTGCGCGTTGGCACCCCAGGCGGTGATCGCCGCGAGCACGGCCGCGCCCGCCACCGAGCCGAGCCCGGGGAGCATGTCGAGCAGGCCGAACTTGGGCAGCTTGCGCTTCAGCGCGTAGAGCAGGAGCGATGCGTTCAGGGTCGCGCTGAGCGTGTTCGCGAGACCGAGGCCGCCTTGCCGCATCGGGCCGACGAGCAGGAAGACCAGGATCAGGTTCACCACGAGGCAGAAGAGGCTGATCTGCATCGGGGTCTTCGTGTCGCCGAGCGCGTAGAAGGCCCGGGCCACGATGTTGCTGAGCGAGAACGACAGCAGCCCCGGTGCGAGGCACAGCAGCGCGAACGAAGCCCGGTCCGTCGCGTCCGCCGAGAACATCCCGCGCTCGAAGAGGAGCCGGACCATCGGTCCGGCGAGGACCACCAGCAGCACGAGCGCGAGACCGTTGATGAAGACCATCTGGAGCATCCCTTCCCGCAGCGCCGAACGGAACTCGGGGAACTTCTTCTCCGCCGCCAGCCCGCTCAGCTCGGTCAGCAGGTAGGTCGCGAGCGAGATGCCCACGACGCCTTGCGGCAGCTCCATCAGGCGCACGGCGTAGTTGAACGAAGCGACGATCTGCTTGCCCTCGGTCACGGCCAGCACCTGCGTGAGCAGGATGTTGATCTGGTACGCCGCGACGCCGAGCGTTGCCGGGCCCATCCGCCGCACGACCTCGCGGACGGTCGGGTCTTTCCACGGCGTCACCCAACGCGGACGGAATCCTTCGGCCCAGAGCCCGGGGATCTGGAATGCGGCCTGCGCCAGGCCGGCCAGGAGCAATCCCCACGCGAGCCCGAACACCTGCGTCTCGAGATGGCGTCCGAAGAGCGGCGCCAGCCCGAACACGCTGCCGATCATCGCGACGTTCAACATCGTCGCGCCGAGCGCCGGCATGAAGTAACGGCCGCGCGCGTTCAGGATGCCGATGAACACCGCTGCCACGCACACGAGCCCGAC
>JBBRQL010000173.1:0-9077 GCA_038226425.1 Verrucomicrobiota bacterium
AGGACGTGATGTTCTGGCTCATGGCACTTGGTGAGAGACGGCCGAAGCTTGGGAAAGGAGCCGGGGCGAGTCAATGAAAGCGGACGGGCGCGACGCGGCCGAGCGCCTCTGGACATCGCGCACGTAGGACAGCGCAGGTTGGCAACCTTGTTTCTCCAACGCCTTTGGGCAAGGAGGGCACTATTGCCCGCGCGCCCAGCCAGTGCGGGCTTGTGTCCTCTCAGCCGAGCCATGCTCGGCGCTCCGGTCGGTGCCGCTCACGCCAGCCCGAGCGCCTTCACCACCTGCACGGTCGAGTGGGCCTTGTTCAGCGTGTAGAAGTGGATGCCCAGGACGCCTTCGCGGATCAGCTCCTCGCACTGCTTCGCGCAGTAGTCGATGCCGAACTGCGTCACCGCCGCGTCGTCGTCGCCGAGCTCGTCCAGCCGGGCCACGAACGGCGCGGGCAAAGCGGCGCCGCACATCGCGGTGAACTTCTTCGTCTGCCCGCGCGACACGACCGGCAGCATCCCGGGGATGAGCGGCACGTCCACGCCGAGCTTCTTCACCAGATGGTCGCGCATCCGGAAGAAATCGGCGTTGTCGAAGAAGAGCTGGGTGACCACGAAACCGGCGCCGGCACGGATCTTGTCGGCGAGGAAGCCCCAATCGGTCTCGCGACCACCGGCCTGGGCGATGTGTCCTTCGGGGAAACCCGCGGTGCCGATGTCGAACCCGCCGAGCTGCTGGAGATACGCGACCAACTCGCGCGAATAGCGGAAGCCGCCTTCCGTGGCCGTCCATTCGCTGCTGCCCGCGGGAGGATCGCCGCGCAGGGCGAGGATGTTCTTCACGCCGCGGGCACGGGCGTCGGCGATGACCGACGCGAGCTCGGCTTGCGTGGCGTTGACGCAGGTGAGATGCATCATCGCCGTGAGGTCGAGCTCCTTCTGGATCCGCTCGACGATGGTGAGCGTCTTGTCCCGCGTGCTGCCGCCGGCGCCGTACGTGACGGAGCAGTAGGCGGGCCGGACCGCCATGAGGGCGGGCAAGGTCTTCTCGAACAGGTTCCGGTCGCCCTCATCGGTCTTCGGCGGGAAGAACTCGATGGAGACGGCAGGCTTGCCGGCGGCTTTGGCGGCCACGTGCAGGTCGTGGATGTACGAGATCACGGACAAGGTGTATGCCCGCGGCAGGGCTGCCGACAAGATACAAATCAACGAATCCGAATCCGTTGATGCGTTTGTTTGGAACCAGTCCTCTTCGCGTTAGTGCCCGCATCTCACGGCCGCTGCCTCGGTCGGCCGGGAGATGCGGGATGCGGGATGAGTCTCACCCGACGAGTCCGAGGAGATAGTTCAGAACCAAGTCGGGCAGGTCGAGGGAGTAGCCGCCTTCGAGGATGCTGAAGGCCGGCACTCCAAGCGCCCGGATCTGTTGGCCGAGCCATAAGAAATCCTCGCGCTCCAGCGTGCCGTTCGCCAACGGGTCCTTCACGTAAGCATCGAAGCCCGCGGAGACGCCGAGCACCTGCGGATCTGTGGCGGCCAGGCGTCCTAGCGCGCGGCCGAAGATCGCGCGCCACGCGTCGCGCGAGGTCCCCGGCGCGACGGGGAAGTTGAAGCAGTTCGGCCCGACATCGACCGTGCCTGTGCCCGGATAGCAGGGCGATTGGTGGACCGACGCGAAGGCCACGCCGTCGACGCCCCGGAGGATGTCCTCGGTGCCGTTGCCGTGGTGGACGTCGAAATCGAACACGGCGACGCGCAAGCCCTGCGCCTTCGCCTCCAACGCGGCGACCGCCATCGAGCCGAGATAGCAGAAGCCCATCGGGTGCTCGCGCGTCGCGTGGTGACCCGGCGGGCGCAGCAGGCTGAAGGACGGTTCGCCGGCGCGGGCGAGTTCCAGCGCCTTCAAAGCACCGCCGACGCCGCGCCGCGCGTGGTCTCCGATGTCGGGGAAGTACGGCGTGTCCCCGTCGAAATCCTGCGGAGTCGCGAGACGGTCGAGATGCGACCGGGAATGGGCGCGCAACAGCTGCGCATCGGTGACGGGCGCCGGCTCGGCCCACGCGAGTTGCAGGCTCTTTTGCGAGCGGAGCAGCTCCGCGGTGCGGCTGACACGAGCCGGCTTCTCCGGATGGCCCACGCCGCGGTACCCGGTGCATCGCGGATCGGTGATGATGGTCATCCGCGATTTGTAAGCGAACGTCGCCGCGAAGCCAACCCGTTCGCCACCGCCGGCTTTGGCGTTGCCACTGCGACCTGATGCCATTCCACTAAGCTCCTCTTCGCCCACCGCACGCCTCTTCCAATCGCCGCCGTGAAACACATCTTGCCAGGCCTCTTTGTCGCGCTGTCCGTCGTGTCCCGGCTCAACGCCCAGCCGGTCCCGACGGCGGCCACGCTCGCCTCCACCTATCTCGGCGGCGGCGGCGCAGGTTACGCGACCGACACGGCGTTCGCGGTGGCGACGGGCGGGGACGGCTCGGTGTATGTGCTGGGGAAGACCAGTTCGGATCCGTTCCCCCAGACGTCGGCCATCGGCGGGTCCACCAACGGCTACGGGTCGTTCGTCGTGAAGCTCTCCGCTGATGGGAAGACGCGGCTCTATTCCACGTTTCTCTCCGGCGTGAGCGGCCGGGCGTTGGCTGTGGACGGCACGGGCAGCGTGTATGTCACCGGCGAGACGGGCGGTTCGTTGCCGGGGACCAGCTCCGCGCAGGCGGCGTTCGGCGGAAGCTACGATGCGTTCGTGCTGAAACTCAGGCCTGACGGAAAGTCGTTGGCCTACGCGACCTATCTCGGCGGGCGCGAGCTGGAGCTGGGCCGCAGCATCGCGGTGGACACGGACGGCAACGCCTACGTGGCCGGATGGACGACCTCCACGGACTTCCCGGTGACGCCGGGCGCGGCGCAACCGGTGAACGGCGGTGGTCACGACGCGTTCGTCGCGAAGCTCGACCCGACCGGCACGAAGTTCGTGTTCGCGACCTACCTGGGCGGCGCGGGCTTCGAGTCGGGGGCGGCACTTGCTCTGGACACGCAACGACGGGTCCTCGTGGTGGGGCGGACCGGCTCGACGAATTTCCTGAGCGCGACGAACCCCACGCGGTTCGGTTCCGACAAGAGGTCGTTCGATGCCTACGTGGCGCGGTTGCGCGCGGACGGGACGGGGGTGGACTACCTCACGCTGATCGCGGGCGAGGCGTACGACGCCGCGGCCCGCGTGGCGGTGGCCGCCGATGGCGGGCCGGTGGTGATGGGCCACACAGAATCGTTCGGACTGCCGGTCACGCCCGGCGTCTATCAGCTGACGTACCGTGGTTCGCGCGACCTGTTCGTGGCGAAGCTGACGCCGGCGGGAGACAAGCTGGTCTTCTGCACCTATCTGGGCACCGCGGGCTTCGACACGGTGGGCGACGCGCAATACGCCGGGGGCTATCACGTGGGCGAGGAGTTCGTGGACGGCACCAGCTTGCTCACGGAATCCGGCGGCTTGGCGGTGGACGCCGCGGGCGACGTGCTCGTGGTCGGGAGCACGGGCGCGGACGCTTGGCCGGATGCGGTGGCGACGGGGCACGGCGGCTTCGAAGTGTTCGCCGCGAAGCTGAGCGCGGCTGGCGACCGGCTGCAGGCTCTCAACTTCATCGGCGGTCGTGCCGATGATGTCGCCCACGGGCTGGCCGCGGACGGGCTCGGGGGCATGTGGATCGTGGGTGAGTCTTCGCGGCCGGTGGCGTTCGTCCCGTACTTCACGACGACCAGTGGTGCGGCCCAAGAACGTTTCGGCGGCGGCATCTCCGACGCTTTCGCGACGCACCTCGGCCTCGCGCCGCTGATCCCGCTGAACGACCGCTTCGGCGCCCGTCTGCCTCTGACCGGCACGCGACTCACCACCGCCGCGCGCACCGATGGCGCATCCAAAGAAGCCGGCGAGCCGGCCCACGCAGGCCAGGCCGGTGGTGCTTCCGTCTGGTGGACGTGGACCGCGCCGGCGGACGGGCGGCTCATCGCGGACACGGCCGGCAGCCGGTTCGACACGCTGTTGGCGGCTTACACGGGCACCGCGCTCGGGGCGCTCGCACAAGTAGCGGCCAACGATGACGCCTCCGCCGGGACGACCACGAGCCGGGTGAAGTTCGCGGTCGCCAAGGGCACGACCTATGTGTTCGCGGTGGACGGGAAGGACGCCGCGACGGGCGACATGGTGCTGAGCCTCACGTTCTCGCAACCACCCAACGATGACTTCGCCGACCGCACGGTGCTCAAGGGTTTTCCGGTGACGGCCGCCGGATCGAACGTCGACGCCACCGCCGAGAACCTCAACGACACCAGCAAGGCCGGCCTGCCCGGCGGACAATCCGTGTGGTGGGAATGGACCTCGCCGACGAACGGCATCGTCGCCATCAGCACGGCCGGCAGCAGCTTCGACACGTCGTTGGCGGTCTTCACCGGCACGTCCTTGGACGACCTCGTCGAGGTGAAGAGCAACGACAACTCCGGACAACCGGGCTCCGGCGGGACGAGCCAGGTGATCTTCTCCGCCACCGCCGGCACGCGTTATCTCATCGCGGTGGACGGCTATTACGCGGCCACCGGGGCGATCCAGTTGGGCATCTCCCCCGGTGACCCGCCGGCCAGCGACAACTTCGCCGACCGGGCCGTCCTCACCGGGTTCTTCGCTTCGGCGACGATCTCGACCCTGAACGCCACGACCGAGACCGCGGCCGGTGAGAAACTGCTCGTCGTCACCAACGCGGCGGGCGACCTCGACTTGAGCAGCGCCGGCTATTCCGTGTGGTGGACCTGGACGGCACCGACCAACGGGCAGGCGGAGATCTTCACCACCGACGTGGCTTTCGACACCCGGCTCGGTGTGTTCACCGGATCAACGCTCGGCCAACTCACACTGGTGGCCAGCAACGACAACGATCCCCGGGCGACGAATTTCACGCCCGAGAGCCGTTTGCTCTTCCTGGTCGAGACGGGCACGACCTACCAGATCGAGGTGGACGGCAATCTCTACAACGGCCATTCGGGCCGCCTCACCCTCAACCTGCGCTTGCTGCGCCCTCCTAAGGTGGTGGACGGCTCCACGGAGGTCCTGCCGGACGGCGCGGTGCGTTTCCAAGTGCAGGGCTTGCCGGGCGTCAAGTACCAGTTCGAGCGCACGACCGACCTGAAGGCATGGTCGCCGATCGCGCAACTCACGCCCAGTACCGAGTACTTTGCCGTCACCGATCCCGCGGGCCCGGGCGACGCCAAGAGATTCTACCGGGTGACGGCGTTGCCGTAGGGCGCCGTCCCCGATGCGGGACAAAGGAAGACTGGAAGCAGCGGTGTGCTGTCGGATCGCAACGGCCACGCGCGGCCCTTCGTCCGGACGATTGTGGCGGTGGGTGGAGCGTTCTCGAGAAGCAGCACGGGCCGCGCGTCTGTCCGGCCGGTCGCCCTCGGCCCACCTCGCCCGCAAGGCCATGCCGCCATTGCTGCGCCTTGGAGGTCGGAACGCCATCAACGACGCAGGAGCTCGCGACGTTTTGGGCGAGGAAACGGCCGGGCACGCGCCGGGTCTCCCCGGGAACTTCCGCTTGGCCGTCCGCACGCGGGTTGGCTAGCGTCCGCCTGCTTGATGAAGTTCACCGCCCTTGGCCTCGCCGTGTTGTCCATCGCGTCCGCGCTTGCCCGAGCCGGGGAGCCTGCGACCGCCACCGGCGACGACGTCGAGGTCGACGTGAGGTCGGCGGACGGCATGGGTGAGGTCGCTTTCGAGGACGGCGTCGCCACCGCGCAGAACGGCGTCGTCATACGCTACCAAGGCAGCAAGCTGACCGCGAAGAAGGCCACCTTCGACCCGAAGGACCACACCGTGCTGGTCGAGGGCGATGTCACCATCGAGCACCCGGACAAGTCCGGCCGCACCCAGCTCTGGCGCGGCGAGAAGGCTCGCTACGACTACGTCACCAAGAGCCTCGTCGCCGACGATTTCCGCGTCGGCCAGCCTCCGTTCTTCGTCGCCGGCAAGCATGTCTCCGGCGGCAAGACCAACTCGGTGCAGGTCGTGACCGATGCGGTGCTGACCTCCGACGACCTTGCGAAGCCCGGCTACCACGTCAAGGCCCGGAGCATCACCATCACCGACCGCAAGACCTTCACCGCGAAGGACGCCGTGCTCTACATGGGCGGCACGCCGGTGATGTGGTTCCCGACCTACACCCGGAGCCTGGAGCGGCATCCGAACTTTTGGACGCTCACGCCGGGATACCGCAGCCTCTACGGCCCGTTCCTGCTCTCCAGCTACCACTATTCTTGGAGCACCAACGTCGAGACCGCGCTAAATCTCGATTGGCGCCAGAAACGCGGCATCGGCGGCGGGCCGGAGATCGCCTACGACCTCGGCGATTGGGGCAAGGGCGACGCCTCGTTCTACTACACCCGCGACGATGCCCCGGGCGCCGATGCCTTCGGCAACGCTCTGCCCTCGGACCGGCATCGCACCACCTTCACCCACCAGATGTCGCCCTGGGACGGATTCAACGCCAAGGCCGTCGTGAGAGAGCAGGGGGATCCGCTGGTCACCCACGACTTCTTCGAGAGCGAGTTCCGTCGCGACACCCAGCCCAAGTCCTTCTTCGAGGCGAGCCAGTTCTGGCGGAACTTCAGCCTCGACACCGTCGCCCAGCCGCAGATCAACGATTTCTTCCGCACCGTCGAACGCCTGCCCGACGTGAAGCTCACCGGCCTCCGCCAGCAGATCGGTGAGACGCCCTTCTACTACGAGTCCGAGAGCTCGCTCGCCTACCTGCGCTACCGCGAAGGCCTGCTCGGCAGCGGCGTGGCCACCAACTTCTCCGCGCTCCGGGCCGACACCTACCACCAGATCGTCCTGCCGCAGACGTTCTTCGGCTGGCTGAACGTCACGCCCCGCACCGGCGGACGCTTCACGCACTACGGCGACCCCGACGGCTTGCCCACGATCGGCGAAGCGCGCGACCGCTGGGTCTTCAACACCGGCGCCGAGGTCAGCTTCAAGGCCGCCCGCGTCTGGCCCGGCATGCGCAACGAGCTGCTCGATGTCGACGGCATCCGCCACATCGTCGAGCCGTCCATCAACTACGCCTACGTCCCGCGCCCCGACAAACTCCCCGCCGAGCTCCCGCAGTTCGACACCGAGCTGCCCTCGCACCGCCTGCTGCCCCTCGAGTTCCCGGACTACAACTCGATCGATTCCGTCGACAGCCAGAACACGCTCCGCCTCGGCCTGCGCAACAAGGTCCAGACCAAGAGGGCAGGGGATGTGGACAACGTTCTCAATTGGGCGCTCTACACCGATTGGCGCCTGCGGCCGCGTCCCGGCCAGACCACCTTCCCGGATTTCTACTCGGACCTCGATTTCAGCCCGCGGCACTGGATCGTGCTCAACTCCCAGGTCCGCTACGACATCTACGGACGCGACTGGCGCGAGGCCAACCACCGGCTGACGCTCCTGCCCAACGACACCTGGAACTGGACCCTGGGCCACCGGTATCTGCGCGACGACCCGGCGACCTACGGCCCGGGAAACAACCTCATCTCCAGCAGCCTGTACTACCGGGTCAACGAGGACTGGGGCTTCCGCGTCAGTCATTACTTCGAATCGCGCGACGGCGTGCTCGAAGAGCAGTACTACACCGTGTACCGCGACCTCCGCAGCTGGACCGCCGCGCTCACGCTGCGCCTGCGCGACAACCGCACCGCCCGCGAGGACTGGGCAATCGTGCTCACCATGCAGCTCAAAGCCTTCCCGCGCTTCGGCCTCGGCAAGGACAGCAACCAAGCCGACTGGCTGCTCGGCAGGTAAGCCGCCCAAGCCGGCATCCCGGACCGGCCGTTCGAGGTACGATTGATTGAATATAACAAACATTGTGCATCGAATTGGTGTGTCGCGAAGCCGAGGCGAAAAAACCGTATCCGCGAGAAGTTCCGCAGCGCCGAAGCCTTCGCAAGCTGGCTCGGGCTTTGCCCGGACAACCGGGTAAGCGGCGGCCGCATCCTGAAGGCGGGCACGCGCAAAGTGGCCAACCGGATCGCTACGACCCTCCGCTTGGCAGCCAACTCCTTGGGCCGCGCCAAAGGCCGGATGGGAGATTTCGTGCGCCGCTTCAAAGGCCGCCTGGGCAAGGCCGAGGGCATCGTCGCCGGGGCCCACAAACTGGCGCGCATCATCGGTCCATGGTCGTGGGCGGCCAGCCCTACGACGAAGCCAAGGCCTTCGACTCAATTCCCGCCGCCACCGCCCGTCGTCTCAAGAACCTCCACAACCAAGCCCTCGCACTGAACATGAAACTCGTTCCCGCTTAACAGCATCTCAATCCTGTTACTCAGGAGGCGTTGCGGTTAGTTCAGGAAGAGCGTGCATGACTGAATCAACTCCGTAACCATTGGTCGGAGAAACGACTGCGGAAGTCGTCGATAACCTCCTCAAAGCGCGTGTGTCCGGCGTCACGCATTCTGGCTGCGAAATCGATGCTGCGCTCGGTGCCAACAATGGCTGACCAATAATACTGCATCATGCCGACCGCGTCGCGCTGGCGCATCCTGGTGATGGTAAGTCGGACGCCTTGCTTGACGGGTTCGGCAGCGTCGGGCGATTGCAGAATGGGATCAAAAACCCGTTCGTGGAGAAACGCCATGATTTCGTCTTCTTTGGTCATCTGGATTTTGGGTGGAGTTTGTGGTGTCTTTCTTGGCTTTCGTTACTCGGGACGGCTAGCAACGCCTAACATTGTATTCTGCGACTCTCTTGGTGTCTGTTTGTCGCCATATTGGTGTGGCAGGAAATTGTCGGAAATGGAATCGTCTGTCCAGCAATGAGTTCTTTCGACCCTCAGTCATCCGTGTCGCCGAACTTGGAAGCAACGCGACAGCGGTCCAAGGCGCGGCTCCAGCCAAATCCCAAGGCCCCGCTCCGCGAGCCGATGCGGGAGGTGATGCGCTTCCTGCACTATTCTCCCCGGACTGGGCTTGCCTCGATAAAATGGACAGAGAAAAGAGGGGGATTTGTTAATTATTTTTGGTTTCGAAATCGGCTGGAGAAAGGAAGTCGAGAGCGCTGTG
>JBBRQL010000174.1:0-9048 GCA_038226425.1 Verrucomicrobiota bacterium
CCGGCGCCGTAATCGAGGAGCGCGAGCATGGGGCTATGAGTGGGAGGATTTCTTTGCGGTCAACCGCTTGGCCGCGATGACCGTTTCGAGCAGCGGCATGTGGGCGATGTCCTTGGGGCGTCCGGCGGCCCGTTTGCTGGCGGCGATGCGGTCCAACCGGAGGACTTTCACCGGCATCCCGAACCACCGGATGGTCGGGCTTCGTCTGTGCTCCTTGTCGAACGTATCCAGACCGTCCGGCTCATAGACGAAATTCACCAATGCGCCGTCGACCAGCTCGATCACCGTGTTGGCAGCCATCGTCGCCCCTTGAGCGCGGGCGAGGTTGATCATCCGCATGTAGCTGCGGGACGGAAGATTGATCCAAAGGTCCGTGTCGAGCGTGGTCGCGGGAACGCCTTGTAGGATCGCACCGGACATCCCGATCACTAGAAACCGAACCTTTTCCGTTCGGAGCGACTGAACAAGCCGTGCGAGCGGAGGAAGTTCTCGTGCATCTGCCACCGTTCGTCGGGGGTCGCTACGAGCGACCGTGCCACGAGCCACCGTTCGTCCACGGACAGGTGCGGCAGCGCGCGGAGCTTTTCGGCCAGTGCTTCCACCCGCTGCTTTTTTGCTCCGGCTTTCATTCACCTCGGACGGACGCTAACCGTCCGTCGCGGCGAGGGCAACGCCGACAGTCTGCCGGCGACCGGGCGAATGTTCTCCACCACCGGCTTGTGGAATCCGTCACGCAGCCGTAACAACGTGCGTGCGTTCCCCTTGGTCCTATCTGCCGAAGTCCGGCTGGAAGCGTTGGCTCGCGGTCGTCCTCCTTTCCTTCGGCGGCTTCGTGCTGTTCATCGTCATGCTCGTGGTCTCGGTGATCGTGGCTTGGAACACGTCGCCGACGTTCCAGGGCTGGGCCTTCGAGCAGATGATCACGCGGGGTGCCCAACCGTTCCCGGACGAGCTGCCGGAGAACCCGGGCCCGAGACCCACCTACGAAGGCCGCCGCGACCTGGCCGCCGACCTGCGCTCCGGCGCGGAGATCTACCGCGTGACCAACGTCTGGGATGTCCATCTGCGCTTCACGTCGCCGCAATGGGATGCGCTCAAGCCCAAGCGTGTCCAACCGCTCATGGGATTCATGCAGCCCGACGGCACGCCGCTATTGCGCAACACGAACTCCACCCGTAACGGGCTTTCCGGCGTGCTGGGCTTCGATTTCCCGTTCTCAAGCGGCGACGTGGAGTTCGGTGGCAAGCTCTTCACCAACGCCGGAGTGCGCTTCAAGGGCAACGGCACCTTCCTGGCCTCCATCCGCGGCTACCGGAAGTCGTGGAAGATCGTCATCGACCATGGAAACAAAGGCCGCGAGCTCGCCGGCCGGTCGACCTTCAACCTGGCCAACCTCGCTGCCGACCTGACCTGCCTGAGCGACATGCTCGGCTACGAATATTTCCGCGATGCCGGCGTGCCCTCGCCGGGCACGGCGCTCTCGCGGGTCTTCCTGTCCATCGAGGGCGCGGAGTCCGACCGGCTGCTCGGCATGTATCTGCTGGTCGAGAACCCCGACTCCACGTGGGCGAAAGAACGCTTCGGCAAGAAAGGCGTCGCGTTGTTCAAGCCGGTGACCTACCAGCTCTTCTCCGATCTCGGCGATGACTGGGCGGCCTACGACGGTATCTACGACCCCAAGACCAAACTTGCCCCGGAGCAGAAAGCGCGCGTGATCGAGCTGTCGAAGTTCGCCTCCAAGACGGATGACGCGGCCTTCGCCGCGCGCATCGCGGATTTCGTGGACTTCGACGAGTTCGCCCGGTTCCTCGCCGGCCAGGTGCTCCTGTCGAACTACGACAGCTTCCTTTCCAACGGCCAGAACTACCTGATGTATCTCCATCCGGATTCGCGGAAGTTCGGGTTCATCCCGTGGGACCTCGACCATTCTTGGGGCGAGTTCCCGCACATCGGGACCGCCGACGAGCGCACCCGGGCGAGCATCTGGCGTCCGTGGACCGGACCGAACCGCTTCCTGGAGCGGATGCTGGCGGTGCCCGCGTTCAAGGAGAGCTACCGCCAGGAACTCGAGCGGCAGCTCAAGACGGTCTTCGTGCCCGAACGGCTCGTCCGCCGGGTGGACGAGATCGCAGCGGTCGTGCGGCCGTTGGTCACCGAGTGGTCGCCGGAACGGCTCAGTCGGTTCGAGACAGCGGTGGCCTCCGATTTCTATAGCGGTCCGCGCGACGGCAATCCGGAGGACCGGAACCGTCCGGTGTGGCAGTTGAAGCGCTTCATCGCCGAGCGCGCCGCCAACGTGAGGGCCCAGCTCGACGGCAAGGCGGAAGGCGTCGTGATTCCTCGCAAACCGGGGGAACGGCACGACGAACCCAGGACGAAGAAGGAACCGTGACCGGGCTCCGTTGGGTCCGGGTCAGTGAGTCCCGATCAAGTCGTAGGAGGGCAGGCTTCCAGCCTGCCAGGCCCGCGGGCTTCCAGCCTGCGGTTCCGCCGGGCTCGAAGAGGACAGGCTGGAAGCCCGTCCAGACAGGCAGGCGGGAAGCCTGCCCTCCTATTCGTCACCGGTGTCCTGTGCCGTCTTGATTTCACCCTGCTGTCACCTCCGTCACCCCGACTTGACGTGCGGTCCGGGGGCTTGCCCGAGCAGACTCCGCCCGCTATGACACAAGGCATGCTAGCTGGGGGCGTGACCGCCAAACTCCGACGAGCGGCCACCGACATGGGGTCGCGAGTCCTGACCCGTGCCCAGGAGGACTCGCGCTACACCATGCGCCGTGCCCGCGGATTGGCCGATCTCCAGGCGGCGCAGGCCCTCCGGTTCCTCGTCTTCAACCTCGAGCTCAACGAAGGTCTCGAGAGCTCGTTCGCCACGCTCCGCGACGAGGACCGCTTCGATCCGGTCTGCGACCATCTGCTCGTGGAGGACACCCGGTCGGGCGACATCGTCGGCACCTATCGTCTCCAGACCGGCGCCGCGGCCGGCCGCCATCTCGGCTATTATTCCGCCCAGGAGTTCGATTTCGCGCCGTTCGAACCGTTCCGCAGCCAGATCATCGAGCTGGGCCGCGCGTGCGTCCACCGGGACCACCGGAACATCCTCGTGCTCGGCCTGCTCTGGAAGGGCATCGCCGATTACGCCCGTGAACATGGCGGGCGCTACTTCGTCGGCTGCAGCTCGCTCACCTCGCAGGATCCGCGGGTCGGCGCGTCGGCGTTCTTCGAGCTGAGCGCGTCGCATCTCGTCGAGCCCGCGTTGCGGACCTTCCCGCTGGCGCCCTACCGCTGCGACATGGAACAGCTCGCCCCGGAGGTGCCCAAGACGCCCAAGCTGCTGCGCGCCTACCTCTCGCTCGGCGGCAAGATCTGCGGCCCGCCGGCGCTCGACCGGGAGTTCAAGACCATCGACTTCCTCACCTGGCTGGACCTCAAGGCGCTTCCCCCCGCGGCGTACCGCATCCTAGGCTAGGCCCATGCCGCGTCATCCGTTCCGCGTCGCGGGACGTTCCATCCGCTTCTTCTGGTTCTGCGCCACCGCACTGGGCGACTTCTGGTCGTCCGTCCGCCCGGTGGAGAAGAAGAACGGCCGCCGCGATTATCGCCGCCGCGCCGATTGGGCGCATCGCCACGCGAGACGCCTCTGCAAGGTGCTGGACCTCGAGGTCGGGTCCGTGGGCGAGGTGCCGACCGCACGTTTCCTCTGCTCGAACCACCTCGGCTATCTCGACATCGTGACCCTCGTCGCGGTCGCGCCGATGGTGTTCGTCTCGAAGGCCGAGGTGCGCGGTTGGCCGGTCGTCGGCTGGTTGACGCAGTGCGCCGGCACCATCTATCTCCAACGGGAACGCAAGGGCGACCTGGTGGACGTGGCGA
Source organism: Verrucomicrobiota bacterium (assembly GCA_038226425.1). Classification (GTDB taxonomy): domain Bacteria; phylum Verrucomicrobiota; class Verrucomicrobiia; order Limisphaerales; family UBA9464; genus CAIVQB01. The sequence goes on from JBBRQL010000174.1 coordinate 3,871, forward strand.
CGCAGTTCGATCCGGTGATCGAGGCGGACGTGCCGGTGGTGATCTTCCTGGAAGGCACCAGCTCCGGCGGGGACGACGTGCTGCCGTTCCGTCCGTCGCTGTTGGCGACCGCCGTCGGCAACGGCTGGAGCGTCGCGCCGGTCGCGCTCGATTATTCGGTGGAGGGCGGGACGGTCGCGGAAGACGTCGCTTACTGGCGCGACATGACGTTCTTCCCCCACTTCCTGAACCTGTTGTCCAAGCCGCGCTTGGGCGGACGCGTCGCGTTCGGGGTCGGCCGGCATCCCGGCGAAGACCGGAAGGCGCTCGCGAAAGAGCTGCGCGACCAGGTCGTCGCGTTGCGGTCGTCGCGTCCGGTCGCCTGAAGGACGCCGCCGCGTTTCGCCGTGGCGGGGCTGCCCGTGGTCCGAGGCACGCGACCTCTTCTACGGATCCCGGTCAGCGGCGGCGCTTGGCCGGGCCGAAGTAGTAGCCGCCGGTGAGGCGCACGCCCTTCATCTTGCGCTCCGCGACGTTGCCCATGCCGGGCTTGCCGTCGTCGAAGATGGCGGTGTAGTCGTAGTTGAAATCCTTGAGCTTCACCCGCTCGATCGTCCGGTCGATGTAGCGCTCGATGCTCCGGACCGCTTGGGCGTCCTCGGCCACCATGATGGTGAACGCATCGCCCGTCGCCTTGGCCCGGCCGGTCCGGCCGATCCGGTGGACGTAATCTTCCGGATGCTGCGGCACGTCGAAGTTGATCACGTGCGTGACGTCCGCGATGTCGAGGCCGCGCGACGCGATGTCGGTCGCGACGAGCACCTCGAACTTGCCCGATTTGAACCCGGCCAACGCCTGCTCGCGCTCAGCTTGCGAACGGTCGCTGTGGATGGCCGCGACGCGGTGCTCGTTGCGCTTGAGCAACGCCTCGATGTCGTCCGCACGGCGGCGCGTGCGGCAGAAGATCAGCACGGACTCGTAGTGGACGTGGTCGAGCAGCGCCCGGAGCAGGTCCTTCTTCTGGCGCTCGGCGACGGGATAGAGCACGTGCTTCACCGTCTCGGCCGGCGAACGGCGCGCGCCGATCTCGATCGTCTCCGGCGAGCGCATGGCCCACTGGATGAGCGTCTCGATCGCCGCCGGGATGGTCGCCGAGAAGAGCGCCGTCTGGCGGTCCTTGCCGCATTTCTCGACGATGCGCTTCACGTCCGGCAGGAAGCCCATGTCGAGCATGCGGTCGGCCTCGTCGAGCACGAGATGCTTCACGCGGCTGAGGTCCACGAGCTTCTCCTGCATGTGGTCGAGAAGGCGGCCGGGTGTCGCGACGAGGATGTCCACGCCCGCCTTCAACTCGTCCCTCTGCTTGCCGTAGCTGACGCCGCCGAAGACGACGCTGACGTTGAGGTTGGTGAACTTGGCGAACTTCTTGAAGCTCTCCTCCGTCTGCGACGCGAGCTCGCGGGTCGGCTCGAGCACGAGGCAGCGCGGGCCGGGCCCGTGGGTGCCGATTTGGTGGATGATGGGGAGGGCGAAGGCCGCGGTCTTGCCGGTGCCGGTCTGCGCGGAGCCGATGACGTCGCGGCCCTGCAACATGAGCGGGATGGCCTTCTCCTGGATGGGAGTGGCCTCTTTGTAGCCCATCGCCGCCACCGCATCGAGGAGGGCGAGGCGCAGGCCGAGTTCGTGAAACTGCATGGATGGTTGTAGCAGCAGAGGGAAGCGCGGCGGAAGTTGTTTCGCGGAGCCGGTAGGCTCGTGGGACCCACTGGGCCGTCACCGCGAAGGTGCCCCGGTGACGATCACCGTTCCGTCCGGCTCCTCTGCCCGACCTTGCGCATGGCGGGTCCGTCGACCACCTCGGGCCGCGTCCGCGGCATCACGCCGCTTGCAATGGGACGCCGGACAACCTAGCAGAAGCCCAGCACGCGGTGAAAACGAAGGAGCCCATCATGGCCAAAGGAAACAACAGCCAGAAAAAAGAAGTGAAGAAGCCCAAGAAGGAGAAGCCCAAGGCTCCTCCCTCCACCAAGCGTCCTTGACGCTCCGATCCCGCCCGCGCTCGGGCGACGACTACCTCGTGATCCCGCCGCGGACCTTTTGTCCGCGAGCGGGATCGCCTTTCTCCAGGGCCTTCCGGTGCGTTGCCCGCCTACTTCACGAAGCCTTGGGCCTTGAGCCAGAAGACGAGGTCGTTCGCCCACGGATGCGCGTTGTCGAACTCCGGAGGCTTCGAGGCGAGGCCGATCCCGTGGCGGCCGTGCTGGTAGATATGCAGGTCGAACGGCACGCCGTTCCGCGAGAGTGAGGCGGCGAACTCGAGCGAGTTGCGGACCGGCACCGCCTGGTCCTCGACCGTGTGCCAGAGAAAGGTCGGCGGCGTCCCGGGCGAGACCTGCTTCTCGTTCGAGAGCAAGTTGACCAGGTCGGCGGTCGGGAACTTCCCGAGCAGGTTCTCGCGCGAGCCCGTGTGTCCGTAGTTCTCCATCGTGATAACCGGGTAGCAGAGGATCCCAAGGTCGGGCCGGGAACTCGTGCGGTCGACCGGATCCACCGCGCCGGCGTCGCCGAGGTCGTAGTGGGTCAGGAGCGTCGACGCGAGATGCCCGCCGGCGCTGCTGCCCATGATCCCGATCTTCTTCGCGTCGAGCTTGAGCTCGGAAGCCCGGGACCGCACCAACCTCACGGCGCGGGCCGCGTCGCCGAGCATCACGGGATGCCTGTAGCCGTGGCTTCCGAGGCGGTACTTGAGGACGAACGCGGCCACGCCGCGCTGGGACAAGTAAAGCGCGTAGTCCGCGCCTTCGTGCGACGCGAGCGCGCCGTAGCCTCCGCCCGGACAGATCACGACCGCCGCGCTGGTCGCCGTCTCCGCCGACGGCAGGTACGGCGTGAGTGTCGGGATGTCGTTGGTGCCGGTCCCGAGCGCGCCAGGAGCCGTACTGGGCCAAAGAGGGAACGAGGGCTGGACATCGGCACGGAGGGTCGCGGCGAGTGCGGACATGGCGATAAGGACGAAGAACGGTTTCATGGCGGTCCCGAAAACGTCCCCGAACGGCCACGGTCCGACAAGCCTGCGCACGGCCCCGGACGCCCGCAGGAGGGAGCGTGGCCTGCGCCGATAACCGGCTCGGACGCCGTCCTCGCTTCCCCCGCGGCGGCGGATCCCGATAGGGTCCGGCCATGGCACATCCGCTCGCCGGGAAACCGGCCCCGAAAGATCAGCTGATCGACCTCGCCGCGCTGGAGGGCGCCTACGAGACCCGCACGCCCGACCTCGCCGACCCGACGCAAGCGGTCGCGTTCGGGACGAGCGGCCACCGCGGCACGCCGCTGGACGGCACGTTCACCGACGCCCATATCGCGGCCATCACCCAGGCCGTCTGCGATTTCCGCGCGATGAAGGGCGACCGGGGACCGCTCTTCTTGGGCAAGGACACGCACGCCATCTCGCGCCCGGCTGAACGCACCGCGCTGGAAGTGCTGGCGGCGAACGGCGTCGAGACCTTCATCGCGGCCGCAGACGGCTTCGTCCCCACGCCGGTGATCTCGCACGCCATCCTCGGCCACAACCGCGGGCGCACGGCTGCCTTCGCGGACGGGCTCATCATCACGCCTTCGCACAACCCGCCGCAGGACGGCGGCTTCAAGTACAACCCGCCCGACGGCGGCCCCGCGGACACGGACGTGACCGACTGGGTCCAGGACCGCGCGAACGCCCTGCTCCGTGCCGGTAACCGCGACGTGAAGCGGACTCCGCACGCCATCGCCCTCCGCGCGGCGACGACGCACGCGCACGATTTCATCGCGCCCTACGTCGACGACCTGGCCTCGGTGGTCGACCTCGCCGCGATCAAGGCCTCCGGCCTCCGCATCGGCGTCGACCCGCTCGGCGGTGCATCGTTGCCCTACTGGCAGCCGATCGCGGAGCGGCACGGTCTGGACATCACGATTGTGAACAAGACGGTGGACCCTTCGTTCGGGTTCATGACCCTCGACCACGACGGGAAGATCCGCATGGATTGCTCGAGCCCGTGCGCCATGGCTGGGTTGGTCGGGATGAAGGACCGGTTCGACATCGCGTGGGCCTGCGATCCCGATGCGGACCGGCACGGGATCGTCACGCGCAGCGCGGGTCTGCTGAACCCGAACCACTATCTCGCGGTCGCGATCCGCTACCTGCTCACCCACCGGCCGGGTTGGCCGGCGTCCGGCGTCGTCGGCAAGACGCTCGTGAGCAGCAGCCTCATCAACCGGGTCGTCGCCAGCCTCGGGCGGCCCTTGATGGAGACGCCGGTGGGGTTCAAGTGGTTCGCTCCCGGGCTCTTCGCCGGAACTTGTGTCTTCGGCGGCGAAGAGAGCGCCGGAGCCAGCTACCTACGGCGCGACGGCACCGCGTGGAGCACCGACAAGGACGGGCTCATCCTCGGGCTGTTGGCGGCCGAGATCACCGCCGTCACCGGCGAAGACCCCGGCCAGCACTACGCCGAGCTCACGTCCCGGTTCGGCGCGCCGAGCTACACGCGGCTCGACGCTCCCGCCACGCCGGCGCAGAAGGCGAAGCTCAAGAAACTTTCTCCCGAAGCTGTGAAGGGCGCTTCGCTCGCCGGCGAACCAATCCTCGCGAAGCTCACCAAAGCACCCGGGAACGGAGCGTCCATCGGCGGCCTGAAGGTCGTGTCGGAGAACGGCTGGTTCGCCGCGCGCCCGAGCGGCACCGAGAACATCTACAAGCTGTATGCCGAGAGCTTCCGCGGGACCGAGCATCTCGAGCGCATCGTCACCGAGGCCCAGGCCCTGGTGAGCGACGCGCTGGCGTGACTGTACGGTCGACCGTCTTCAAGGTGTTTGATAAGAAAACAACCTAAGATAAATCTTCTGGACGCATTTTCGGCATCCTGACGTGGGTTGCGTGCGGTCGTTGCTTAGGACGCCTGCCAACGTCTAGCAGCCTGTCGGACTTAGAAGCCTGCTATTTTTGGTGAAGTGATTGAACCCGCCCGCGGGGCGTGCGTCTGACCTGCATGTCCGCCCGCTTCATCACGATCGACCGCGACACCCCGCTGCTGCTGCCGACGGATCTCCGCGCCTGGGTGCCCGCTGAGCACCTGGTCCACTTCATCCTCGATGCCGTGGACTCCTTGGACCTGCGGCAGGTCCGGGTCAAAGCCCGGGGTACGGGCAGCGAACAGTTCCCGCCCG
>JBBRQL010000175.1:0-9024 GCA_038226425.1 Verrucomicrobiota bacterium
ACGTCATCGGCGGGCACCAGGAGCGCGGCCGCCGCGGCGGCACCGAGAGCGTGGCGAACATCGTCGCCTTCGGCCGGGCAGCGGACCTGGCCACCGCCTCGCTCCATGACGAGAACACCCGCGTGCGCGCGCTGCGCGACCGGCTGGAGAACTTCATCCTCACGAACATCCCGAACACGGTCCGCAACGGGAACAAGGAGCATCGCCTGCCCAACACGGCCAACATCGCGTTCGATTTCGTCGAGGCGGAGGCGATCCTGCTCCTGCTCGACGGGCTCGGGATCTGCGCGAGCAGCGGCTCGGCCTGCACGACCGGTTCGCTCGATCCGTCGCACGTCCTGATGGCCATGGGCCTGCCGCCGATGCGCGCGCGCGGTTCGGTGCGCTTCAGCCTCGGCATCTACAACACCGACGAGGACGTGGATTATCTGATCAAGCACCTGCCCGGCCTGATCCAGAAGCTCCGCGACATCTCGCCGTTGAACCCGGAGCATCCGGACAACGACGCCTACGACATCGACGCCGCGAGAGAGAAGCACGAATCCGACCTCGCCGAGGCGAAGCGGGAAGAAGAAACGGTGACGGCCTGAGCCCGTAGCATCTGGACATCGTGTTCCGCGGTGCCGCCAATGTGCTGCCGTGCGTCTCGCCGGCAGAAGGCTGGGATGGAGAGACGCGGCGGGATTTTCCCCGCCCCGGCTTCGGCGAGCCCCTGCCAGCAAGATGCTGGCAGCACGCTTGACGGGGCAAGAGGAGTCGAGCGCTGTAAGCGCGTCCGATTCGACGGCCCTCGTGTCGGGCCTTGCACGTGGGATGCGCTCACTGCGTTCGCTCCACCCCAGGCAATATCCGGACGCGCTTTCAGCGCTGAAGCGACCCACCCGCCGATGAGCGATCGGGTTCACGAAGGCACACGATGCGAACGCCGCGTGCCTTGGCTCGTGCCAGAGCTCACTTCCCCGGCCGCTGCGCGAGCAGGTACGCGAGCAACTGGTTGAACTGCGGCGCGGGGATCGTCTCGCCGAAGTTCTCGGGCATCAGCGACAGGTCGCTCTCCTTGCGCTCGGCCACGTCGGCCTTCTTCAGCGAGAACTCCTTGCCCGTGCCGTCGGCGAAGACCAGCAGGTCGCCTTCCTCGCGGCGGAACAACCCGCTCTGCACGTCGCCGTCCTTGAGCACGACGATGGTCTGCCGGAACGCGCGGTCCACGTTGCGGTTCGGGTCGAGCACGTCCTCGCACAACCGTTCGACGCCGCGCAGGCCGATGCCGGTGAGCTGCGGCCCTACGAGCCCGCCCTTGCCTTCGAGCTGATGGCATGCGGCGCAGTTGGCGTCGAAGATCCGGCGGCCCTCGGCGGGATCGGCCGCGGGCGCGGCGCGGAAGGCATCCATGCGGCCGGCGATCAGCTTCCCGCGCGCCTCGTCCATCGGTTGGAGGTCCTTGGTCAGCTTCTCGAACCGCGCCTGCCAACCGGGCGGGTCCGCGCGCTGGAGACGTCCGCGCGCGCTCGCCATCTGCAGGATCCGCGGCGAGGCGTCGCCTTGCTCGATGGCCTTGAGGAAGGCGTCGGCCCCGTCGCGCGTCGCGCACAACGGCACGGCCCAGCGCTGTTGGATGCGATACGGCAGGCCCTTGAGCGCGGCGAGCAACGGCGCCCGGCCGGCTGCGGAGTTCAGCTCGGCCAAGGTGAGGCCGAAGCGCTCGCGAACGACCAACGGCTGGTCGCCGTCGGCGAGCAAAGGCCCGAGCGCGGCCACGGCCGCGGCGGCGTCCAACGCGGCAAGCCCCTTGCCGGCCGCGGCGCGCGCGTCGGGATCGCCCGGACGCAAAGCGAGCTCCTTCAGATGAGGGGCGATGTCGTGGAGCCCGAGCTTCGCGGCCAGGTCGGCGCCGCCCGCGGTGCGCTCGGCCGAGGCGCGCGGCGACGTCGCCGGCATGGCGGGACCGCCCTCGATGTCGCCGAAGGCGACCCACGCGTAGGCGTCGCCGGTGTCGGCGTCGGTGAACTCGAGATAGACCGGCCGGCCCTGGATCGCCGCGGTGTCCCAGGAGATCCGCTGGGCGACGTCGTTCCTCGGCGGCGCGGCTTCGCGCAGCACGGTGCCGTCCTTCGCGTCGCGGAGGCGGGCGACGTTGAGCTTCTGCACCGGTTTGTCGGGGAAACCGTCATGCCCGCAGAACCAGAATCCCAGAGACGGCCCGGCGGTGAACGTCGGCGAACGCAGCGTGCCGGTCAGGCCTTCGCCGCGCGGGATGCTCGACAGGGCGCGCATCGTCTTCCCGTCGGAACGTTTCCGTTCCAAGAAATCCCAGGGGTTCTCGGTCGGCGCGGCGTCCACCGGGGAGTTCGCCCAGGTCGGCCCGGTGTCGCCGGAGAGGAGTTTGCCGACGAGCTCGGCGCCCCATTGGCGGACCGTGGCCGGCACCGCTGCGCCGCGTTGTCGCAGCCCTTGGTCGACCGATTGGAACAGCGCGAGCTGGAACTCCGTCCGCGCGGCGAAACGCGTGCGCATGAAGCCCACGAGCTTCGATAGCTCGGACTCGGGCGCGAAACGGGCGGCGTGCTTGAGCGCATCGCCCAACGACGGTGAACCGGTCTCGGGCAACGAGGACAACTGGCGGAGAAGGAACGTCGCGGCCTGCGGCGTCTGCACCGCGACAGCAACATCGGTGAACGCGCGGAGGTCCGCCGCCGACCAATCGGTCTTCGCGAGCACCTCGTCGAAGATCGCGGGCACGACGAGATGGTCGCGCAGCGCTTTGCGCAGAACGTAGACGAGATGCGTGTCGGCGGCATCGGCCTTCGCGATGGCATCGAGGAGCGGACGGAGGTTGCCCGATGTCGGCCATTCCCCCATGGCTTCGGCGGCACAGCGAGCGGCCAATCCTTTGGTCGAAACCAATTCCGACCGCAGCACCGAACGTGCTGCCGGACCGATCGTCATCCGCATGGCCGACCCCGCGTCTTGGCGGGCCAGAGTTCCTCGTTCCGCCAGGATCCGCAGCGCGTGGATCCGGACCAGCTCCGATCCGGGGTCGAGCAGAAAGGCGCGCAGTTCGCCGCAATCCGGATCGTCGTCCCAGGCGCCCAAACGATGCAGCAGCCACATGACGCTCACCGTGGTCGCCGTGGGACCTCCGATCGCCGGTCGCACGCCCCGGGCGGTGTCGCCTCGCGCCGATCCCGCGGCCTTCCTCAGGCTCGGGATGGCGTCGGACCCGAACCGGTCCTGGATCTCGTTCATCGCGAGGAAGCGGCGCGTGAGGTTAGGCGAGCCGAGCTCGGCGACCAATCCGTCGAGGTCCTGGGGCAGCGCCGTCGGACGCAACTTGGCCTCCGCTTGTTCGCCTTTGTACACGACGCGCCAGATGCGGCCCCGCTCGCGGTCGCGGCCCGGATGGACCAGCGGCACTTCGTAGTGGCCGATGATGCGGTTGTAGAAATCCGCGATGTAGAGCGCGCCGTCGGGCCCGAGGATGTTGTCCACCGGACGGAACCACGGGTCGGTGGTCGTCAGGAAATCCGGCTGCTCGGCAGCCTTGGGCGTCGAGCCGAGGAAGCTGATCTTGTCCCGGTTCAACCGGCTGGTCATCACGTTGCCGATGAAGAAGGTGTCCTGGTACTCGGCGGGCCACAGGTCGTCGTTGTAGTAGAACGCGCCGTCGATGGCGGTGCTTCCATGGGCATGCTCAAGCATCACCGGAGCGTAGCCGAGGCCGTCGTGCGGCTTGCCGAAACTCGGGTACCAGCCGCCGGTGAGCAGCTGGTAGATCGGCGCGCTGTGGCAGTCGCTGGAGTACAGGTTGCCGCGGACGTCCCACGCGAGGCCGAACGGGTTCACCTGCCCGTGCGTGTGCTGCTCGATGCGCGAGCCGTCGAGGCGGACGCGGTAGGTGTTGCCCGAGTTGAGGTCGACGTGGCTTCCGTCACGGGCGGTGACATGGGAATCGTTGTTGTAGCCGTGCGTGGCGTAGAGCCAGCCGTCGAAACCGCGACGGAACGAGGCCTGGTTGCCGTGGGTGTCGCGCGTGTGGTCGAACGGCCCGTAGAGCACCGTCCGCTTGTCGGCTTTGCCGTCGCCGTCGGTGTCCTCGAGCAGCCAGATATTCGGGATGCTCCAGACCACGGCTTTCCAGTGATTGTCGTCGTTGCGGAATGGATAGACGCCGATGGGGATGTTCAGGCCGTCGGCGAACTGCGTGACCTTTCGCGCGCGTCCGTCGGGGCCGAAGTCCTCGAAGATCATCAACCGGTCGCGGCCCATGCGGTTGGTCGGCGCGGCCCACGGATACTCCACGCTGGTCGTCGTCCACAGACGGCCCGCGGCGTCGAAGGCCATGTTGAACGGCTTGTTGATGTCCGGTTCAGCGGCGACGAGCTGGATCTCGAACCCGGGCGGCAGCTGGAACTTAGCGCGCTGGTCAGCCGGCGGCAGCGGCGCGGTGGTGCGCACGCCCAAGCTCAGCTCGTCCTCCGCTCGCGCGGCGGGATTGAAAGCAAGAAGGGACGCCGCGAAGGCGAGGGCGATGTGCGAGCGGTGGGATATCACGGATTTGTTCCCGTCTTGATCCCGGAACCTAAGGGCTGGCGTTCCATCACCTCACCAAAAAGGTCGGTTTCAAGCGTGTTGGATGCCTCCCGGGATATCTTGGGAGCGGAGACTGCCGGTCCAAAAGTCCTCCTGTAAACCGCTTTCCCGCCGGATCAACGCAGGCGTTGGGTTGCCATCGCATCCGGTCCACCGCAGGCTGCGCCCATGCACCTGCGGTGGTCCATCCGGTTCGGGCTCGCGCTCTTGGCGTCGTGGCTTGCCGGCTGTTCCCGCGAGCCCGCGCCGGCCGCTGCCGCACCGCCGGTCCCCGCGGCGACAGCTCCCGCTCCGGACGCCGTCGCCCTGGCGGAGACGGACGGTTTCGAAGAAGTGCTTCCAAAGGTCGGCAAGGTCGCGGGCTACATCGGTTCCGAGGCCTGCAGCGGATGCCACGCGGACCAGCATGCGAGCTGGCACCGCAGCTATCACCGCACGATGACGCAGCTAGCGGTGCCCGGCGCGGTGCAGGCGAAGTTCGATGGAGTCGTGCTCACCAACGACAGCACCCGTTTCACCTTGGGCCAGCGGAGCAACGAGTTCTGGGTCCGGATGGAGAAGATCATCGTCACCGGCCCCGAAGCCGCGGCACCCGAAGCGGTCGAGGCCCGGCTCGGTCTGGTGACCGGCTCGCACCACATGCAGGTCTTCTGGGTGCCGAACGGCGCGGGCAACACCCAGGTCGGATTCCCGTTCACCTGGCTGATCCCCGAGCAACGCTGGGTCCCGCGCAATTCCACCTTCATCCGCCCGCCCGACATGGTCCACCGGTCGGAGGTCTGGAACATCGTCTGCAACCGTTGCCACACGACCGGACCGGAACCGCACATGGACCGCGCGAACCGGTCCTTCGACACCCGCGTAGCCGAGCTGGGGATCTCGTGCGAGGCGTGCCATGGGCCCGCGGAACGCCACACCGCGATCGAGCAGGCCGCGAAGAAGACCGGCAAGGACACGAAGATCCCCGGCTTCGACCACGGGATCATCCAGCCCGAGAAACTCGACCCGAAGCGCTCCGCCCAGGTGTGCGGCTTCTGCCATTCGATGAAGTGGTACGACGGCAACGAAGGCTGGTCTCAGAACGGCTTCCGCTACCGGCCGGGCGACGACCTGGAAGCCACCACGCCGGTCATCCGCCCCCGCCAACTCGACCGGCAGCCGTGGCTCCAGAAGGTGCTCGCGGGCAACCCCGACCTGATGCGCGATTTCTTCTGGCCGGACGGCATGGTCCGCGTGAGCGGGCGCGAGCACAACGGGCTCATCGAGTCGCCCTGCTACGCCGGCGGAAAGTTCTCGTGCATCTCCTGCCATTCGCTCCACTCGGGCGAACCGGACGACCAGTTGGCCAAGAACCGGAGCGGCAACCGTTCGTGCACCCAATGCCACGAACCCCTCCGTGACCCGGCGAAGCTGACTGCCCACACGCATCACACCGACGGCTCCAGCGGCAGTGATTGCCAGAACTGCCACATGCCTCACACCACCTACGGCGTGCTCAAGGCCATCCGCAGCCACGAGATCAGCAGCCCGAAAGTGGCGGTGGAGCTGACCACCGGGCGACCCAACGCGTGCAACCTCTGCCATCTCGACCAGACGCTCGGATGGACCGCCGGGCATCTCGAGAAGTGGTACCGGCAGCCCGCTCCGAAGCTCACCGAAGAGCAGGCGCAGGTCGCTGATTCGGTCCGGCTCGCGCTTTCGGGCGACGCGGGCCAGCGCGCGCTGGTCGCTTGGCATCTGGGCTGGGAACCGGGGTTGGCCGCGTCCGGCAAGACTTGGGTCGCGCCGGTCCTCGCACAGCTCATGGAAGACCCGTACGCGGCCGTCCGCTGCGTCGCCGAGCGCTCGCTCAAGCAAGCTGGTGGCACGGTGCCGCCCGGCTACGACTTCACGGACGCTCCGACGGCGACGCACGGAGTCCGGCACGCGGTCTGGTCGACGTGGAGGGAACGCCTCGATGCGAAGACCGCGGCCGCGCTGCCGGGCGCCACGCTGGTCGATGCCGACGGCGCGGCGGAGATGGGGCGGCGGTTCGGCCGGCTCCTGGAGAACCGCGACACGAAGCCGCTCCGCCTGCGGGAATGAGCGGTGGCGCAGCAGCGTGGACCACCGGGTCCGCGAGCCGTTTCTCCTGACGCCGCCCTCCGCGCGGAGATGGCCGTCCGCAGGCGTCTTCAGCCGACGAAGCGGCGGCCGACGATGATGGCGTTGTGCCCGCCGAACCCGAACGAGTTGTTCGCGAAGACGTCGATCTTGCGCTCCTGCGGCGTGTGGGCGACGAGATCGAGATCCGCCTCGGGGTCCGGGTTGTCGAGGTTGATGGTCGGCGGAGCGACCTGCGCCTCGACCGCCTTGCAGCAGATGGCCATCTCGATGGCGCCCGCGGCGCCGAGCATGTGGCCGGTGGCCCCCTTGGTGCCGCTCGCGGCGAGCTTGTAGGCGTGGTCGCCGAAGACGCGCTTGATCATCTTCACCTCGCAGAGGTCGCCGACCGGCGTGCTCGTGGCGTGGCAGTTGATGTAGTCCACCTGGTCGGGGCGCAGGCCCGCGTGGCGCAAGGCCATCTTCATCGCCCTGCCGGCGCCCTCGCCCTCGGGGTCGGGCGCGGTCATGTGGTTCGCGTCGGCGGTGTTGCCGTAGCCCAGGACCTCGCAATAGATGCGGGCGCCGCGCTTCTTGGCGTGCTCGAGCTCCTCGAGGACCAGCACGGCGGCGCCTTCGCCCATCACGAAGCCGTCGCGGTCGCGGTCGAACGGTCGCGAGGCGCGCTTCGGTTCGGCGTTGCGCGTGCTCATCGCCTTCATCGCCGCGAAGCCGCTCATGCCGAGGGGCACGACCGTGGCCTCGGTGCCGCCGGCGAACATCACGCTCGCGTCGCCGCGCTTGATCGTGGCCCACGCCTCGCCGAGGGCGTGCGTGGCGGTGGCGCAGGCGGAGCAGGTGGCGAAGTTCGGGCCGCGCAGCTTGTGGTAGAGCGAGAAGAGCCCCGACGCCATGTTCAGGATGAGCATCGGGATCATGAAGGGCGACACGCGGCCGGGCCCCTTCGCGAGCAAGATCTTGTGCTGCTCCTCCGTCGTGTGCAGGCCGCCGATTCCGGAGCCGAGGAAGACGCCGACCTCGTCGCGGTCGACCTTCTCGAGGTCGAGCCCGGAATCCTTGAGCGCGCCCCAGCCGGCATAGACGCCGAAATGCGTGAACCGGTCGGTCCGGCGGACCTCCTTCGGGCCGGGGAACGCCGGCGTCGGGTCGAAGCCCCGCACCTCGGCCGCGATCTGGCAGTCGTAGGCGCTGATGTCGAAGGCGGCCACGCGGTCGATCCCGCACTGGCCGGCGAGGATGTTCTTCCAGAGCGTGTCCGGGTCGGACCCTAGGCTGGAGACGCAGCCGATGCCGGTGACGACGACGCGACGGTCCGACCATGAACTCATAGGTATGGAGGTGGATTAGCCGTGAAAACGGCTCTCCAGGGCAAAGGAAAAATGGGCGCGCCCGGGAACCTCCCCGCGGGAAAACAAAAGGCAGCCGGTCCTTGCCGGCTGCCTTCGCGGGAACGGCTGGGACGGATTACTTCTGGATCTCCTCGATGTACTTGATGACATCGCCGACGCTCTGGAGCTTCTCGGCTTCCTCGTCCGCGATCTCGATCGAGAACTCTTCCTCCAACGCCATCACCAGCTCGACGGTGTCGAGCGAATCCGCGCCCAAGTCCTCGATGAACTTGGCCTCGGGCGTCACCTGGTCGGCGTTGACGCCGAGCTGTTCGACGATGATGTCCTTGATCCGTTGGTCGATTGATTTGTCAGCAGCCATAGTTCCGTGTTTGTTTTGCGCGGCCTGTCTAGGGGCGTGGGAACTAGGCGTCAAGCCTCGTTCCATCAAAAAATCCCGTCACATCACCATCCCGCCGTCGACCGTGAGCACCTGGCCGGTCACGTAGCGTCCGCCCGGTCCGGCAAGATAGAGCGCGGCCTCGGCGATATCGTCCGGCTCCCCGAGCGCTCCGAGCGGGATCTGCTTGAGCAGCGCCTCCTTGAGCTTGTCGTCCAGCGCCGCGGTCATGTCCGTCGCGATGAAACCCGGCGCGATGGCGTTGCACGTGACGCCCCGGGACCCGAACTCCTTGGCGACCGATTTGGTGAAGCCGATCAGGCCCGCCTTGCTCGCCGCGTAGTTGCACTGGCCGGCGTTGCCGATCAGGCCGATGACGGACGCGAGGTTGATGATGCGTCCGCTGCGCTGCTTGAGGAACGTCCGGGTGAAGGCCTTGGTGAACAGGAACGCGCCGCGGAGATTCGTGTCGAGCACGGTGTCCCAATCGGCCTCGCTCATGCGCATCAGGAGGCCGTCCTTGGTCACGCCGGCGTTGTTCACCAACACGTCCACCCGGCCGGTCTCGGCGAGGATCTTCTCCGCCGCCGCGGCGATCGCCGC
>JBBRQL010000176.1:0-9021 GCA_038226425.1 Verrucomicrobiota bacterium
ACACCCGCGGAGCGATGCCGCGGGAGTGGTCCCCGGATCGGAACTGGCCGGACCGGCGACCGATGCACCGACGACATCCGGCGGCTTTCCCCTCTCCCGGAGGGAGAGGGTCAGGGTGAGGGGGAAGGCTTCCCATCCATCTCGGCGCCAAGGGTTTGCCTGCTCCGTTCTCCCTCACCCCTGCCCTCTCCCGCTGGGAGAGGGATCGAAGGACCGCTCTGGAGCATCCGTGGCCGGACCGACGGATGGTACAGGCCCGCTGTGTGCCCACAGCCAAGGCCAGACATGTGGGAGAACGGGGCGTTCCGGTCCCGCTCCAACCTCTTCTTCTGACCGCCACTTCTAATCGCACCCCGAAACGCGGCCGGCGTTGACTTCCAGCGCACCGTCGGCTAAGTCGTCCGCCCGTCGGTGGGTTCTGATATGAGCTTGGCCCTGAACCAGCAAGTGCTCGTCCTGAACCGCCTCTGGCAGGCCGTCAACGTCTGCTCGGCGCGGCGCGCCCTCACGCTTCTCTTCGAGGGCCACGCACAGGTCGTCTCCGGCGACGGCGGCGACGACTTCAAGACCTACAACTTCGCCCAGTGGCGCGACTTCTCGGTGAAGCGCCCCGACGACGACGCGGTCGGCACCATCTCGTTCCGCATCCGCGTGCCACGGGTGATCCTGCTGATGGTCTTCGACCGGCTGCCGAAGAAAGAGGTGAAGTTCACCCGTCACAACATCTTCGAGCGCGACAAGAACACCTGCCAGTACTGCAGCCGGACGCTCGAACGCAAGGACCTCAACCTCGACCACGTCGTGCCCCGCGACCGCGGCGGTCCGACCACGTGGGAGAACATCGTCTGCTCCTGCATCCCCTGCAACACGCGCAAGGCGAACCGGACCCCCTACCAGGCCGGGTTGCGCCTCGTCCGCAAACCGAAGCGGCCCAAGTGGCGCCCCTTCGTGCAGGTCAATTTCGGCGTCCCGATGCACGACATCTGGCGGCATTTCCTCGACATCGCCTACTGGAACGTCGAGCTCGGCGAAGAGGTCGGTTGACGCTGACGATGTGCGGTTCTCCACACGACTAGCGGCGTGCTTGACTCGCGATCGGCCGACCGGAAAGGGTTGAGGCCATGCAGATGGTCAATCTCGGCCACCTTGGTGGCTATATCGCGGGTGGAGACCCCTCGACATGGTGTCCCAAGCTGTGGGAATGGGCGGTCCAGGCTTTCGCCGCGCGCTCGGTCCTCGACGTCGGCTGCGGGGAAGGACACTCCACCCGTTTCTTTCGGTCGTTGGGTTGCGAGGTCCTCGGGATCGACGGGTTCGATCAAGCCATCCGGGATAGCGTCATCCCCGAAGCCGTCCGGCTTCATGACTTCAATTCCGGCGCGTTCGACGGGCCCCGGTACGACCTCTTGTGGTCATGCGAGTTCTTGGAGCATATCGACGAGAAATTCCTGCCGGGCGTCCTCCGCACCTTCCAGCTCGCCCGGCAGTCCGTGCTCGTCACCCACGCCTTCCCCGGTCAACCCGGCCATCACCACGTCAACTGCCGCACCACCGCCTACTGGATCGAGGTGATGGAAGGAGCAGGCTTCACATGCGACGTAGGGCAGACGGTCGCCGCACGCCGCGTCACGCTCGACGACTTGAAGGATTACCCCAACCACTTCGCGAGGAGCGGTCTGGTTTTCCGTCGGTCACCGCTCGGGGATGCCGTCGAATCCAAGCTCGACCTCGCTACCGTCATCGCCCGCGGCGCAGCCCCGGGGCCGAGGGCAAAGGTGAAGTCGTTCCTGATCAGGGCCCGGGCCAGGATCGACCGCCACAAGCTGGGTCGCCGTTGACTGGACCTCAGAGGGCAGCGTGCAGGAACCGGGCAAGCGTCTCCGTGTTGGTTCCTAGATCGTGACACCGCTCGAAGTCTTCGCGGCCTCGACCGGCGCGTGCAACCGCACCCGCTGGATCCGCCAAGATGTCGGCCAAGGATCCGGACAACGCCTCCTCGGTCAACGACGACAACAACCTGCCGTTCCTGCCGCCGGCCAAGATGCTCCGGGCTGCCCCCGCATCCGACGCGACGATGGGCACCTCGAAAGCCATCGCCTCCAGCAGCACGATGCCGAACGTCTCCAAGCGCGACGGGAACACGAACACATCCGCCGCCTGCCAGCGCTCCAGCCACGCCGCGCTGCCCGCCTCCACGCCGCGATGGACGAAGATCCCCGGCCCCGTCGGCACCTCGGACCGCGTGATGATGTGCAGGTCGCATCGGGGGGCGAAATGACGCGCGAACGTGTCGCGCAGCAGCGGTCCGCCCTTGCGCTGGAAATCTCCGCCGAGGAACAGGATCTGCGGCCGGGCGTTCGCCGGCCGCTCCGTGCGACGCGGCGGCGGCGTGAGCGACGGCGGCAGCACCGCGATGCGTTCGTCCGTGATCCCGTAGTCGCGACGAAGCGACGCGGCGACCGGCTCCGACCACGGGAGCAGCTTCGTCGCGCGCGCGAAAAGCGCTCGTTCGCGGCGGAACAGCGCCCGTAGCGTCAACGGCTGCAGCCAGCGCGACGGAGCGTTCGGCGCGAACCACGGCGAACCGGCGAGTTGCCGGAACGTGGCGTCCAGCGCGACGAACACCGGCATCCCGGGCGGCAAGCTTTCGAGCTCGAGCCCCATGCTCTGGGTGTTCACCACCACCGCGCCGATGTCCTCGCGCCGACGGAGGTCGTCGAGCTGCCGGCGCAGATGCCGGCTCGCCGCGATGCGCCAGCGCGTGCTGTGCAGGTCGAGACCGAACTTGCGGAGCCCGCGCACCGAGGTGTCGCCCAGCCGGCCCAGGTCCGGTGGCAAGGGCAGCGCGTCGAGCACGTGGGCCGCGACGCCAAGCTCCGGCCGGCGCGCCAGCTCGGCAGCGAACCGCGGCAGATAGCTCGTGTGCCCGAGCGTGTTCTCGTTGAGGAAGGCGACATCCATGGTCAGGCGCCGGAACGGATCCCGGCGTACATCCGGCGATACGACGGGAGGATCCCCGCCGGCGCGAACACTTCCACCGCGCGACGACGCGCGCGCCCGGCGACCTCGGAACGTTCCACCGGCCGCGCCTGCCACCGGCCCAGGACCACCGCGAGAGCGCCGGCGGCCTCCATGTCGACGTTCTCCCCGGCATCGCCCACGATCCATCGCGTCACCGGGAAGGTATGGGCGGCGACGGGCAACCCGCTCGCCATCGCTTCGAGGAAGACCAGCCCGAACGGCTCGCGCAACGCGGCATGCGCGAAGACATCGGCCTGGTGGTACAACTCCGGCATCTGCGGCGGCGGCACGTTCGGCCGCAGGTGGAGACGGCCGCCCAGAAGCGGGCGCGCCATCCTCTCGAACGCGGCGACATCCGACGGCATCGCTTGGCCGGCGACCAGCAGATGGGCGTCCGGCAACGTCGCGACCTCCTGCACCACCCATTCCAGCCGCTTCTGGCTCCGGCCCGCGAGATCGCCGACCGCCAGCACGACGAACGCGCCGGTCGGGATCCCTTCCATCGAGGTCGTGCGCCGCGGTCCGCTCGTCCCCGCGCTCGGCGCGAACCGGGCCGTGTCCACGAAATGCGGGATCACTTGCCAACGTGAGACATCGGCACCCCGCGCCTCGCCGTCCTCCCGGTAGAACGGCGCGAGCACCTGGACCCGGTCGAAGCGCCAGTTCCAGTCCGGACCGAGCATCAGCCCGTCCTTGTAGGCCACCGTGACCGGACCGCCGCGCGTCCGGTCGCGGACCCACCACGCCAGCTGAGGATCGGCGACGTGGACGATGTCGTGACCTCCGGCCCGCAGCCATCGCAGCAGCGACCGCGCGAACACGAACTGCTCGAGCTGATATCGGCGGAGCCACGGCAGCCAACGCCGCCATAGCAGATGTTCGCGCGGCAACGCGAGAAGGCGGTGATAGGGGCAGGCGGTCCGCAGCGGTCCGTTGCCGAGCAACGTGACCGGTTCGCCGTCCGCATGGAGCGCCTCGGCCAGCTCGTGGGCCCAGGTCTCGTTGCCTCGGCGCACCCGGCCCAGGCCGGAACAGGCGATGGCCACCTTGGGGCTCATCGGCGGACGGGCACGGGACGTTCCGAGACGCGGCGAAGCTCTTTCTCCAGCGCGGCGCAGACCAGCCCGGGAGCGTAGCGGGCCTCGGCGAGGGCCCGGGCAGCGAGCGCGATCCGGGCGCGATGGACCGGATCCGACTCCAGCTTCCGGAACGCCGGAGCGGCGCCTCCCGGCTTCCCCATCGGCACCGCCACGCCGCCCCCGCCGGTCTGCCACACCATCGTCTCCTCCTCGTTGTGGACGACTGGCAGCCCGCTGGCGAGCGCTTCGAGGATGGCGATCGAGAACGGCTCCGCGAGCGAGCCGAGCGAATAGACATCAGCCGCCTGGTACAGCCGGCCGATCCGGTCCCGCTCCACCCGGCCCAATTCCCGGAACCGGTCGCTCAAAGCCCGCCGGGCGCGGGCACGCACCGCTTCCGCGCCGTCCTCCGGGGCTCCCGCCGAGACGAGCAACGCGGTCGACGAGGCCGCCGCTACTTCCTCGGCCAAGCAATCGAGCCTCTTGCCGCTGACCGAGCCGACCGGACCGACCGTGAGCACGATGAACGCTTCCGCGGGCAGGCACCATTCTTCGCGGGCGGACCGGCGCTCCAAAGGAGTCGGCGGCACGAACCGCTCCGTGTCCGCGAAATGGGGCACCGCGAAGAACCGGCCTGCCTGCTCCGGCGGCAACATCGTCTGCGCCTCGGAAAGATACGGCGGGGCGAGCAGATGGATGCCGTCGTAGTCGCGGAGCCACCGCGGCGTGAGGCGCATCCCGTTCATGAAGACCACCTTGGCGCCATGCCATCTTCGGAACCGCTTGAGGTTCCAAGCAAGATAAGGATCACCGCAATAGGCGATGGTCATCCTCCGGCGCCGCAACGCCCACAGCGCCTTGGGCAAAGCGGTCAGCTGTTCCGTTTGGTAACGACGCTCCCACGACAACGACCGCAAGATCGAGCTGTCCCGGCCGATGTTCCCGAGCCGGACCGAAGGTACCGGGCAACCGGCGGCTTCCCTTCCGGCCCAAAGTTCGGCACCGCAGGCGGACGAGAGGTGACGCGCCAGCTCGAGCATCCAGATCTCGATGCCGCGCGACACATGGCCCGCTCCCGAGGAGATCAGCGCCACCCGCATGGACCGGTCACCGGACATCACCTTCACGTGATCAGACCCTGGCGCACGGCCAAGGCACGGTAAAACTCCAACCCGCGCCGTGCGACCGCCGACCAGGCGAAGTTCGCCCGCACATGGTCCTGCGCCTGTCCGCCCATCTTCTGGCTCAACGCCGGATCGCGGACCAGCGAAGCGATCCGCGCACGCATCGCCCCGAGGTCGTGCGGCGGGACGATGAAGCCCGTCACCCCGTCCACTATCAGCTCGGGCAGGCTCGTCGTCCGGGTCACGATGACCGGTTTGCCAGCCGCCATGCCTTCGAGCGCCACCAATCCCAGCAGCTCCGACTTGTCGCCGGCCGCGGTCGGACTCGGCAACGACGGCTGGAGCACGACGCTGGCCCCGGACATCTGCGTCGCCACCTCGGCATCGGAGGCGTCGGTGATGAAGGTCACATCCTTGCCGGCCGCCGCCGCGCGAAGCTCTTGGAGATAGACCGGCGAATAGGGCCGCCCCACCACCCGGAGCGGAAGGTCCGGCGTCAGCGCGTCGATCACCTGTCGGATGCCTTTGTGCGGGAGCAAGCGGCCGACGAAGAGCGCGTAACCGCCCGGTCCGCCGGGCGGATAGATCTCGGGCCGCGCACCACCGAACAGGACGGTCGACGGTTGCTTCCAATCCGGGAAGAACGTGCTCGCGTGGCCTGACAGATGGGCGAGCCCGTGCGCCAGCCGATGAAGATCCAATCGAGGATGAAGCTTCATCATGTACCCGCTCCATGTACCGCCGCCGCCGCCGACATCGGTCAACACCGACAGCTGCCTGCGCAGCCGCGCCAAGGGCACGACGGCTTCGGACAGCGACGTCGGGAAGCACATGAGGTGGACCACATCGTAGGCCGCCAAGGCCCGCCACGTCTCGGGCGTGGCCGGGAATCCCCAACGAAAGGAAAGATGGCGCACGCTGAACGTGCGGATCTCCAGGGGTCCGTCCTGTTCCGCATGGGCCTTGAGGTCGAAGAGCCCGAGCGTGGTCGGCGTCAGACCGGCCATCGCCCGGGCGTATTCCAAGGCGTAGCGTTCTCCGCCGCCGACGGTGCGATGGCGGCCCAGCAACGAAGCCGGCAACACCAGCGTGCGGGGCGACCAATCACTCACGGGAAAAGAAAAAAGCGCGACCTCGCGGTCGCGCCTTGAAGAAGCATCGGCAACTTAGTTGCGGCAGCGGCGATACAGCCCGAAGCCGACCAAGCCCAGACCGGCGAGCATCGCGTAGGTCTCCGGCTCGGGGACAGGCGCAAAGGGCACCGTCGAGAAGTCACCCGCGGCAAAAGGCGGGTTGTCATTAAAAGTACCGCCAGGTCCGAAGCCGACGCCGCCGAGAACTATGCTATTGAGGGCACCATTGAACGTGCCCGCAGTCACATTGTTGTAAGGCGTGCCCGCCGTGAACCCTTGGACAGAAAGGGTGTAGAAAGAACCATCGGTCAGTGCAACCGGTGTCACCACATTATTGTAGACAAACGAACCGATGCTGCCGTCTCCCGACCCCGAAATCGTCGTAGAGGCGAGAAGAGAACCACCGAACTGCCACAAACTCACAGTCAACGGATCGGTCAACGAACCGCCCCCTCCGGAATTGTAGGCTCCCAACGCCCAGACAGTGGCTCCGCCGGCCGCTTGGAAAGCAATGTTGTAATCTCCGGTGGCCGCCCCATTGGCCGGCGCCGAGGTGGTGAACGTCGCCGCCGAAGCTTGGCTGAGAACAGCCAAGGCGCAGAGCGCGCTAACGCTAAGAGTAGATTTCATATCTTTCAAAATTTCCGATCAAGTTTAGGTCAAATGCACCCAACAGCACCAACCGTGTGTATATAGTGACCGGATCCGGTCCCGAGGTCAAGCTCCGATTTAAGATTTCTTAGGAACGCTCTCGACCGGCGACTCAGGGCGACTCCACTCCGGACCGAGCGGAGACATCACCACCGCTGCGGGACGGGAAGAATCGGTCCCGCAACCTCAACGTCGGCCACTCGATCAAGCGACCGAAGGCCACGCCCAGGCACAAGCTGGCGATCACGGAGACACCCGCGGTCGACCAGACGGACCACCCGGCCACGAGGTGGAGACGCCCGTACAAGCGCAGGACGACCTCCATGTGCCAGACATAGATGGGATACGAGAAGACGCCCAGCCAGGCGGCGGCCCGGCAGAGCCGGGATGGGGCCTCTCCGGCTCCGAGGTCGACGCATGCCATCAGCAAAGCCCCGGCGCCGAGGTAGTTGAACGTGAACCCGAACGTGCGGATCCACCAACTCGTCTCGATCGGCAGGACGAAGGCGGGGGCAAGGCAAAGCAATCCGACGAGGACCAACCCGCGTCGGTGGGGCCGCACCCATCCGTCCACGTCCCCGGGTCGCGAAGCCCGCCAGTGCGCCAGCAACACCCCGAAGGCCAAGGAATCCAGCCGCAGATGGGTCCAAGCAATCGGCAAGTCTCCCACGCCGGTCACCGACCGGGCCGTGGCCAGCCGGAGCACGAGGCAGAGCACGCCCACGCCCGCCACGAGGACCGGCACCCGCTTGAAGGCGTGGGCATGCGCGCGCCCGCGGACCGCCAAGATGGCCAATGTGGCGACCAGAAGAACGTAGAAGTGCTCCTCGACCGCCAAGGACCAGGTGTGGTCGCGCAACCCTCCGAGGTAGTTCTGCAAGAAGAACACCTCGCCGAGGATGTTGCGGATCGGCGGCAAGTCGCCGTGGACACACGGCCCGATCAGGAAGACCCCCAGCCAGATGTAGAAAGTCGGGTAGATCTTCATCCCGCGACGGACCAAGAACCGTTTCCAGTCGAGCGTGCCGCGAAGCTGGTGCTCCTGGAACAGCAGTCCTCCGACGAGATAGCCGCTCAGCACGAAGAAAAGGTCCACACCGACCCAGCCTCCTCGCCGCAAGGTCTCCCACAAGCCGGCACTCGGGCCGGTCGGTTCTCCGAGCTGATGCCGGCACAGCACCAGGAGGACCGCCGCAAAGCGGAGGCAATCCAGAGCCCAGTTCCGGTTCTTCGTGGAGGGAGCCATGGCTCGTCAGGGTGGTTCGGGGTCAACCACGCAGCCATCCGACCGGCGGCTGGAGCCAGAGGGGAAAGTCGATCTGCTTCCGTCCGATCTGCCGGGACAAGACCAGGACGACCGACACCAAGCACAGCGTCTCGGACCCGAGCAGCCGTCCGCCCGCTGGAGGCGCGGCATCGGCGATGTGGCCTGTGGCAGGTTTCACTGCCGTACAAGGTAAGGACAAACGCCGGATCTGAGAAGGAAGACCTCACGCCCCCTGGGGGACGACCGGGCACGTCCGACCCGACACCGGGGATCCGCGACCAACTGGGTCACCAATCCAGCGAAGCACTCAACGCTCGCTTCCCCGGACGCTTCAAGGACGAACGGCAGCGGAAAAGCTTTGGCCTGGACGCCGCATATCGCCGGCAGATGGACGGCAGATGGACGGTCAAGTCCGCGCGCGCTGGGGCCGGTCCACAGGGTCGGCACCGGCCCGGTCCGCCCCTCGGTCGACGCCACCTCCGCGGCCTCCGGATCTCCAAACGTCGCCGGCGGGCAGCGTTCGCGGATGCCGACGTCCAGGCTAACCCAAGCTTTTCCGCCATCGAGCGATCTGCTTCTTCATCTCGGCCGTCCCGGGTGCGCCGGTGAGGCGGCGGCGGGCCATCGCCTGGCCGAGGTCGAAGACGCCCGTGACGTCGGAGGTGAAGGCGGGATCCACGCCTTTGAAATCCGCCAACGTCAGCCGGTCGAGCGGCCGACCGGTCTTCTCGGCGAGCGCCACCACG
>JBBRQL010000177.1:0-8978 GCA_038226425.1 Verrucomicrobiota bacterium
CTTCCGCGAGGGCGACCCGCCCTTGGTAGGGCTATTCGGCATGATGCGTGCGATGGATCTGCCCGGATGGTTCCGGGGCCAGACCTGGGTGGAACCGGACCTCGTCATCCGGGCACGGGACGGCAAGATCCATCCCGAATATTCGGCGGTGAAGCTGTCGATCGGCTTCCCGCCCTGAACCTTCACGCGGCGGGCTCCGCTCAGCGCACGCCCTTCACCCGGAGCTTCGCGCCGTAGAGGCTCGTGCTCGCGGTGATGAAGAGGAGGTCTCGGTCCTTGCCGCCGAAGGTGACATTGGCGGTCCACGGCTCCGGGATGTCGAGATGGTCGATCTGCTTGCCTGTCTTGTCGAAGACGGTGACGCCTTTGCCGGTGAGGTACACGTTGCCCTCGGTGTCGATGGTCATGCCGTCGGAACCGAGGCCGCAGAAGAGACGCTTGCCGGTGAGCGAACCGTCCGTCTCCACGGCGTAGGCGTAGGTCTTCCCGGCGCCGATGTCCGCGACGTAGAGCGTCTTGCCGTCGGCCGTGCCGATGATGCCGTTGGGCTGCTTGAGATCGGATGCGACGCGTTTCACGTCCTTGCGGTCGGCGGAGAGAAAGTAGACGTGCTGGCCGTCCTGCTGCATGGCCGGCGAGCGTTTCCAGTAGGGGCGCGGATAGAGCGGGTCGGTGAAGTACAGCGCGCCGTCGGGACGGATCCAGAGGTCGTTCGGGCCGTTGAGGGCTTTGCCGCCGAAATCTTTGACGAGCACGGTGGTCTTGCCGTCCGGCGTGACCGACCAGAGCTGGTTCTCCTCGTCGGAGCAGGTGAGCAGGTTGCCGTCCTTGTCGAAGTAGGTGCCGTTGGCCCGGCCGCTCGGCGACAAGAACGTTGTGACCCGCTCGTCGGAGACGCTCCACTTGTGGATCCGGTCCTCCGGTTGGTCGGTGAAGTACACGTTGCCCTCCTTGTCGGCGGCGGGCCCCTCGGTGAACTTGAAGCCGCCCGCGAGCCTCTCGACCTTCGCGCCCGGCGCGAGCACGCCCTCCGCGGCGGCGACGAGGACCGGGGCCAAGGACAACAGGACGACGAGAGCAGGCGTGGATGGACTCATTCTGGTGGCGGGATTAAGGAGACCGGCGGGGACGGTCTCAACGACTCTTTCGGGAAATCCGGGCGCGGTTCATGCCTTCACGAACAGCGCGAGCGACGCGGTGTAACCGTGGAGGAAGTTCTTCCCGCCGACCGGCCCGAGCTCGCCGTTGCCGAAGAACCCGGCGACGGGCAAAGGTCCGAGCATCTCCTGGATGAGGCCCGCGTCGTGGTCGGGCTTTCCGAAAAGGCGCTGGCCGCGGCCGTTGCAGACGCAGAGCACGCCGCCGTAGACCGTGCTGTCCGCGAGCCGGCGCCGCGCCTCGGCAAGCGAGGCGACCAGGTCCTCGGTGGCGGTGGCGGCATCGCGCCGGTGGAACTGGATGGTCTGCCCGGTGCGGGGCTGGGCGCCGACGGCGATCACGCCGTTCTGCGGGTCCGCGCCGAGCAGGTTTCGGACGAGGAAATCGCCGCGCTGGAACTCGTCATGATATTCGTCTCCGGCGAAGCCGACGAAGAGGTTGCCCTGCGAACGGCGCTGCTCGTCCTTCGGCAACGCGTTGAAGGTGTCCACGAGCACGTGGTAGGCGGGCCTGTTGGCGATCTGCAGGATGAAGTTCCGGTCGGATTTCGTGATGGTCCACGGCGCTCCGATCGGCGTGCAGCCCTGTGAGGTCACGCTCACGAGCTTCACGTGGCCGCCGATCCCGACGGCGACCGCGCCTTCCTCGAAGACCTTTCCGTCGAGGTAGACCTGCGTGCGCTGCTCCTGCATCACGCCGCTCGCCAGGCCGCCGACCGACGGCACGCCGGGATACGCGGCGTTCCATCCGCGCAGCCACGCCTCGCCATCGAGTTCGAACGGGTCCGCGAACACCAGCCAGCCGTTGGACTTCCCGGGACCGACGCCGGTGAGCGCGTGCCAATCGGACGGCGTCGCCGCTTCGGCCACATCTTCGTCCGCGAAATGCAGCGCCTTCAGGTCCGCGCCGGGGAGATGGAGCAGTTGCAGCGCGATGCCCGGCGCGTCCTCGATCTCTTCGCCGCCGGCGATGAGGCTCTGGCTCGAACAGCCGATGAGCAGCGGGACGCGCGCGTTCAGACGGACCACCTCGAGCACCTCGGCGGCCACGTCGAAGAACTGCGGGGTGAGGAAGACCACGCCGAGCGAGACGGACGGCGCGTCGAGCCGCGCGCGGAGCTGGGCGGCCCAGCGCCCGAGGCGGACCTCGTCCCATCCGCCGGTGTAGTGCCCGGCGACAGCGAACGGCTGGTTCATGCACGGACCATAGGGGCGGACAGTCGGCCTGCAAGGCGTGGTGATGGCAGGGGTGCGGCGGGACGAGCCGGACGTCGCGGGGAGGCCATGGATCCGGTCGCTCCATGCCGTCCGGCGGGAAACGGGTCCGCGCCGTTTGCCCCGAAAAATCCACCCAGGCGCTCAGAGCCTGTTTGAAAACTCACCTGCGGGAAGTGGGACACGCTTCGAGCCTGTCCGACCGTGGGCATCCAGCCCGCGGTCACAGAGGAAACCGACGCGGGCTGGAAGCCCGCCCGCAGACAGGCAGGATGCCTGTCCCACTTTTCCAACAGGCTCTCAGCGGAGGGTGTCCTCCGGTTTCAGGATCCACGCCGAGGGATGCCGGGCGAGGCCGATGTGCGGATAGTAATCCACGGCCTTCGGCGCGGCGAGAAGGATGAGCAGGGCGTCCGGGGCCGCCTTGCGGACGCGCTCGACCAGCTCCTTCCCGATCCCTTGGCGCTGGTGCGAGACCCGGACCGCGAGATCGCTGAGGTAGGTGCAATAGACGTGGTCCGTGAGCGCCCGAGCGATGCCGACGAGCTGGTCGCCGTCCCACGCGGTGACGACCAGGTCGGCGTTCTTGAGCATCGCGGTCATCCGCTCCCGGTCGTCGACCGGACGCCGCTCGCCGAGCGTCGACGCCCGGTAGAGTTCGATGACGGCATCGATGCCGAGGTCGTTCCCGGTCCGGTAGGTGATCGCCATGTGCCGAGGCTGCTGCGACGGACCGGTGACCACAAGCCGCGGGTCGGACGACGATGCCGAGGGGGCATCGCTCGGGCCGAAGTTCCGGCCATCGGCCGCGGCCCGGGCATGCTTCAACCCGTCACCACCGCGCCGTTGCGCAGACGGATCACGTGCCGGCAGCGTTTCGCCAGCTCGAGGTCGTGCGTGACGAGCACCAGCGCGGTGCCGGCGGCGGCATTGAGATCGAAGACCATGTCCACGACCAGGCGCGCGGTGTCGCCGTCGAGGTTCCCGGTCGGTTCGTCGGCGAAGAGGATCTGCGGGCGGTTCACGAACGCCCGCGCGAGCGCGACGCGCTGTTGCTCTCCGCCGCTGAGCTGCGCCGGATAATGGTGCATGCGTTCGCCGAGCCCGACCTTGGCGAGCAGTTGTTCCGCCTGCTTCCGGTCCGCTCCGCGTCCGCGCAGCTCGAGCGGCACGAGCACGTTCTCCAGCGCCGTCAGCGTGCTCAGCAGCTGGAAGTTCTGGAAGATGAAGCCGACGTGGTCGTTGCGGACGCGTGCGCGCGCGTCCTCGTCGAGCGGGCCGAGGTCGTGTCCGGCGAGCGCCACGGTGCCGCTGCTGGGGCTATCCAGCCCGGCGCAAAGGCCGAGCAGGGTGGTCTTTCCGCTGCCGCTGGGACCGACGATGGCCAGCGTGTCGCCGCGGGCCAGCGAGAGGTCGACGTCGCGCAGGACGGTCAAAAGCGCGCCGGCCCGGCCGTAGGTCTTGGTCAGGGCGCGGGTCTCCAGGATGGGCTCGGTCTGCACGGCCGCGAAGGTGGCGGTGGAACCCGGCGAGTCAACGGTCGGCGCGGCCGGACGGGGTGTGCTTCCCGCCCGGCCGCCGGCACCTCACTTCAGCGACGGCTCGGCACCGGTCGTGCCGCGCAGCATGCCGAGGTAGCCGGAGTTCTTGACCTTCTCGAGCTGGACGCGCGCCTCGCTCAGGCGGTCGCGCAGGCCGAGGCGATCGACCTCGTCCGCGTAGCTCGCCCGGCCCACGAACTTGTCCAGATAGGCGACGCGTTTCTGCCAGCGCGAGACGTCCTGCGCCTGCTTGGCCTTGAGGCGGGCCTCGTACCAATCGCTGGCGAGCAGGTGCTCGCGGGTGAAGAGCTCGCGGATGGCCGGGTGGTCGAGCGTCTTGCCCTCGAAGGTGCCGTC
Organism: Verrucomicrobiota bacterium; assembly: GCA_038226425.1. GTDB lineage: Bacteria > Verrucomicrobiota > Verrucomicrobiia > Limisphaerales > UBA9464 > CAIVQB01. The sequence continues at coordinate 4,271 of JBBRQL010000177.1, forward strand.
GCGCATGACGTGCAGCAGGGCGCGCAACGGCGGGCAGGCCCAGGCGATGGAGCCGTCGTTGAAGTAGTTCTTCGCGACGCGCCGGTGCGTCGCGACGATGTTGTCGAGCGCGTCGGCGAACTCGTGGGCGTCCTGCAGCTCGGGCCGGAGCATGGCGTCGGTGAGGACGGAATGCGGATGGTTGAAGATGCGGCCGAAGAAGGCGTTCACGAACTTCCGCGTGATGCGGTAGCCGAGGCGGCTGGCGAGGATCTCCCGTCCGCCGGTCTCGAAGTCATGGAGCGGCTCTAGCATGCCGTTGGCGATGAGCCAGCGCGGGTCCCGCTCCTCGGGCCCGAGGCGGCACCAGAGCTCCGGGACGAGCAGGGAGACGTCGTGGTCCACGCGCACCTTGGGACCGAGGCATCCGGCGCTGGTGAGGAAGGCGTCGTAGCCGCTGACGATGTAGCCGACGAGGGCGGCGTTGAGGTCGTAGATGGGCGGGAGCGCGTTGAACGGGCTCTTGGTGAGGGCGCCTTCGCTGCCGGCGCCGGTCGTGCTCGGCGATTTGCCGGTCATCGACGAGATGAACTCCATGAACAGCTCGGGCAGCTCCATATAATGGATCGGGCCGTAGCAGGCGAGCGACTGGACCTTGGGTTCGGCCGGGTTGTTGCGCCGGCCGGCGAGGATGGCGGTGACCGGCTGGTGCAGCGGCCGGTCGGACGGTAGCCGGCGCGCGAGGCGGGTGCCCATCTCGGCGAGGTGCTTCGAGCGCGGGTCCTGCAGGTCGGGGCGCAGCTGGAGGTAGCGCGGGTTCTTGGACGGCTTGCCGTCGACGATGCGCGGATGGGCGCTGGAGACGAAGAAGGCCTTGGACGGGTCCTTCGCGACGTTGCGCACCAGCGTCTGCATCGGCTCGGTGAACTGGTGGAACCCGATGGCGTCGTCGAGCAGCTCCTTCGCGTCGGCGTGGGTGAGCGGCGCGTAGTTCGAGAAGAAGTTCCCCGGCTGCGCGAAGTCGTGCTCCGCCATGTTGTCGTAGCCGCGGACGATGGCGTCGTCGGGGCGCTGGAACAGGCGTGTCTCGGTGTTGTGGACGAACTTGAGCGAATGCTGGGTCGCGCCGGCGTCGAGGCCGGACAACGCCTCGCGCGGCACGATGACGCTGGCCGTGATGTCGTCCTCGGCCTGTATCTTCTTGGCGGGATGGAAATCTTTCCGCAGGCCGAAGGTGCGCCACTGGCCGTCGGAATCGTAGCCCACGCGCAGGAACTGGGTCGCCAGCTTCTTGCGGCCGATGCGCAGCTCGTTCGACGACTCGCCGTTGATGACGTCCACGCTGAACTGCCCGCGCCAATCCTCGCCCCAGGTCGGCTTCCAGAAGCGCTTCACCACGAAGACGAGCTCCTTGATGTGCTGCGGGATGGCGGCGACCGAGCGGTTGTACTCGTCGGTGTAGTCGTCGCCCGGCGTGAGCAGCTTGATGACGCTGCCGAGCGACCGCTGCGGCGCGAGCACCGGCCGGATGTCCTTGCCGTTCTTCGACGCGTCGCGGAAGCGGTCGGAATAATCGCGCTTGAGCAGCTCCTCGACGAGGTCGAAGTCCTTCTGGAAATCCGCGACGAACACCGGCCCGTGGATGATCGCGTCCGTGATCGGCTTGGAGATCTCCGACTTGCCGCCGCCGCTGACGGTGCAGGGCTTGTGGCAGAGCGTGCCTTCGGGCTTGGTGCCGATGAGCCGCCAGGCGCGGTTGCCCACGGGTTTCTCGAGGTGGATCTTGAAGCCGCTCGGCAACACGTAGGTGTGGTCGAGCAGGAGCTTGATGGACCGGGTCGAATCCCCCAACCGCCAGGAGACGCGCTGCTGCTCCAGCTCGAACTTCACCGACTCGGAGACATAGACGATGTCGGGATGCGCCTTGTCGGTGGCGTAGCCCTCGGGCTTGACGTCGAGCTTGTCGGCGAAGAGCTGCGCGACCTCGGCGAAGGTGTGCTTGAACTCGTGGCGGTGCAGCACGGCGTCGTACTCGCCGGCGAGGTCGTAGCAGGGGAACACCAGCGCGCCGCCCGCGTGCTCCTCCTCGGCGAGGCCGAAGAGGTTCGCGGCGAAGGAGATCTGGGTCTTCACCTCCTTCTTGCAGTAGCCGAAATAGTTGTCGCCGATGACCGTGACGATGGTGCCGCTGGCGTCGCGCGCGGTGACCTTGAAGGCGCCGCCGTCGTTGTAGGACTCGCCCTCGGACTTCCAGCACATCCCGTCGCGCCGTTGCCGCTCGGTCGCGGCGTCCCATGCGGGCAGGCCGAGCTCTTTCTTGGTGAAGGTGCCGACGAGGTGCGGCGCGAGGATCACGCAGCCGGTGTGGCCGGACCAGTGCCCGGGATCGAGGGCGGCGTCGTTCTCCGGCAGGTTCGGGTCGCCCGCGTTGCCGAAGATGCTCTCCACGAAATCCAGGTTGCTCACCAGGTTCCCCGGCACGAAGAACCGCGTCTCCATCCGCTGCTCGGCGATGAAGCCCGGCACCTCCGGGCAGACGACCGGGCGCAGGTAGAGCGACACGAAGCAGGCGGCCTGTTCCCCCTGCGATGCGGTGAAGGGCAGGCGCATCAGCGCGTCCGGCGGTTGGAGCGCCCGGCGCAGCAAGTTGGCGAAGACCTCCTTGGGCACGGCCTTCTTGTCGTCGGGTATCGGTAGTCCGCCCTCGGTGACGTGGAAGATACCCTCGGTCGTGCGACGGTCGGACCTCGGGTTGTGCAGCACGCCGTTGGCGACGCGGTAGCTGCGGATGATGTCGCTGACGAACTCGGAACGGTCCGGCGGCAACGAGGCGACGCGGGCGAGTCCGGCCCGGTCGAGCAACAAGGTCGTCGCCGGAAGCTTCGGCGGCACCACCGAATCGCCGAGGTAATCGTACAGGAAGGTCTGGATCCGCGCGTCGACGGGGCAGAGATGCGAGGCGAGCAGGCGGTCCTTCTCGCGGCTGCGGGCGATGAGCGAGGCGACCAGCGCGGCGGCCTCGGGATTGACGCCGGCCGCGTAGAGCGGGAGTCCCAGCTCGGCGAGCTTGAGGTTCAGGTGCCGGATCTCGGCGTTCGCGGACAGGGTGTTGGGCATGGGCTCGTTTTGGGTTATGTGCGCGGGAGCGGAAGACGCGCACGCGCGGAGCATGGTGCAGGACGCCGGAGGTGCGCAAGACGGTCGTGCGCAGGCAGCGGGCTCCGGGCGCATCTTGACACTGCCCCGGGAGCGCCGGTTTCCAACCGGCGGGTCGCAGCCTGGCCCGCCACCGGCCGCTTAAAAAGCGGCGCTCCGAACGCCACCCGCTCCGTCGCGGGGGCAGTGTCAAGATGCGCCCGCCGGCTCCGATGAGCGGCATGAAAAAACCCAGGCCAGCAGCGCTGACCTGGGTTCTTCAATGATGGAGGGCCGATGTCAGGCCGGCGAAGGGGCCGGAGACCCGAAGCCGGGAAGCTTGGGCGGCACCGGCTTCATCACCTCGGGCAGCGGGGTGGCCGCTTGCGCGCCGCTAGGCGGATCGATGTCGGAAGGCTTCACCGGCGGCGGCGTGAACGTGCCTGTCTTGACGATGGAGGTGACCTGTTCGCCGTCCAGCGTCTCGTGCTCGAGCAGCGCGTTGGCGATCAGCTCCAGCTTATCACGGTGGGTCTCGATGATGTGCTTCGCGACGTTGAATCCTTCGTCGATGATGCGCTTGATCTCGCCGTCGATCGCTTGGGCGGTGGATTCGCTGTATTCCTTGGACCGCATCATGTCGCGCCCGAGGAAGACGTACTCGTTGGCCTCGCCGTAGAGCACCATGCCCAGCTTGTCGCTCATGCCGTAGTGCATGACCATCGCCTTGGCCATGCTGGTGGCCTGCTGGATATCGCCCGCGGCGCCGGTGGAGATGTCGTCGGTGATCAACTCCTCGGCGATGCGGCCGGCCATCGTCACGGCGACGAGGTCGAGCAGCTCCTTGCGCTTCCGGTTGAGCAGGTCGTCCTTCGGCAACCACATGGTGGAGCCGAGCGCCTGTCCGCGCGGGATGATGGTGACCTTGTGCAGCGGATGCGTGTGGGTGAGCACCACGTTGACCAAGGCATGGCCGGCCTCGTGCCAAGCGGTGCCGCGCTTCTCCTCGTCGGACATGGCCAAGCTGCGTCGCTCGCGGCCCCAGCGGACTTTGTCGCGGGCTTCTTCCAGCTCGACCTGGCCGATGGATTTCCGGCTTTGGCGGGCGGCGATGAGCGCGGCCTCGTTGAGCAGGTTGGCCAGCTCGGCGCCGGAGAACCCGGGCGTGCCGCGGGCGATGATCGAGAGGTCGACCGAGCTGTCGAGCTTCACGTTCTTCGCGTGGACCTTGAGGATCGCCTCGCGTCCGCGGACGTCGGGCAGGCTCACGGTGACCTGGCGGTCGAACCGGCCGGGGCGGAGCAGGGCCGGATCGAGCACATCGGGACGGTTCGTCGCCGCGATGATGATGATGCCTTCCTGCGTGTCGAAGCCGTCCATCTCGACCAACAGCGCGTTGAGCGTCTGCTCGCGCTCGTCGTTGCCGCCGCCGAGGCCGTGGCCGCGTGAACGGCCGACGGCATCGATCTCGTCGATGAAGATCAGGCAGGGCGTCGCCTTGCGGGCCTGCTCGAACATGTCGCGCACGCGGCTGGCGCCGACACCGACGAACATCTCCACGAAATCCGATCCGCTGATGCTGAAGAAACTGGCA
>JBBRQL010000178.1:0-8879 GCA_038226425.1 Verrucomicrobiota bacterium
AGAACTTCTCCGACGCCGATGTCCGCGGCGCCGCCAAGGTCTGCCTCATCGGCAGCACGACGGCGAAGACTCTGTTCGGCGAGAACGTCGATCCGGTCGGCCAGGCGATCCGCATCAAGAACGCGCCGTTCACCATCGTCGGGTGGCTTGCGGCGAAGGGCTCTGGGAGCTTCGGCCAGGATCAGGACGACCTCGTGCTCGTGCCCTACACCAGCGTGATGAAACGCCTCTCCGGCGACACCAAGTTCCGGTCGATCTTCGTCCAGGCGGAATCCGCCGCCGCGATCCCGGCGGTCCAGGCGCAGGTCACCGAGTTCTTCCGCCAGCGCCATCAGATCACCGAGGGCAAGGACGACGACTTCATGGTGCGGACCCAGCAGGAGACCAGCGACTTCTTCAACGCGAACAACAAGATCATGACCCAGCTGATCGGCTTCTTCGCCGGCATCTCGCTGCTGGTCGGCGGCATCGGCATCATGAACATCATGCTGGTGAACGTCACCGAGCGGACCCGGGAGATCGGCATCCGGCTCGCGGTGGGCGCGCGGGGCCGCGACGTGCTGGGCCAGTTCCTCACCGAGGCGGTGCTGTTGAGCGCGTTCGGCGGCGCGCTGGGCATCGGGATGGGATATGTCGTCGCGCCCATCCTGACCCAGCAGCAGGGCTATCCCACCTTGATCACGAACGGCTCGGTCCTCGTCGCCTTCAGCGTCAGCGCGGTGATCGGCATCGTCTTCGGGTTCTTCCCCGCGCTCAAGGCCGCGCGCCTCGACCCCATCGACGCGCTGCGCTACGAATAGTCCGCCTTCGGCGTAACCGGTGCCGCCGCGGCGCGTCACTTCCTCCGAACATGAAACGCTCCCAGCTCCTCGTCCTGGTCGCCGTCGGACTCGCCTCCGCGTACACCGGCCGCCTCGCCTGGCGAGCCCACAAGAACATCGTCACGCTCGACGTCCACAACATGAAGGTGGTCGATGTCGCGAAGAAGCTGCGCTGGCAGACGTGGGAGAGCATCACCGTCCACAAGGACCTGACGAACCGCGTCACCATCCAGGTCGAGGACCAGCCGCTCGTCGGCGTGCTCGCCCTCATCGCGGACCAGTGCGAGGGCCGCTGGAGCGTCGCCTATCCGCTCTACACCACCGGCGCCAAGCTCGCTCTTGCCAAGCGGGTCGCCACCGGCGAGGTCGAGTCGCCGCAGCCGGGTTGGACCAACTGGAACGTCCGCCCGAACTTCGCCGCGATCGCCGCACGGATGGTGGCTGGCGACACCAACGCCGCACCCGGCGCGGGCGGACCTGGCGGTGGATTCGGCGGATTCGGCGGCGGGCCAGGAGGGATGTTCGGCATGAACGAAGGGCCAGCGATACCCAAGCCCGTCACCTTCGATTTCGCCGGGCAGACGCCTGTCGAAGCCGCCGCCGAACTCCGCAAGTTCGGGAAGGTCAAGATCGTCCCCGAGGACGGCACGTTGCGTCCGGTCAAGCTGGAGCTGAAGGACGCATCGATGGACAAGGCGGTCGCCCAGCTCGCCAAATGGGTCGGCCGCAAGTGGGCCAAGTTCTACGCGATCGAACCGCGAGGCGGATTCCGCCCGACCGCGTCCGACCGTGAGGCGTTGGCGGCGATCCCGCGTCCCGACATGGAGCAGATGCGTCAGCGCTTCCAGAACTTCGAGCCGACCCCGGAGATGCAGGCGCGCATGACGCAGCGCATGCTCGACGGGATCAAGAACAGCACGCCGGAACAACGCGCCCAGCGCGGCCGTCGGTTCGGTGGCGGCGGAGGACCGGGCGGCGGAGGCGGTGGCGGCCGGGGCGACGGCGGGCCGGGCGGACGTTGAACCGATCACCTCACGACATCGACCGATCCAGCACATACGACCATGAATTTTTCATCCCCTGTCCAAGCCTCGTCGTTCCGGCGCGCGTTCACGCTCATCGAGCTGCTCGTCGTCATCGCTATCATCGCCATCCTGGCGGGCATGCTCCTGCCGGCGCTCGGCAAGGCGAAACGCAAGGCCAACGACATCGCCTGCATCAGCAACCTCCGCCAGTTGGGCATCGCTCTGCAGAGCTACGCCGGCGACAACCAAGACTATCTCCCGGCGGCCGAACCACTGCCGTCCTTGAACGGCACCAACAAGTTCCCGCGCATCAGCGATGTGCTCGCGCTGTATGCCGGTTCTTCGTCCAGCACCAACGTGTCGGCCAACAGCGTCTTCAAATGCCCGCTGGATTACCGTTACGACGAACAGGGCAAGGGCACCCAGTACGGCTACTACAAGCTCGAGGGGACCAGCTACGAGTGGAACCCGATCTACAACAAGAAGAAGCTCGGCCGCACCAGCACCCGCATGCAGCTCGAGCTCGTGCCGCTGATGTACGACTTCGAGAACTGGCACAACGGCGGCACCCGCTCCAAGGGCAACACCAACGATGTCGAGACCACCGGTGTCGCGGCCACCAGCGGCGCGAAGAACGCCGTGTTCACCGACGGCCACGCCGCGCCGTTGAAGTGATGCCGCGGCTCAGGCTTCGCGCCGCCAGCGCAGCTCCAGCCGTCGTCGCGTCGTCTCGGTCAGCTTGAAGGCCTCGCCCGGCGGCAGTCCTTCCACCCAGCACAGATTGCCGTCGGCGGCCTCGGCCAACATCCGTCCGCGCCGTTCCGAGGCCGGGATCTTATGGTCCACGAAGAGGTCCTGCAGCTTCGCTCTGCCCGGCGATCCCAGCGAGCGGAAGCGGTCGCCGGCCCGCCAATGCCGGAGCCGTAGGACCGGCCCGACCCGGTCGGCGTCGAACCATTCGCGTCCCGCGGTCGCCACTGGCCGCTTCGCTCCTGAAGTAGATTGGATCCGCCATCCCAGCCGGCCGCCGTCGAACTCCGCCGTCCCGCGCCCGGCGCCGAGGTCGATCATGAGCTCTTCGTCGCGGAACTTCGTCGCAGCAGGGGACGCGACGGACCGGATCCGCCCCTTGCCGTCGTGCGCCAAGCGCCGGCCCGGCGCGACCGTCACCGCGGCCTTTCCCAGCCGCAGCGTCTCGACGAGATCGAACCCGCCCTCGTGCCCCGTTCTCCGCAGCTGCCCGCGCAGGACCGCGCGCTGCACTGCAGGGTGCAGCGTGCTGAAGTCCGGTCGCGTTGTCGCGGCCGACCATTGCTCGGCGGCTTTCTTCACGAAGTCGGCCTCGGTGCCGACGACATCGGACGCACGGCACAGGACCTCGCGGATCGCCGGGGTGAAATCCCGCTCCAGCACCGGCATCAGCTCGTGGCGGACCCGGTTGCGCAGGATGTCGCGGTCATCGTTCGAGGAGTCTTGACGGGACTCCAGCCGCTTCGCCTCCAGATGCGCGACGAGGTCCGCCTTCGGCAGACCGAGCAGCGGTCGGACCAAGGTCCGTGACGGATCCTCATGCGATGGCGATCTCCAGGCCATCCCGCCCAACCCATCGCCGCCCGCGCCGCGCAGGAGCCGCAGGAGGAACAGCTCGGCCTGGTCGTCGGCGTGATGTGCCAGGGCGATCACCGCCGCACCGTGCTCCGCCGCCGTCCGCGCCAAGAACGCGTGGCGCAGCTTCCGCGCGCTCATCTCCACCGAGGTCCGGGACCGCGCCATCTCGCCCCGCACATCGAGTCGTCCCGACACGGCGGGATGTCCGAGCCGGGCCGCGAGCCGGAGGACGAACGCTTCGTCGCCGTCCGATGCGTCTCCGCGGAGCTGATGGTTCGCGTGGGCGACGAGCAATCGGAGCCCGTCCCGTAAGGCGACGCGGTGGAACAGGTCCAGCAGCACCACTGAATCGGTGCCGCCCGAAACGGCGACGACGACGCGACCGTCCTCCGGTAACAGCGAGTGCCGCCGGAGGTCCGTGCAAAATCGTCGGAGAAGCCCGTCCACGCCGGGGAGGGTAGGGCACCCTGTGGCAGAAGGAAGCCCGGCAAGGTCTGGCCCACCGCCCTCGGACCTCGGTGCGGCCTCAGCCTTGGTGCGCGTGCCAGAGCAGCCGCAGGCCTTCGAGCGTGAGGTCCTGCCTGACGGCGGTGATCTCGGGCAACCCGCGGGCGATCAGTCTCGCGTAGCCGCCGGTGGCCACGACCGGGAGCCGCCGCGCGCGGAGGTCGCGCTTCAGCTCGCCGATGAGCCCGCGGACCAGGCCGCGATAACCGTGGACCGCACCGACCAGCATCGCCTGCTCGGTGTCCTTGCCGACGACCGCCCGCGGTTCGCGGATACGGATGCGCGGCAGCAGCGCGGTCTTCTCATGCAGGTAGTCGGTCATCGCGGCGAGCCCGGGCGCGATGATGCCGCCGATGTAATCTCCGGCGCGGTCCACCACGTCGAAGGTCACCGCGGTGCCGAAATCGACCACGATCACCGGATCACCGAAGTGGTGCCGGGCCGCGAGCGCGTTGGCGAGACGGTCCTGGCCGATGGTGCGCGGCTTCGGATAACGGATGCCGACGCCGCGCAAGGTGTCCGACGTGAGCTGGAGCCCGGCCAGCCCGAACCCGGCGCTCATCGCGGCCTGCACCGGCGCGGTCGCCGCCGGCACCACCGAGCAGAAGCAGGCCCCGGTCGGACGCGAGCGCCCGACGAACCGCGCCAGTTCCGGGCCGATGTCCCCGGCGATGACATCGGCCGTCTTGAGGTCCCGGGCGCGGGTCACCTTGGACGCGTTGCCGAGGCCGATGTGCGTGTGGGTGTTGCCGATGTCGAGGAGGAGGATCATACGGGGCGGCCGGAGGTGCCGGCCGTGGTCGTCTCATTTCTCGAGCGTCACGTCGCCGCCGACGATGCGTTCGAGGCGGCCGTGCTCGCTGCGGACCAGCAGCGCGCCTTCTTCGTCGAGAGCCTCCGCGGTGCCGGAGAAGGTGCGGTCGCCGACGCGGATGCGGACGCGTTTGCCGAGCGTGGTGCAGCGGCGCATCCATTCGTCGCCGATCTCGGGGAAATCGCCCGCCTTGAGCCGGGCGTAGGCGGAATCGAGCTCGCGGATGACCGCCGCGGCGAGTTCCGGCCGGTCGATCGGCCTTCCGGCCTCCGCCTGGAGCGACGTCGCGATGGGACGGACCTCTTCCGGCAGTTCTTCCTCAGTCACGTTCACGTCGACACCGATGCCGAGGACGACGTGGCGGATGTGGTCCAGCTCGGCGCCGAGCTCGAGCAGGATGCCGGCGCACTTCCGATGGCCGAAGACGATGTCGTTCGGCCACTTGATCTCGGGCCTGAGACCGGTCTGCCGCTCGATGGCGCGGGCGACGGCCACCGCCGAGATCACCGTGAGCTGCGTGGCGGACTGCGGACGCAGATCCGGCCGGAGGAGCACGGAGAACCACAGGCCTTTTCCGGGCGGCGATACCCAGCGGCGCCCGAGGCGTCCGCGGCCCTTGGTCTGGGTCTCGGCGAAGACGACGATGCCCTCGCCCACGCCGTCGCGCGCGAGCTTCTCGACGACGTCGTTGGTCGAGCTGGTCTCGCCGAAGACCCGGATGTCACGGCCGATCGTCTTCACCTTGCCCAACCGCGACAGGAGGTCGTCGGCGTGCAGCAGGTCCGGTGTCGCGCGGAGCACGTAGCCGTGGTGCGGGCTCGCGGCGATGTCGTAGCCGACCTTGCGCAGGTCCTCGATCCGGGCCCAGACGGCGGCACGGCTCACCTTGAGCTGCTTCGCGAGCTCGGCACCGCTGACGCCGGTCGCCCCGGCCTCTCGCATCGCGGAGAGGATCCGGCTATCCGGGCTGGCCGGCTCCGGGGACTTGGCAGCGGGTGGGCGCGTGGGCCGGGGCGGTGGCGTTGGCGGGGTTGCGGCGACGGCGTCCGGCTTGTGCGGGACGCGGCCTCGTCGCGGCTCCGCGGATGGACCATCGGTGCCCGGTCGGTTCATACGAAATCCAATCCCAGGTCCACCGCGTTCGCGGAGTGCGTGACGGCACCGACGGAGATGAAATCGACACCGGTCGCGCCGATGGCACCGATGGTGTCGAGCGTGACCCCGCCGCTGGCCTCGGTCTTGGCTCGGCCGGCGACGAGCTCGACGGCTTCGAGAAGCTGCACCGGCGACATGTTGTCGAGCAGGATGATGTCCGCGCCGGCGTCCGCGGCCATGGCTACCTGCGCAAGCGTGTCGGCCTCGACCTCGACCTTGAGCGCGGGATACAGGCGACGTGCCCGCGCGACCGCGGCGGCGATGGCGTTCGGCTTCTCATCGGCGAGCGCCGCGAGGTGGTTGTCCTTGATGAGGACGAGGTCGAAGAGCCCGACCCGGTGGTTGGTCCCGCCGCCGCAGGCGACCGCGTGCTTCTCGAAGCGCCGCCAGCCCGGCGTGGTCTTTCGCGTGTCGAGCAGCTTGGCCTTGGAGCCGCGGAGCGCATCGACGAACTGTGCCGTCAGCGTCGCGATGCCGGAGAGGCGCTGGACGAAATTGAGCGCCACCCGTTCGCCGGTCAGCAGCGCGCGCGTCGGGCCGGAGACACGGAGCACCGGTGCGCCCTCGGGGACATGGTCGCCGTCTGCGCGAAGGCGCTCCACCGAGACGCCGGGCGAGAGGTCGCGGAAGGCGGCCTCGGCGAAGGCGATCCCCGCGAGCACCAGCGGGCCGCGGGCGTTCATGAGCGCGGTCGAGCGGGAATCCGGCGGGATGCAGGCGAGCGTGGTCACGTCGCCCGGGCCCACGTCCTCCGCGAGCGCGGCGCGCACCGCGGCACGGATCTCGGCGTCTTCCAGCATGGTCACGGGCGCAGGCTGGCGAAAACCGGGACGGGGGAGAACCGGAAACTTCCAGGTGCCGGTCTTGAGCCGCGATTTCTACCCGTTGACGGTTCATCGCCGCTTGGTAGGCTCGCGGTCCAGTTTTCCGGCGCAAAACGCCAGATCCACGCAACAGCATCACGCAAACACGACACATGGCTAAGACCACGAAATACGTCTACACTTGGGGCCACAAAAAGGCTGACGGCGACGGCAGCATGAAGGCCCTCCTCGGCGGCAAGGGCGCGAACCTCGCCGAGATGACCCGCATCGGCCTGCCGGTGCCCCCGGGTTTCACGATCACCACCGAGGTCTGCACCTATTTCTACGCCAACAAGCGCACCTATCCCCAGGTGCTGCAGGCCCAGATGGAGGCCGGCGTCTCCAACATGGAGAAGATCATGGGCACGAAGTTCGGCGCCACTTCCGGCATGCCGCTGCTCGTCGCCGTGCGCTCCGGCGCGCGCGATTCGATGCCGGGCATGATGGACACGATTTTGAATCTCGGCCTGAACGACCAGGCCGTGCTCGCGCTGGCCAAGGCCACGGGCAATGAGCGTTTCGCGTGGGATTGCTACCGCCGCTTCATCCAGATGTATGGCGATGTGGTGATGGGCGTGCAGAAGCGCGAGGGCGAGGACCACGACCCGTTCGAGCACACGATCCACACCTTCAAGCACGAGACCTACCATCGCGACATCGTTGATTCCGACCTCACCGCCGCCGACCAGCAGCAGCTCGTCAAGCGCTTCAAGGCCCTGGTCAAGGAGCGGACCAACAAAGCGTTCCCCAACGACCCGTGGGACCAGCTCCGCGGCGCCGCCGGTGCCGTGTTCGGTTCCTGGATGAACGATCGCGCGAAAGTGTATCGCGCCAAATACAACATCCCCACGGAATGGGGAACGGCCGTCAACGTGCAGGCGATGGTGTTCGGCAACACGGGCGAGACCTCCGGGTCCGGTGTCGCGTTCACCCGCAATCCCGCAAACGGCACGAACGAATTCTACGGCGAGTTCCTCATCAACGCGCAGGGCGAAGACGTCGTTGCTGGCGTCCGCACCCCGGAGCCGGTGTCCAAGCTCAAGGCGCAGATGCCCAAGAGCTACGCGGAGTTGATGGAAGTCCGCAAGACGTTGGAGAAACATTTCAAGGACGTGCAGGACATCGAGTTCACGGTGCAGGAAGGGAAGCTCTTCATGCTCCAGACGCGCAACGGCAAGCGCACGGCGATGGCCGCGCTCAAGTTCGCCGCCGACATGGTGAAGGAAAAGCTCATCGACTGGGAAACCGCCATCCTGCGCAACCCGGCTGATCAGCTTGAACAGTTGCTCGCGCCGATCTTCGACCTCGCCGAGGTGAAGAAAGCCAAGGCCATCGCCACCGGCCTCCCGGCCGGCCCCGGCGCCGCCACCGGCAAGATCTACTTCAACGCCGACCGCGCCGTCCAGGCTGCCGAAAAGGGAGAGAAGGTCCTGCTCGTGCGCGTCGAGACCTCGCCCGAGGACTTGCGCGGCATGATCGCGGCGGAAGGCATCCTCACCGCCCGCGGCGGCGTCTCCTCGCACGCGGCGCTGGTCGCCCGTCAGATGGGCAAGGTCTGTGTCTGCGGCGCAGCGGCCCTGCAAGTTGATTACGACAAGAAGACGGTCACGGTGGACGGCCAGACCTTCAAGGAAGGCGACTTCCTCTCCATCGACGGCACCTCCGGTCTCGTCTATGGCGGACAGATCAAAACCGCGCCGTCCGAGATCGTCGCCGGACTCATCAATGGCGACAAAGCCGCGCAGGCCACCGAGAAGTTCAAGAACTACGCGCAGCTCATGCAGTGGTGCGCCAAGGCCACCCGCATGTCGGTCCGCACCAACGCCGACAATCCCGAGCAGACGGCGAACGCCATCGCGTTCGGCGCGGTCGGCATCGGCCTCACCCGCACCGAGCACATGTTCTTCGAGGGCGACCGCATCGACGCCATGCGCGAGATGATCCTCGCGGATTCTCTCGAGGCCCGGCAGGCCGCGCTCGCCAAGCTCCTCCCGTACCAGCGCGAGGATTTCTTCGGCATCTTCAAGGAGCTGAAGGGCTTTCCCGCCACCATCCGGTTCCTCGACCCGCCGCTGCACGAGTTCCT
>JBBRQL010000179.1:0-8860 GCA_038226425.1 Verrucomicrobiota bacterium
ACGACGAATCCGTGGGGCATGGATTGGGATGCGCGCGGCGAGCTGTTCTTCATCAACACCGTCATCGGCCACCTTTGGCACGTCATCCCCGGAGCGCATTACCGGCGCATGTACGGCGACGATCCCACCGCGCACATCTACGAGCCGATCGAGCAGACGGCGGACCACGTCCACTGGGGCACCGGCGAGAACTGGACCGACGTGCGCAAGGGCGTGACCGATGTCACCAGCGCGGCCGGCGGCGGACACGCGCACACGGGCCTGTTGATCTACCAAGGCGGACAATGGCCGGAAGCATGGAACGACAAGCTGCTCACCATCAATTTCCACGGCCGCCGGTTGAACGTCGAACAGCTCGACCGGCAGGGCAGCGGCTTCGTCGGGCGGCACGATCGTGACGCCTTCTTCTTCGCGGATCCATGGTTTCGCGGCATCGACCTCGTCGCCGCGCCGAATGGCGGCGTGTTTGTCAGCGACTGGAGCGACGCGGGCGAATGCCACGACCATGATGGCATCCATCGCACCAGCGGCCGCATCTACAAACTGACCTATGGCGACGCGAAAAAGGGAAACACCACCGACCTGACGATGCTCGGCGACGTCGATCTGGCGAAACTCCAAGGCAGCGCCAACGACTGGCAAGCGCGGCAGGCGAGGCGGGTGCTCGCGGACCGGGCCCGTCGCGGCACGCCGTTGGGGGACGCGCGCGCCGCGTTGCGAAAACTGGCGACGGACGACGGGAGCGAAGTCGCCCGGCTTCGCGCGCTGTGGTCGCTCCAGGTTTCAGGCGGCGTGGACGACGGCTTGCTGCGCGCGAAATTGAACGGCTCGGAATCCGAGCGCGCCTGGGCCATCCGCCTGATGGAGGACGCGTCCCACGCCAGCCCCGGGGCAGGGGAGATGTTCCAGCGTTTCGTGGAGAAAGAACTCCCGCGCCTCGCGGCTTCCGAGAAGTCCGCGCGGGTCCGGGTGACGCTCGCCTCGTTGCTCCAGAAACTGCCGCTCGCGCAGCGTCCGGCGCTCGCCCAGGCGCTGCTCGCGCATGCCGAGGACGCCGCCGACCACAACCAACCGCTGATGCTCTGGTATGGGATCGAGCCGTTGGCCACGAGCGATGCAGGCTTCGTCGGACTGGTCGCCACCGCCCGCATCCCGCATGTGCAACGGCTGGCCGCCCGGAGGCTCGCGGAAGACATCGATGCCGCGCCGCAGCGTGTCGATGCCCTGCTAGCGGCCATCGCGAAGGTCTCCTCGGTTCCTTCGCGCCAAGCGGTCCTCGACGGGTTGGCAGATGGTCTCGCCGGACGGCGCAAGGTCGCGAAGCCTGCTTCGTGGAGCGTGGTCGGACCTCAACTGGCGACAGGAGCTGATGAGACCTTGCGGAACCGCATCCGCGACTTGAGCGCGTTGTTCGGCGATGGCCGGGCGCTGGACCAGATCAAGGAAGCGGCGTTGGACAAGGACGCCGATCTGTCGCGTCGCCGCGCCGCGTTGCAGGCCCTGATCGATGCCCGTGCCGATGGCTTGCGCGCCGTCTGCGAGCAGTTGCTGGCCGTCCGCGATCTCTCCGCCGTGGCCGCCAGCGGGTTGGCGTTGTCCGATGACCTCGCCGTGGCCGACCGCCTGCTCGCCGAGTGGCCCAAACTTTATGGTGCCGAGAAGCCGCCGGTGCTGAACGCGCTCCTCTCGCGTCCCGCCTGGACCATGAAGCTGCTCGACGCGATCGCCGCCGGCAAAGTCCGGCGGACCGATCTCGGTGTCGCGCAGGCGCGGCAGATCCGCGCTCTCCACAACGACGCGTTGACGCAGCGGCTCACCGACACGTGGGGCGCGATCCAGGACACCGACGACGCGACGAAACAGGCCGCGATGCAGAGCTGGCGTTCGAGGCTGAACCAAGAGGCCATGAAGCGGGCGGATCCCGCCGAAGGCCGGAAGCTTTACATGCAGTCCTGCGGCGCGTGCCACGTGCTCTACGGCGCGGGCGGCAACATCGGGCCCGACCTCACCGGCTCTGGGCGCCAGAACCTGGATTACCTGCTGGAGAACATCTTGTTCCCCAGCGCGATCGTGGCCGCCGAGTTCCGCCAGACGACGCTGACGCTGAAGGACGGTCGATCGTTGAGCGGCGTCATCCGCAGCCGGAACAACCAGGCGGTGGTCATCCAGATGATCGGCGAGACGGCCACCGTCAGCCTGCCGGACATCGAGCAGCAGGAGACCTCGTCGTTGTCGCTGATGCCCGAGGGATTGCTCGATGCTTTGACCGAGGCGCAGGCCTTGGACCTGGTCTCGTACCTCATGAGCAGTTCACCGCCGGTGGCCAAATGAGCGACCAACGCGGAAGCACGAGGACACGGCCATGAACCGATCCGCAGCACGGAAAGCCTTCGCTTGGTCGGCCGCAGCAATCCTGATCGGCAGCGCCGTCGATGCCGCGTCGCTGAACGTCCCGCCCGGCTTCGAGATCAGGTCCGTGGGCGGCCCGGAGGTCCGTTTCCCGATGTTCGCGACGCTCGACGACAAAGGTCGGCTCTACGTGACCGAATCTTCCGGTCAGGACCTCTATGCCGAGTTGTCGAAGCAGGTCCGCGGCTGCCGCATCCGCTGCCTGGAGGACCGGGATGGCGATGGCCGCTACGAGACGAGCCGCATCTTCGCCGACGGGCTCGTCCCTTCGATGGGCGTCGCATGGCATGACGGAAAACTCTACGCCGCCGATCCGCCGGACCTCGTCACGCTCGAGGACACCGACGGCGACGGACGCGCCGACAAGCGGACCGTTGTCCTCACCGGCTTCGGCCATACCGACAACGGCAGCCTGCACGGGTTGATCTTCGGACCGGATGGTTGGCTCTACCTCACCATGGGCGAGCCGGACGGCTACCGTTTGAAGCGGGCCGACGGTTCCGTGCTTGAAGGAAAGAGCGGCGCACTGCTGCGTTGCCGACCGGACGGCTCCGGGGTCGAGGTCGTGTCGCGGGGCTTCGAGAACCTGGTCGAGGTCGTGTTCCTCCCGTCCGGCGAGATCATCGGCACGGACAACTGGTTCCAGCTTCCGGCCAACGGGATCCGCGACGCGCTCGTGCATCTGGTGGATGGCGGGCTTTATCCTTACGCCCCGGATTCCGGGACGCCCCAGCCTGTCACCGGTGACCCGCTGCCGGCGGTTTCCCGCTATCCGGCGGTCGCGTTGAGCGGGCTCGAGATTTATCGCGGCTCGGCGTTTCCACCGGCGATGCGCGGCAGTTTGTTCTCGGCCCAGCACAACACGCGGAAGGTCGTCCGGCACCGGCTCGAACGGATGGGTTCTACCTTCCGCTCGGTGGATGAGGATCTCGTGTGGACCGATGAACCGGATTTCCATCCCTCCGACGTGCTGGAAGGCACCGACGGCTCGCTGCTCGTGATCGATACGGGCAGCTGGTATGTCCATCATTGCCCGACCGGGCGGATCCGGCAGAGCGCGGCGCCAGGCGGGATCTATCGGATCCGTTTCAACGGGAACTCGGACTCGTCCCCGCAGGCGCCGGTGAAGCCTATCGAAGCAGAATCCCTCGCCTCGGAGCTCCGTGCCCTGGGACGCCGCGGCGACCGTGCCAGTGCGCCGCGGTTGGGTCCGCTCCTCCGCCATCCGGCGCCGTACGTCCAACTGGCAGCGGCCGAGGCGCTCGCCGCCTGCGGTTCCTCAAAGGATGTTCCTGTCGTGATCGACCGTCTGGGCGACGATGCCGATCGCTTCATCGAGCACGCGCTGTTCCACGCGCTGTATCGTCTTGCGGATGCGGGGCAACTCACCGTCGCGCTCGACCACGCCAGTCCGCGGGTACAACGCGCGGCGCTCGTCCTGCTCGATCAACCGCCGCATCGGACCTTGTCCGCGGAAGCGGTGATGAAGCGCGCCTTCGCCACGGACGAACCGCTGCGGCGGGCCGCCCAGAGTTGCCTGCAGCGGCATCCGGAATGGGTTGGACAGGCGTTGCCGGTCATGACGCGGCTGCTGGCCGTGACGGCGCCAAGTCCGGGTGAGCTCGAGTCCCTGCGCGCCTTTGCCGTCGCTTTCCACATGCAGCCGATGGTGGCGGACCTCGTGGCCAGGGCGGTCGGCGACGAGATCCGCACCGCCGGGCCGCAGCGCGTCGCGCTGCTGGAAGCGATGGCGCGCACGCCGAAGGACAAGCTTTCCGCGGGCAGCCGGGCCGCCTTCGCTGCCGCGCTCCGTTCGCCGTCCGTCCCGGTGCGGACGCAGGCGTTGCGCGGCATCAACACGCTGCGCCTGGACGGATTGGATGACGCCCTGCGCGTCGTCGTGCACGACGGGAAAGCCGGCGACGCCCTCCGCGTGCAGGCGTTGCGGGCCCTGGACAAAGGCCAGGCCGCCTTGGATGCCGATTCGTTCGCCCTGTTGCTCCGCGAGATGGGACCCGGGGTGGCGCAGCCGAGACGGTTCGCGGCCGTGGAAGTGCTCGGCGCCTCTCGGCTGGATGACCCCCAGTTCGCGCGGTTCATCAAGGCTGCCGCGGGCGATCCGATGGTCTCGCCCGCATCCGTGGTCGGCGCCATTCCCCGCAGCGGCTTGAGCCCGGGAACCGCACGGACGTTGCTCGGTTACCTGCGAACCAGCATGGAGGCCGGCTGGCAACTGACGGAACCGCAGCTCGCAGCGGTGGCCGCGGCGGTGCCGGCGGAACGCGCCGCCGAGCTGGAGGCGTTGCGCGCCGGACTGGCGCGCGCCGTGGAGCAGCAGCGCGGGCAGTTGGTGACGCTGGAACCGCTGCTTCACGGGGGCGACGCGGAGCGGGGCCGGATGGTTTTCGGAAGGAAGGCCGGCTGCGTGAACTGCCACCAGGTCGCCGGCCAGGGCGGTTTGTTGGGTCCCGACCTGACGAAGATCGGGGCCATCCGCGCCGGACGCGACCTGATCGAATCCATCGTCATGCCCAGCGCCACCTTCGCGCAGGGCTACGAGACCTACAGCGCCACGCTCGGTTCTGGCGAGACCGTCATGGGCACCCGCGTCCGCCAACCGGACGATGCGGTGGTGATCCGCGACGTCAGCGGCGCGGAGACCCGGTTGACAGCCACCGAGGGCGCGACCGTCGAACGACAGAAGGTATCGCTCATGCCCGAGGGATTGTTGAACGCGCTGGACGAAACCGAGACCCGCGACTTGCTCGCCTATCTGCAAAGTCTGAAGTGACGAAGCGGCGACCTCGTCAAGCTGAGCAAGGAGACCAGCGGATCTGGGCCCAAGAAAGAAAATGATGTTCGAACGGGAACGGCACCGCGTGGAAGCCAAGATCCGCCCGCTTCTTGAGGCGGATGGCAGTAGGCCAATCAGGGACGTGCTCATTCGTTCCCGTCCCGGCGATGCGCGGATCATTTCCCCGCGGGCAGGTTGCCGCGTTCATTCCAGCTTTGGGCTCGTCCGTCCAATCCGCTGGTCCCGTGGATGCTAGGTTCCAGAGGTGATCCTGAAACACGCGCCGGCACGCATCATTGCGTTCACTCTGATCGAACTGCTCGTGGTGATCGCCATCATCGCCATCCTTGCCGGCATGCTGCTACCCGCGTTGGGCAAGGCGAAGGCCAAGGCCGGAGCGGTCGCCTGCATGAACAACGTCAGGCAACTTGGGCTGGCCTACCAGCAGTATGCGCTCGACAACCGGGACACGGCTTTGGGCCCGATCGCCTCTTCCGCCGCTCCGGCATGGGCCGATGGAAACGTCGTCTCGGTGCCGGAGGCGGTCGACGACCGGTTCATCACGAACAGCCCCACGTTCAAGTATCTCTCCAGCCGCGAGGTCTTCCGTTGCCCTGCCGACATCGCGGGGCTCAAGAGCGGAGGGAAGATCAAGTTGCGCAACCGCAGCTATGCGATGAACGCCTTCATGGGCAGGACCGATACATCGTGGGTCGTCAACCACAAGACCGTCTATTCGATCGTGCCGAAGTTGAGCGAGATGGCGGATCCCGGCCCTTCCGGCGTGTTCGTCCTGGTCGACGAGCACGAGAACAGCATCAACGACTCGCACTTCTTTCCCTTCGACAACCTGCGGACGTTCAACAACAGCCCATGGCTCGACGCGCCGTCAGGACGCCACGGCAACGCCGCCGGGTTCAACTTCGCCGACGGACACGGCGAGATCCACAAATGGCAGGGCCAACTTTCCGGTTTCAAACGCTCGGGCGGCGAAGTCGTCCCCAACAACATCTCGTGGCTGCCGAAAGCGGGTCGTGCGGACCATGAATGGTTCCGCACCCATATCGCGCCCTACAAGAACTGAACAGACTTGCCACCGGACCTGATGACGTCTTATCAGCCCGGCCAGTCGCTGGGTCGTGGTAGCAAGCCAACGCTTTTGAACGTCGCCTCCGCGCCTCGTGACCGAGGCGTCGCCCGGAGAATCGCCAGGTGGACCGCAGTATGAATCTGCCTGGCCTTCGACATTTGCGGCACTTCCGCAGCGACGGGCCCCTGCTCCATCGATCCATGGGACGTTTCCTCGCGTTGTCGTCCTGCTGGGCGGCGATGGCGCACGGCTTGAGCCGTCCATCTGGCGCGGAACCGCTCTGCCACTCCATCTCCTGGGCCGGCATCTCCTTCTCCGTCGCGAGCCACCGCCGGGTCGAGAACTTATTCATCCACGCGACGGTCCAACCGGACGGAACGCTGGACACGTGGAGCCACTGGGACGAGGGCGGGAAGAAGTTCGGCGCCTACAAGGATGGCGACGTCATCGGCGACACGAACGTGAACCCGGGCAGTTCGGAGACGCGCGACCAACTCGGCCGGCTCTGGAAGTTCGCCAAAGAACCGCAAGGAGCTTGTCGACCTACCGGGGACGCCGCAGACTTGAACGACAATCCTATGAGAAAGCATCCTTCAGTCATCAATACTGCGGCATCAGCAGATTCATATCCGAGCAGAAGAGACTTCCTCAGACCCAGAGCCGGACTCGGAGCGGCGGCAACGTCGGGCGGCACGAGTATGATGGCGCAGAACTCGTCGTCGGGCGGTCCTGCCACGACCGCCGCCAAGCCGATGGCGGTGGTCCGCGTGGGCTTGGTCGGAGTCGGCGTCAAGAAATCAGAGCATCTCGCGAACCTCTTGAGCCTCCCGGGTATTGAAATCCGCGTCGTGTGCGACATCGACGAGGCGGCTTGCTCCAGAGCGCAGCAGATGACGGACAAAGCGGGTGTCCCCGGCGGTGCCGACGGAAAGGGGGCCAGCGCGAGGTTCACCCGATCGGTGGGCATCGCGGTGACACGGGACGGAACGGTCTATGTCGCCGATACGGGTGCCCATACGATCCGCCAGATCAGCCCGGAGGCAGAAGTGACCACGATGAGAGGGATGCTCCAAGCGCGAGGGACCGCCGATGGCGTCGCTTCCGCAGCCCGCTTTTTGATTCCCCACAGCATCGCCGTCGATGAAGCCGGGACCCTCTATATCGCCGACACCATGAATCATCGGGTCCGAAAAGGAGTGCCCGTGGGTGCTCGATAGCCGGGAAGCCAGAGAACCATGAGAACCATGAGAACATCTTCGTTCATTCTGCTTCTTTTCATCGCCCTCGGTCGCCTCAGCGCCGCACCGGTCGTGACCGAGGCCAATCGCATGGCCGAGGTGAGCTTCGACTCTGCGAAAGCCTACGCGGACCCCTTCAACGGCGTGACTCTCGACGCCGTGTTCACCACGCCCGAAGGACGTCTGCTCCGTGTGCCTGCGTTCTGGGCGGGCGAAAACATCTGGCGCGTACGGTATTCCTCGCCGCTGACCGGCACGCACCGGTTCCGCACCGAATGCAATGACGCCGCCAATGCAGCGCTGCACGGTGTCACGGGTGAAATCGAGGTGACGCCCTACACCGGCACCAATCCGCTGTTCCAGCACGGGCCGGTCCGGGTCGCCGAAGACCGCCGTCATTTCGCCCACGCGGACGGCACGCCCTTTTTCTGGCTGGGCGACACCTGGTGGATGGGGTTGGCCAAACGCCTGACGTGGCCGGCTGATTTTCAGGAACTCACGGCCAACCGTCGCGACAAGGGATTCACCGTGATCCAGATCGTGGCCGGCCTTTACCCCGATCAACCAGCCTTCGACGAACGTGCGCTCGGCGACGGCGGACTGCCTTGGGAGAAGTTGTACCGGAGCATCCGGCCCGGATACTTCGACGCCGCGGACCAACGGATCGAGCATCTCGTCGAGCAGGGATTGACGCCGTGCATCCTTGGTTGCTGGGGCTATCACCTGCCTTGGTTGGGCACGGAAAAGATGAAGCAACACTGGCGCTATCTCATCGCGCGCTGGGGCGCGCTGCCCGTGGTCTGGTGCACGTCCGGCGAACAGGCGATGCCGTGGTATCTCTCGGGCAACAAGGAAGCCGAGACGCAGCAACTCCGCCGCGAATGGACCGAGGTCACGCGCTCCATCCGGGCCACCGACCCGTTCCATCGGCTCATCACCACCCATCCGCGGAACAACGCGCGCGATGAACTTCTCGATCCCACGCTGCTCGACTTTGAGATGCAGCAATCCGGCCATGGCAGCCCCGCCGAGCAGCACGCCGCGAAGGCCTTGACCGCGTGGAACCGGCCGCCGGTCGTGCCGGTCATCTCCGGGGAATCGCGTTACGAAGCATTGGAGATCAACCCCATGCTGCATGCGAAGGAAGCGCGCGAGGCGTTCTGGGCGCACCTGCTGAACAGCGGCTGCGCGGGCCACACCTACGGCGTGAACGGCGTCTGGCAGGTCAATTTGCCGGAGAAACGTTTCGGCAGATCACCCACCGGTAGCGACTGGGGCGGCACGCCGTGGCGGGAAGCGATGAACCTGCCCGGCTCCACGCAGCTCGCT
>JBBRQL010000180.1:0-8845 GCA_038226425.1 Verrucomicrobiota bacterium
CATTTTTCAGGTGGCTATAAAGTTGCGGTCCGACTCGATCCCATCCCGAACTCGACCGTCAAACGCAACGTTGCCGATGGTAGTGCATGTATAGCTTGCGCGAGAGTAGGTAGCCGCCTTCTTTTCAACAGGGCCGGACCCATAAAGGTCCGGCCCTTTTTTATTGAACTGGTCGTTCTCGGATCCGTTTTGAGGACTAGGGAGATCCGGCCGTCCGCGTCTCTTGGAAAGACATCGGTGCTGGCCTGGAGTCGGAGGGACTGGAGTCTGAGGGCCGGGACAGAGGGCAGCGTCGAAACCTGGCGTTTCAGCCTCCGCGTCCGAAGGGAAGACGCGTGCGATTGGCTGTCCAAGACCAGGGCCAAGCTTCGATGCCCGGCGGGCTTCAAGCCGCAAGTTCGGCTGTCACGGTCGGAGGTCGAACGCCACGATCTGGGCCTTGTCCCTTGCCACGATGAGTCCGTCGGAGAGAGCGAACGGCGCTCGGGTCCCGCTTCCGAGAATTTGTGCGCGAGCGAGGGGAATGAAGGCCTCCGGGGTCGCGGAGGCGATGGTCAGTTCACCGTTCTCCGCAAGCACGACCAGCTTGTCGACTGCGATGGCGACGGTGCCGGCCTTCATCTCGGTATCCCATCGGACTTTCCCGCTGCGCCACTCGATGCAGCGCAAGCGGGTGCCAGATTCCTGCCGCCCGTGGAAACCGTAGAGGAAATCGCCGTGTTTCACCGGCGTGGCATAATGTGCGGAAAGCGAATCGTCGCCCGACCAGACCTTTTCGACACCACCGCCGCCCGATCTCAGACGCAACAACACGGCGCCCGTGCCGTAGCTTGAGGTGAGGAAAATCTCATCGCCGTCTACCACGGGGCTGGCGGCGTTGACGGAGGCCTGCATCCGCGCGCGCCATGGGAACTCGAACCGCAGTTTTCCGGCGGTCGGTTCAACTGCGACGAGTCCGGACCTTGTGAAAAAGAACGCAAGGCGTCCGGCCGCCTCGCCGATCGCTACCGGCGACGCGTAGCCGGCCTCCTGGTCCGTAAGTTTCCAAGCAAGCTTGCCCGTGTCTGTTGCGAAAGCGGCCACGCCCGCGCCGTCCTTTCCGCCCACGTTGAGCAGCACAAGGGCGCCCTCGACCAACGGAGAGCAGGCCGGTCCGAAGAACCCTTTGTCGGCGTGGAACTGAGCCTTGGTGTCCACCTGCCAAAGCTTCTTGCCGTCTAAGTGCGAAACGCAGGTGAGCCGCCCTTCGGCACCAAAGGTGACGACTCGGCCATGCCGGACGCAGGGCGTGCCGCGCGGACCTTCGTCGAAACCGAAATCATCCGTATAGGCTGTCGGGTAAGAATGGCGCCAACGTGGCTCGCCGGTCTTGCGGTCGAAAGCCTCCACGATCTCCTCGTCGCCCACACGGTGGAAGAGGATGACCTTGCCTTCGGCGATCACGGGGCCTGCGAATCCTTGGCCGATCTTGTGGTTCCAGAGGCGGGCGGGGCCTTGCGCGGGCAACGGGACGCGGACCGCGTCGGCGGTGGTGCCAGCGCGGGCCGGTCCCAAGAACTGCGGCCAATCCGCTCCGTCCGCGACTTGCGAAAGGCAGCAACCGACCGATACAGCGATGGCCAGCGCCGGGCGGCGGAGGATGCGGGGAGGAAGCATCCGCGGACCGTCATTCCTTGGGTGGATCGATGGCAAACGAAACCGACGAGATCCCGCCCGCCTTCACGGTGTCGAGGATGTTCATCACCACGCCGTGCGTGGACCGTTGGTCGGCCTTGATGTAGACCGACAGGTTGGTGTTGGCGACGAAACGTTCCTTGAGGGCCTTCTCCATGTCGACCAAAGACAGCCGCTTGGAATCCACCGTCAGGTCGCCGTTGCGGGCGATATCGATGTTGAAGACGTCGGGCTTCTTGTCGGAGCGCTGCGCCTTCGCGGTGGGCAGGTCCATCTTGAGGACCCGCAATTTCTGCATGGAAAGACTGACCAGCATGAAGGCCGCGAGCAGGAAGAACATCACGTCGATCAACGGGATGATCTCGATCCGCGCCTTCTTCCGGCCGCCAAGGTGATGGGAGGAACCGCCGCCAGCCATAAGATCAACAGGTCAGGGATTTTTCTTGGCTGCCGCCACCGCGAACGCGACCCGCTGGACGCCGGCGGAGCGCACCCGCGCGAGCACTTTGTTGACCGAACCGTGCAAGGCTTCCTTGTCGGCAGTCACGAAGACCGGGGAGTTCGTGTTGCGCTTCAGCGCGGCGGCGAGCATCGCGTCGAGTTTGTCGAGCGTGACATTGGTCTTCCCGACACTGATGGCACCCGCCGTGTCCACGCCGATGTTGAAGATGTCGGCTTTGAAGTCTTCGCCGGAGGACACAGCGGTCGCCAGCTCCATCTTCTTGGTCTGCATCTTCTGCATGGAGAGGCTGACCATCATGAAGGCCGCGAGCAGGAAGAACATCACGTCGATCAACGGGATGATCTCGATGCGCGCTTTGCGCTGCGGCACGGGCGACGAGAGCAATTGCATGGCGTCAGGCTTTTTCCGACGAGGCCCGCCGCCTGAACGTCATGGTGTCGAAGCCTTCCTGCTTGGCGCGGGTGACCATGACCTCGACGTTGGTGGCCGCCGTCTCGAGCTCGAACGTGAGCTTGGCGAGGCGCTCGTTGAAATAGTTGAAAGGCAGCAGACAGAAGATGGCGATGAAAAGGCCGGCCGCGGTGGCGATGAGCGCTTCGCCGATACCGCCCGTGACGGCGTCGACGGCCAGTTCGTTGCCGCCGCCGATGGAGTCGAACGTGCGCATGATGCCCGTGACCGTGCCGAGCAGACCGAGCAACGGTGCCACTGTGATGCAGGTGTCGATCAGCATGAGGAACCTCCCGGCGCGCTTGATCTCGGCGCCGGCAGCGACCTTGAGAGCGCCGGTCAACGACCCGTGCACGTGGCTCAACCCGCGGAAGATCATCCGCACCACGGGGTCCTCCGACCCTTTGGACGACTCCAAGGCCTCGCCGAAATCGCTCTTCTCCATGGCGACCAGCACCTTTTCAAGACCTTCGGCGTCGCGCTTGTAGGATTCGCGGATCCACCAGAACAGGCGCTCCGTCACCACCGCGATCGCCACGAGGGCGACGATGAGGATCGGGTACATGATCGGGCCACCTTTCTCGAAGATCTTGATTGCGGCGTTGGCGAACAGCATAGGGGGAACCAGGGTTGGTTGGATCGGACTTGGCTGGATCGGCTCTGGCAAAAAGGGTATAGGAGAGTCCCTGATCAATTGATCTTGAACTCGAACGGGACAAGATATTGACGGATGGGCGTGCCTGGTGATGCCGGCCAACGCCACAGATTCCGGACTTGGTTCAGCAGTGCGCGGTCGAGCGTCCTGGAACCGGAGCTGACGCGGATCTCGACCTTGGCAGGCGAACCATCTTCGGCCACCTCCACGTAAGCTTGGACCTCGCCGGATTCTCTGCGCTGCAGGGCATCGCGAGGATAGGTCGGCTTCGGATAAAATCCGCCGTCCGTGCCCGTGTCGCCGCGGAAGATGGTCGGCCCGGTCTTTGCCGGAGCCGCTCTGCGGGTCTCTCGCGGGGGTGGGCCTATCTTGCTGATATCCGTGCGCGTGATGGTCGGACCGCTGACCTCGACCACGAAATTGACCTTGGTGTTCTCCGGGGCGACCAAGGTCGGGATGACCGGTGCATCGACCGGCTGTTCAGCGGGTTGCTCTTCGGGGACCTGCTCGACGGCCTCCACCTTCTGCTCCGGGATGAATTCTTGGATCACCACCGGTGGCGGTTCGACCGGAGCGGGCTTGAAGATGAACTGCTGGGCGTCTTGGCGGAGCAGGATCCCCACTGCGAGAACGGACAAGCAGACCGCGTTCGTCCAAGCGATCTTCCGTCCCGGATCGCGTTGCGACCGGGGAAGCGACTCCCGGTTCAGATCATCCTGCACTCCTGTGGAATGCGACGAGGCCTGGACGGAGATAGTTGCGCTCATGCCGATGCGGTAGCGGTCGTGTCGGCGTCATCGCTGCGACGTTCGGGCAATGGTCACGTTGCGGACGCGTGTCAACGCTACCCTAGGACCCCGATGCGGCAAGGTGGAATTACCTCGCGAGCCGCGCTTTCAAATCAACCCCGGCCTCGGGCGTGGCCCGCTCAGAGGGCTTCGAGGATCTTGTCGAGTTTAACGTGCTTCGCGATCAGCGACTGCACGAGGCGGATCTTCTCGGTGTCGTCGGGCCGGATCTTGACGATCAGGTCGTGGACTTTGCTGGCGACCTGGTAGCTGTCGTCGCTGGAAAGGAGCACGGGGCAGGCGAGCGACTTCGCGAGCTTGAGGGTGCCGCTGCCGGGGGCGATGCCGTCCGAGAGCACGATGCCGGCGAGGTGGCCGCCTTGGGCCAGGTACTCGGCGGCGGCCTTGAGGATGTCGTCGCGGTCGGCCGGGGTGATGAGCAGCACGCCGGCCTTCAGGAGCTTGGCGGCGCGGGGCGCGCCCATGGCGCCGATGACGATCCGGTCGACGATGTTGTGGATCTGCGTCGTGGTGTTGAGGACGTCGGCGACGAGCTCCTCGCGGATCAGGTTGAGCGTGGGGCGCGAGAGGATGGGCTGGTGCGGCACGACGCCGAGCAGTTTGAGGCCTTTGCGCTTGAGGCCCTTCTCGGCGAACTCGGTGATGTAGTCGAGCTTCTCGGGCAGGACCTTGTTCAGGATCACGCCGATCACCTCGACGCCTTCTTTCTGGAACAGGGCGGTGTTGAGCGCGACCTCGTCGATCGGCAGGCCGATGCCGCCGCGCGTGACGATGACGACCTTGGCGTCGAGCACGCGCGCCACGGTGGCGTTGCTCAGGTCGAACACGCTGCCGACGCCGGCGTGGCCGGTGCCTTCGCAGAGCACGAACTCCTTCTCCCAGGCGACGCGGTCGAAGGCCTTGTGGATCCGCTTGATCAACCCGTCGAGGTTGGCGGACTGGAGATAACGCCGGGTGAAATCGGGCTCGACCGCGATCGGGCTCATGTCCACCAGCGGGCAGTTGAGCTTGAAGACCCGGTCCATCAAGACCGAATCCTCGTCGATCTTCTCGGCGTCGATCTCGACGAAACGTTGGCCGACCGGCTTGATGTAGCCGACACGCCCGAAGCGCCGCTGGAGCGCGGCGAGCAGGCCGAGCGAGTTGGTCGTCTTGCCGTCGTTCTGCCGGGTCGCGGCGATGAAGACGCGCGGCGTGCTGGAGTTGAGGAGCATGTCCGGGGAACAGGTCGGGGTGGATGGCGAAGGATGGATCCGCGGGCTCTTCGGCGCCGTGGCCGGCTACAGATCGCCCGGTAGCGATTCGCCGGAGCCCGGGTAGAGCTTCTGGTACTCGATGCTCTGGAGGCCGACGATGGAGGCGACGCCGAGGATGTCGTGGGCATTGCTGCCGCGCGAGAGATCGGCGGCCGGGCGGTCCAGCCCGAGCAGGATCTGGCCGTAGGCGTTTGCCCGGGCGATATGCTGGATGAGCTTGCTGGCGATGTTGCCGGAGTTGAGGTCGGGGAAGATGAGCACGTTCGCCTTCCCGGCGACCTTGCTGTCGGGGAGCTTGCGGCCGGCGATCTCAGGGACCAGCGCGGCATCGACCTGCAGCTCCCCGTCGAAGTCCGCCTCGAACATCGACTCGGCGGCCTTCTGTTGCGCGAGCGCCGTGGCGGCGCGGACCTTCATCACCCCGGGGTGCGCGGCGCTGCCCTTGGTCGAGTAGCTGAGGAAGGCGACGCGCGGTTTCACGCCGAGGATCTGCCGGGCGAGCCGCGCGGTCGAGACGGCGATGTCGGCCAACTGGTCCACGTCGGGATCGGGGATGACGCCGCAATCGCCCATGAACAGCACGCCCTTCTCGCCGAACCGGGTGTCCTCGACCTCCATGACCATGCAGGACGAGGCGGTCGTGGTCTTGGGCGCGACCTTGATGATCTGGAACAGCGGCCGGAGCACGCCGCCCGAGACCTCGCTGGTGCCGGATACGAGACCGTCCGCTTGGCGCATGGCGACCATCATCGCGCCGAAGTAGTTCGGCTTGGCCATGGCCTCGCGGGCTTCCTTCTCCTGGATCCCCTTGCCGCGGCGCAGCAGCTCGAAGCGCTTGGCGAAGCTCTCGAGGTCCGGGCTCTCGGCGGGGTTGATGATGCGTATGCCCTCGACCGAGACGTTCAGCGCGGCGGCGGCCTCCTTCACCTCGGCGAGGTCGCCGAGCAGGATGGGCACGCCCAAGCGGAGGGAATAGAACTGGCGGGCGGCCTGCAGCACGCGCGGCTCGGTGCCCTCCGGGAACACGATGCGCTTGGGATGGCGCTGGAGTTTCTCGATGACGCTGCCGATGAACCTCATGGGCGTGGTGTTAATGGAGGCGGGGGCAAACTGCAATTGCCATCCCGGTCCGCGCCCGCTTCATTTGCCGCACACGAGATGCATGCCATGAAACCGTTCCTCCTCGCCGGGGCCTTGCTGTCGGCGGTCCCCGTCTTCGCCGCGGACGCCGCGAAACCGTCCGCGAAAGCCGAGGCTAAACCGCAGGCGGATTTCACGTTCCCGGAGCGGCCACCGTTCCACACGGTCAAGCCCGAGCCCTTCGACCGGTTGCGCACGAGGATGACCAACTCGGTCGTCCTCGACGTCCGCACGCCCGAGGAGTTCGCGAAGGGGCACATCCCTGGCGCGAAGCTCATCGACTTCAAGGCGGCCGATTTCACCACCCAGATCGAGAAGCTCGACAAGTCGAAGCGGTATCTCGTGCATTGTGCGGTCGGCGGACGCAGCGCCAAGGCCGCGGAGCAGATGGTCAAGCTCGGGTTCCCCAACGTCGTGAACCTCGACGGCGGCATGAAAGCCTGGGAAGCCGCTGGCAAACCGGTCGAGAAGTGACGCCGCCGGTCGCGGGCGCCGTTCGACCGGCCGCGCCTCTCCAAAAAAAGCGAAGACGCGCCGAGGGAGGACCACTCCTCCGGCGCGTCTGCTTTTTATGCGGATTCTCCCGGACCGGCTATTCGGAACGGCTCTTGTAGAAGAGGAAGGTGCGTGCGCCTTCGCGGACCAGCTTGATCTTCGCGCCCTTCTCCTTGGAGGCCTTCACGGCTTGTCGGAACTCTTTCGGCGTGGCGACCGGCTCGCCATTCACAGCGGTGACGACGTCACCGGCGCGCAGGCCGAGCTTCTGCGCGACGCTGTTCTCCTCGACCTCGGTGACCACGACGCCTTCGGCGATGCCCTTGATGTCGTACTCTTTGGCGAGATCCTGGGTGAGGGGCTTGAGGGTCGCGCCGTCGGAACGGCCTGGGGCCGACCATTCGGGCTGGCTGCCGCGGCGGTTCATCGCCGACATCGGCTGGTCGGGCATCGCCTCCGGCTTCACCTTGACATTGAGCGATTTCTTGTCGCGCAACACGCCGAGCACGACCTCTTTGCCCGAGCGCTTCCGCGCGATCTCCGAGCGCAGTTGGGCCGTGGACGAGATGCTCTTGCCGTCGACCGCTGCGATGACGTCGCCCGGCTCCAGCGTGGAGCGGCTGGCGGGACCCTCCGGCGTGATGGCGCGGACCAGCACGCCCGGCTGCGGGTTCTCGTCGTTCTCGTGGAGCTGGCGCGCTTCTTCCGGCGACGCCATGACGATGCCGAGCCACGAGCGGGTGAACTTGCCGTCGGTGATGATGCGGTCGCTGATCTCATGGACGTTGTTGGCAGGGATCGCGAAGCCGATGCCGGTGCCCATGCCGCGTATCATCGAGTTGATGCCGATGACCTCGCCGTCGAGGTTGACCAACGGTCCGCCGCTGTTGCCGGGGTTGATGCTGGCGTCGGTCTGGAGGAAATCCTGGTCCGCCGGGCCGCCGTCGAGCTGTCCGCGGCCTTTCGCGCTCACGTGGCCGTAGGTGACGCTGTAGTCCAGCTCGAACGGGGCGCCTACGGCGATGGCGAACTCGCCGACGCGGACCTTGTCGGAATCGGCGAACTTGGCCACGTGCAGGTCCTTGATGTCGCCCTTGAGCTTGATCACCGCGATATCGGCCTCGGGATAGGTCCCGCGGACCTCGGCGTCGAACTCGCGGCCGTCCTTCAACCGGACGCGGATCTTTTCCGCGCCTTCGACGACGTGGTTGTTGGTGAGGATGTAGCCTTCCTCGCGGAGGACGACGCCGGAGCCCTGGCCTTGGCGGCGCGGCCCCTCGCCCTCGAACATCTCGGGCGGGAGCATCCGCCAGAAGTTGTGCAGCCGCTTCATCTCCTCGCCATCGCCCTTCTGGGTGACCGAGATGACGACGACGGACGGCGAGACGGTCTCGGCGACTTCTACGAAGGCGTTGTTGAGCTGCCGGGCGACCTTGAGAGCCTCGGAATCCTTGGCGGTGGCCGAGAAGGGCAGGGCCGCGGTGAGGCCGGCGAGCGAGAGGACTGCCAATGAGGAACGGACGGTGTTCATGATGATGGAGGTTAGACGGCCCCGTGGGGCGCGCAACTCAGAGGGCGCGGCGTCCCCGGGCGTTCAAACTTTCCTGGCGACGCCGGGCTTGCCCGTTGACCCGTCCGAGCCGCCGCCGATAGCGTGCCGCAGCCATGCTACCCGTCATCGAACAGCTCCTCGTGCTCCAAGACCGCGACCGTCGGCTGCTCCGGCTCCGGGCCGAGCTTGCCGATGTGCCCTTGCAGAGGAAGCGGCTCCAGGACCGCGCGGCGCAGACCGCTGCCGCGCACGAAGCGGCCAAGGTCCACGGCCGCCAGGTCGAGAGCGACCGCAAGAAGCTCGAGCTCGAGGTGAAGACCAAGGAAGAGTTCATCCGCAAGATCGAGACCC
>JBBRQL010000181.1:0-8794 GCA_038226425.1 Verrucomicrobiota bacterium
ATCTCACGGGTGCTCCTGTTCCGGCCGTAGAGATCGAGAATCTTCTGCCGCAACGCGGCGGGTATGGCTCGCATGTCGCCTTCCACTTCACACCCTTCGGCTTCACTTGGAAAGCTACATGTTTGATGGAAGTGCTCTAACCGGCACGCCCACCGTCCCCGGCACCAGCGTCATCTTCGTCCGCGCGACCGACGCCAACGGTCTCACCATCCAGCGCGGTTGGACCGTTCCCATCGCCTACGGCTCCGGTTCCGGCGGAACTGTCTCCACTCCGCCCCCGCCTCATCCGCCGGCCACGTTCACCGTCAATGTTATCAACGGCACCGCCAACGGCACCGCCACGCTCGCCGCCGCGCCCGGTGTCACCATCACCGTCGCCACGGCCGCCGCGCCGGCCGGCCAGTGGTTCCAGCAATGGAACGGCAATGCCCCGCTCGCCAACTCCCTCGCCGCCACGACGACGTTCACCATGCCGTCCGCCAACATCACGCTCACGGCCTCCTTCTTCACACCTGCGCCCGTCACCCAACCCGTCACCGGCCATCCTCGCCTCTGGATCAACACCACGGATCTCACCGCCCTCCGCGCCCGCGCCGTCACCAGTAGCTCCGTTTACAACAGCCTCGTAACGCTCCTCGGCACCTGCGTCGCCAACTACGACACCAAGTATTACCCCGGTGGCCAGCCCGCGGCTGTCAACCCCGACTTGGGCGACACACAGGGCTACCAAGGCCAGCTCACCGAGCAAAACGCCCTCGTCTTCGCGCTCTTCTCGCTCATCGACCCCAGCCCCTCCGCCCGCATCCTCCACGCCCAGCGCGCCCGCAACATCCTCATGCTCGCGATGGACGAGGCCGTCAAAGGCCACCTCGCCGGCGCGCCCTTCCGCGACCCGATGTTCGCCGTCTACAACCGCGCCAACGCCAACTCCGAATGCTGGCCGCTCGCCATCGATTGGATCTATGGCGCCACCCAGGCCGACGGCGTCACGCCCATCCTCACCGCCGCTGACAAAAGAATCATCCGCGACGTCTTTATGATATGGGCCGACGACTGCCTCAACGCCTCCACTTGCGGCGGCGACCACCCGTCGCCCATCGGTGCCATGAACACCACCGCCCTCCTCCCTCGCGGCAACGCCCACCGCGTCGCGGCCAACAACTACTACTCCGGCCACGCCCGCCTCCTCACCCTCATGGCGCTCTCCATCGACCCCGTCGATGATCCCGCCGTCAACCCCGCCACGCCGCTCCCCATCCTCGGCAACTCCCTCCGAAGCTACATCCCGGAGGCGACCGGCGCCTGGCTCTATCAGCAGTTCGCCATGTTCGGCGATCCCGCCGCGGTGAAGGCCGCGTTCAACCTTCCCCCCACCGCCAGCGTCGGCCTCGCCAGCGGCGGCCTCTCGCCCGAGGGCGGCCTCTACGGCCACTCGTATTCCTACATCCTCGGCGAGATGCTCGCGCTCAAGACCGCCGGCTTCGCGGACACCACGATCTCCGGCCCGCAAGCCGCCCTCGTCACCGCGCCGGTCTGGGACCGCTACCTCGTCGGCATGGCCAACAACATCGCCCCCGCTGCCACCGTCGCCCCGAGCCAGCCCTGGTTGGGCCCCGTTTTCCAGATGGCCAACTACGGCGACACGCTCCGCCTCTGGCTCACCCCCGACTTCATGCAGGTCTTCGCGTTGAAAAACCTCCTCGACCAGAAAAACGGCAACCCCGCCAACCTCGATGCCACCCGCTGGTTCGCCATCAACGCCGTCGAAGGCGGCGCTGCCGCGCTCAACCAGCGGATCGCCAATCCCTGGACCTACGGCGTCCAAGCCTCCGTCCTTTACTACCTCCTCCTCGACCCGACGCTCCCCGCTCCCGCCGACCCGCGCCCCGCCTACGCGGATCATTTCTTCGACCCCGGCATCGGCCGCGTCCTCTCCCGCACCGACTGGTCGCCCTCCGCCTCCATCTTCACCTTCCACAGCTCTTGGGAATCCATCAACCATCAGGATGGCGACGCCGGCCAGTTCGAGCTCTACCGCAAGGGCGAGTGGCTCACCAAGGAGCTGAGCAACTATGACAACAACGGCAACGGCCAGTCCTCGATCTGGCACAACTCGCTGTCGCTCCAGAACTGGTGCGCCAACGGCAAACCGAAGAACCTCAACTTCTTCGAGGCGCCCTACTGGCCCAACGGCTCGCAATGGAACAACGGCATGAACGCGGGCGACCCGGTGACCGTCGCCAGCACCGGTCCCGGTTACGCCTACGTGCAGACCGACATGACCCAGCTCTACAACCGGCCGTCGGTCTGGACCCCGGCCAACGCCGCGCTCGACATCCAGCACGCCAGCCGGTCGGTGATATGGATCCGACCGGACCACCTCGTGGTCTACGACCGCGCGACCTCGCTGCACAACGGCTTCAAACGCTTCGACCTGAATTTCCCGGCCGCACCCTTCATCGATCCCGTGAACCGCACGGCCACCGTGGCGACACCGGGAGGACAGCGGCTGCACGTGAGCTCGCTTCTCCCGGCGAACGCGACGCTGAGCTACGTCCCCGAAGGCGAGACCTTGTCCAACATCGCCCAGCTCGAGACGATGAAGGGGCGCCTGGTGGTCGAGGACCTTTCGATGCCCGCCGACACCCGCTTCCTGCACCTGCTGCAAGCGACCGACGCTGCCACGCCCGCTGATCCGGCGGTCTTGGCGCAGAGCGTGGCCGGGACGGCGTTCGATGGAATGACCGAGCTGGACACCGCGGTTTTCTTCGCCACCGACCTCAAGGCGGCGTTCCAAGGCACCACGCTGCTCGTGCCGTCCGCAGTCGTCCAAGTCCTGGTCACCGGACTCGCTCCCGGGTCCGGCTACGGCATCACCACCACCGGCGTCCCTGCCGGCGTCCAGATCCGGATCATCCTCGGTGGGCAGACCGCCACCGCGGATGCCGCCGGCGTGCTGGTTCTGGCGCTCTGAAACGCCCTCGGCCCTCGGCCCGCGCCGTCATGCTCGGCGCGGGCCGTCCCTGTTCTTGCGGTCAGCCGCGGCTGCGCCGGACATCAAACCGCTTGACCTCGCTCGGGCTGCGCCGGGACAAACACGGCCATCGAGACGACACCTATACCGGGTCGTGGCAACGACGCCACCGGCGCGGCCGCGACACCCGCGGCCGAAGGGATGTTCCTCGCCACGCAGTGGAGCGTGGTGCTCGCGGCACGCAGTGGATCCGCTGGACGGCGCGAGGCGCTCGAACAGCTCTGCTCCACCTATTGGCCGCCGATCTACGGCTATCTTCGTAGGCGCGGCAAACCGCCGGCGGACGCCCAGGACCTCACCCAGAGTTTTTTCCTCCACCTCATCGAGAGCGATTTCCTCGACCGCCCGGATCCTGCCCAAGGACGTTTCCGGGGCTATCTGGTCGGCGCGCTGCGATATTTCTTGGGCAGCCATCACGAGCGGGAGAACGCGCTGAAACGCGGCGGCCAAGCGACCTTCCTCGACTGGTCCGAGCTCGACGCGGAGCGGGAGTTCGCCGCCTTGGGCCAAGGCTCGCCCGACCCGGCGGACCTGTTCGACACGAGCTGGGCGTTGACGCTCCTGGGCACCGCGCTCCGGCAACTCGAGCAAGAGCAGACCGGACCGGACCGCGCGCGCCGGTTCGCGGTGCTGAAGCCCTTCCTCAGCGCGACGCCCTCGCGCGGGGAATATGACCAGGCCGCCTTGGCGCTGGGCACGTCGCGCACCAACGTGGCGGTCTGGGTCCACCGGTTGAACCAGCGGTACGCCGAGCTCGTCCGCCTCGCCGTCGCCGCGACCGTGCGGGACGCCTCGGAGATCAACGAGGAGCTGCGGCATCTGCTCGCAGTGTTGCGGCGCTGACCGGGGGACGGCGAAACTGTGCAATCGGGGCATGCCGATCCCCGAATCCCCGGTCAAAGCCTCTCATGGATGCCGCTGCCCCCTCCCCTCAGACTCCCCCGCCCGGTTGCGCCCGGTGCGGGAGCTCGGTCGCGTCGCCCTTCTGGAGCGGCGGAGTCTGCCTGCGCTGCGCCGGCGCGCATCTGTTGAACGATGCCGCCGTCGATGGCGCGGGCACCCCGGCCGTCGGCCCGCCGCCCCGGCCGTCCGGGGACCCCGACCTGCCCGAGCGCATCGGTCCCTACGAGATCTTGGAAGAGCTGGGCCGGGGCGGCATGGGGCGGGTCTATGCGGCGCGCCAGATCGGGCTGGGACGGATCGTGGCGTTGAAGGTGATGGGCAACGTCGGCAAAGGCGGCGATTTCGAGCTGCGTTTTCTCCGCGAGGCGCAGACGGCCGCGCGACTGCGGCATCCGAACCTGGTCGCCGTGCACGACTTCGGCAGGGCCGACGGCCAGCTCTACTTCTCGATGGACTACATCGAGGGCGGCGATCTCGCGCGGCGGCTCCGTGGACGGCCTTTCGCTTCTTGGGAAGCGGCTTCGCTCCTACGCAAGGTCGCCCTCGCCCTCGCCCACGCGCACGACCAGGGCGTGCTGCACCGCGACCTGAAGCCGTCCAACATCCTGCTCGACGGCGACGAACCCAAGCTGGCGGACTTCGGGCTGGCAGCCCAGCTGGAGGCCGGCGGCGACCTGACCGCCGCCAGCGGCATCTTGGGGACGCCGCACTATCTCGCGCCCGAAGCGTTGCGCGCGGGGAGCGCCGCGCTTTCGGTCGCCAGCGACATCTATGCGCTCGGGGTGGTGCTCTTCGAGTTGTTGACCGGGCGGACGCCTTTCGCCGGCGCCGTTCCGGGCGCGCTGATCGCGCTCGTCGAGAACTCGGGACCGCCCTCGCCCCGGCTGCTCGCGCCCGCGGTCGCTCGCGACCTGGAGATCATCTGCCTCAGATGCCTCGAACGCGACCCGGCCCGGCGCTATGCCAGCGCCGCCGCACTCGCCGATGATCTGCGCCGTTTCCTCGACGGAGAGGCGATCCTCGCCCGGCCGGCCTCGGCGCTTGACCGGTTCTTGCGCTGGGGCCGACGGCGTCCCGCCCTCGCGGCGGTCTGGGTGCTCATCACGACGCTGGCCGTAGGCTCGACTCTCGCGGTCGTGATGATCCAGCGGTCGCTGCGCCGCGCGCAGCAGGCCGAAGCGCGATCGCGCGAACTTCTCCGCGGAGCCCGCTTGGCCGAGGCCCGGGCCGTGCTCCGGACGACCCAGCCGGGCCGGCGTGCGCAAGCGCTGGCCGCGCTCGTCGAGGCGACGAGCATCCGTCCCGGCGCGGATCTCCGCGTCGAGGGCATCGCCGCGGTGATGACATCGGACATCCAGCCGATGGAGCGCTGGGAGGTCTCGCCCGAGGTGCCCGGAGAGATGGCGTTCGATGCCACCACCCGTGTCCTCGGTTTCGAGGCGGACGACGCCACCGGACAAGGACATGAACCGGCGGTCTTCCGCCGTTGGGGCGGGACCGACCTCTTGGGCCGGGTCGTTTCACCGGGGACCAACGCAGCCGGCCTGATCCGCATCAGCCCCGACGGCACGCACGCCATGGAGCGCTTCTTCGACGACACCTTGCGGGTATGGCGGATCGGCGAGCCGCGACCGTTCCTGACCTTGCGGGACCGTCCATCGCCCGGCGGCCCGCAGCGCGTCCCGGCTTTCAACGACGATTACGATTTCAGCCCCGAAGGGGCGCTGCTGGTGATCGGCCTGCCGGAGCGGGGTCTGTCGTTGCACCGGGTGGCGGACGGCACCGAAGTGGCCCGCTGGGCCGACGGCGAACGCTTCAACCGGGTCAAGTTCTCGCCCGATGGCCGCCAGATCGCCGCCATCTGCACCGCGGACCCGACCTCCCGCACGGTGTTCGT
The DNA here is from genome assembly GCA_038226425.1 of Verrucomicrobiota bacterium. Lineage (GTDB taxonomy): Bacteria > Verrucomicrobiota > Verrucomicrobiia > Limisphaerales > UBA9464 > CAIVQB01. Next base: position 5,835 of record JBBRQL010000181.1, read on the forward strand.
GTTGGAGGCACCGTCGTTGAAGCGGGCGCAGCGTCTCACCTTGGGCAGCTCGCCCAGCTCGATCGCCTGGTCCGGCGACAGCGGCCTGCTGGCCGTGAGCCTGGAGGACGGCATGATCGAGGTACGGCGGGTGCCCGACGGCGGGCTCTCCAACCGGTTCCATTCTCCGATGCTCGACCCCAACGAGCTCAGTTTCCTCGGCCACGACTCGATCCTCGCGATGCGGGGGCATGGCACCAAGCTGCACCTTTTGGACCGCGTCCTCGGCCGCGAGGAGACGACGATCGACGGCTTCGGCAAGTCGCCGGTCGCCACCCTGCCGGAAGGCGACGCCTTCGTGACAGCCTCGGTGGACGGCATGGCAACCCGCTGGCGGACGATCCCGCCGACCGGCATCCGCGTCCTGCTGCCTCCGCATCCCGGCGGGTACGGCGGGGTATTCAACAACTGCTGCCTCGATTTCAGCCCGGACGGGCACCGGGCCGTCTCCAGCCACGGCCGCCATCTCGTGCTGCGCGACACGGCGAGCGGCCGGTCGTTGGCGGAAACGGACCACGGCGGAACCCGGGGCGGGGATTTCACGACCGTGGCCTTCACGGACGGAGGCCGGAACGTGGTCCACGCCTCCACCCGCACCGGCATGTGGCTCCAAGCGATCGAGACGGGGCCGGACGGCGGTCCGCGCTTCGGGCCGCCGGTCCAGCTCGATCCGGAGCGTGGCCTCACCATGTGCGATCATTCGCCCGATGGCCGGCGCTTCGTCCTCGTCGACATCGGCGGCGACCAGGTCAAGGTGGTCGAGCGTATCGGCGAAAGTCTGCGGACCTTGGGACGCTGGAAGGTGCCCGGTGTCTATGCCGGCGCGCTGGCCCCGGACGGGGACCGGCTGCTCGTCAACTGCTCGGGTTCCGGCCCGGAGGCTGCCGCGCAGAGGATGCGTGTCCATCGCGTCGCTGACGGCTCGGTCCTCGCCGAACTTCCCGGCATGGCATTCGGCGAGACGGCGTGGAGCCGAGACGGCCAGACCGCCATGACCTCCAACGGGCAGACCGAGAGCATCCTGTGGGACACGGCCACCTGGCGGCCGCGCGCTCGGCTCTCCGGACCGGCAGCGGGCAACATCACGACCTTCGCGCTCGCGCCGGACGGCCGCACCGCCGCGGTGGTCCGCGACGACCGCCTGCATCTCGTCTCCACGGCCGACGGCACCGACCTGGCCGTCTTCGAGTCGCCTCAAGCGCCCGGACTCGCGGGCGCGCTGCGGTTCATGCCCGACGGCCGGAGCGTCGGCGTCGTCTGGCGGGACGGCCGCCTCGACCTCTTCGATCCGGAAGCAGTCCGCCAAGCGCTGTCGGCCGCGGGGCTTTCGTGGCCGGTTCGTGGGCGTTGAGCCGCCAGCGATGCACGCCCGCTCAGCCGGAACCATTCTTTTGAACCCAAGGGAACGAAGGAAACGAAGCGACCAGCAAGGGCGACCCGGGCTTTTGCCGACCCGCACAGCCCCCACTTTTTGGTAGCCCGATCCCTTTTCATCCGCAGTTCAAATTCCCGCCTCCCGGCTTTCTGTCCCCTTCGTCGGCGTCTGTTCCATCTGCATGGTTCCGGCTCAGACTCTCCGCGGGAAACTTCGCACCGAGGAGACGATTCTCTGTAATCGGCCGACGGCGTTCCCTGAATCCCTGGGTGACGGCCGATCGAGGACCGGTCCGGCGGCGCAACCGTGAACTGGTTCACGGTCGCCGCACCGGCTCCGGCGATGGATCTGCCTCTGACACTCATGAACCCGTCACCCTTCCTGAAGAACCCCGCCCGCCTCCTCATGCTGGCCGCCTGGCCGCTCCTCTCCGCCCTGCCGACCCGTGCCGCGGTGTTCATCAATTTCGACAACCTCTCCGCGGAGCCCGCGACGACCACCTACGCTCAGTTGAGCGTCGCCAACGGCAACAGTCCGACCATCAGCGGGGTGTCGTTCAACTCGACCGACTTCTATGTCGTGGGCGACCAATATGTCGAATCCTTCAACAACACCGGCGGCTCCCGTCCGTTCATCCAACCGGGATCAGGCCACTACGGGATCTTCAACGCTTTCGGAAACAACGCCCTCAAACTCGCCACCACGCAGACGCTCACCAGCATCGCTTTCGCCCGGGCCGACCTCGGGGCCGGCGCCAATGCGAACGGACCCACTTCCGTGACCGTCAAGGCCCTCAACGGCGTCAACGTGCTCGGCTCGGCCACTCTCACCCTGACCGACGGCACGATGCGCCTCCTCGACACGAGCGCGTTCACCTCGCTGTCGGGCATCACCGGCTATGAGATCGACCGCGTCGCCGGTGCCGGCCCCTACAGCGGTGGCCTTTGGGTCGCGGATGATCTCACCTTCGGGGGAACGGTGGCCGTGCCGGAGCCGATGGCCACCTCGGTCGCGACCGCCTGCCTGTTGCTGGGCACAGCAATCTGGAGGCGCCACGCGCGGCGTCTCCCGGACACCGCCGGCCGCGGGGTCGGAGTCCGCCGGCCGCGTGGGGTCCGGCACGGGCAAGCTTAGCTCGACCGGCGCGCTCGTGCTCCGGAAGCGCAAACCCATGGCGATGCCTAGGGCGTCTGCAGCGCGACCGCGAAGTCGCTCTCCAAGGCCGGAGGCCGCCAGCCGAGACGCGTGGGACCGGGACCTGCCCGATCGCGACCTCGACAGGCCGGACCGCCTTGTCGGCGGGGTGCGGCCGGATATCGTGGGCCAGCGTCTGGTCGTCGACCGGTTCCCCGGTCCTCCGACAGTGGCGATCACGTGACGAAACGCGGGGTGCGATCCGAAGTGACGGACACCCGCGGAGCGATGCCGCGGGAGTGGTCCCCGGATCGGAACTGGCCGGACCGGCGACCGATGCACCGACGACATCCGGCGGCTTTCCCCTCTCCCGGAGGGAGAGGGTCAGGGTGAGGGGGAAGGCTTCCCATCC
>JBBRQL010000182.1:0-8778 GCA_038226425.1 Verrucomicrobiota bacterium
CGCGAAAAGGCCGCAAAGCCGGAAGCACAAGGCCCAACCGAGGACAGCCGGCCGGCCTAGCCCGCCACGGCCCAGAAACGCCACGGCGGCCAGCATCAGCCAACCGACGGCCTGCGCCGCGAGCCACCAGGCCAGCTTGCCCGGATCGTCGTCGTCCTGGCTGCGCCATGTGAGGGCGGCCCAAGCGGCACAGCTCACCAGGCCGGCCAGATGGACGAGCCGGCCCGGGGGGCCGGACGCGGTGGATGGGTCGCCGGCGGGTCGCACGTGACAATCTGGGTCAACCGGCTCGCAGGGTCCATTCCTTCTGCGTGCGCGCAGCGGCATCGGCCCGCGACCGACGGCCGGATCCCAGGCGCCACAGCAACAGGCGCGCGATCATCGCGAGGATGCCCGGACCGGCGCGGAGCGCGCCCCGCCAACTGCCGGAGATCTTCGATTCGCCGGCCGTGCGAGGATGGTAGCCGACCGGCAGCTCGACGATCCGGCAGCCGAGCTCCAGCGCCCGCACCTGCATCTCCACGTTCCAGCCGAACGCGCGATCCGCCAGCCGCATCGCCGTCATCGTCTCGCGCCGCACCAGCCGCAGGGACGCCATGTCCATGAAACGCCGGCCCCAACCCAGCCGCAACGCGGCGCAGGTCACCGCGTTGCCGAGCCGCTGCAGCGCCTTGAGCTGCGCCCGGGAGGCCGGATGGGAGGTGCGGTCGCCCAGCACGAGGTCCGCGCCCGCGTCCACCGCCGCTTGCCACGCGGCCGCTTCGTCCGCCGTGAGCCGGTCGCTCCCGTCGGCGGAGCTGAAGAGCACCCAACGGCAATCTTCCGGCCAGTCCTGGAGCCCGCGCCAGGCGGCTGCGCCATAACCACGCACCGGCTCGGCCATGACCTCCGCGCCGGCCTTCCGCGCCGCGCCCGCGGTGTCGTCCGTGCTGCCGTTGTCCACCACGCGGACCCGGGCCGCGCCCAAGGCTAGCCATCGCCGGACGGTGGCTTCCACCGACGCTGCTTCGTCGAGCGCCGGGATGACGACGAGGGTCTCGCCCAAGAACGGGGCGGTGGCGCAGGGGCTCGGGACCGGCAACAGGCAAGGCATGATAGGTGGGGCAACGGGCGCTTCTGGACGACCGGCACAGGTGAGAGCCCCGGGGACGCCCGATATTCCAACGGACGCGGGAATAAGATCCGGACCGGGAGGCTCTGTAAGGCGTGTTGGAAATCGCACCCGGAACCGGGATGCTCCGCCAGCGCCACCATCGCTCGTCCATGAAACTATTCCTGTCCTCCACGCTTCTGCTGCTCCTCGCCACCACCGGTCGCGCCACCGGCTTCGACCCGGCCCACGCCGCCTTCGGGCAGGTGCTCGCGGCCCGCGTCACGAACGGCGTGGTCGATTACGCCGCTCTGAAAGCCGCGCCGACCGGGCTCGCCGATTATCTTGGAGCGCTCGCGGCGGTGCCCGAGGCCGAGTTCAAGACGTGGCCCGAGCCGGCGCGGCTGGCCTTCCTGCTCAACCTCTACAACGCGGCCACGCTCAAGCTGATCGCCGACCACCACCCGGTCTCGAGCATCAAGCAGATCGGCGGGCTGATCAAAGGACCGTGGAAACAGGAGGTCGTCCGCGCATGGGGCCGCGTATTCACGCTGGACGAACTCGAGCACAAGATCATCCGCGCCAAATACCCCGACCCGCGCGCTCATTTCGCGATGGTCTGCGCGGCGAAGAGCTGCCCGCCGCTGCGGAGCGAACCCTACACCGGGGACAAGCTGGCGGCGCAGCTGGACGACCAGGCGCGGGTCTTCCTCGCGCAGACCGCGAAGAACCGCGTGGACGCCGCGACGAGCACTCTCTGGCTGTCGCCCATCTTCAAATGGTTCGGCGAAGACTTCACCGCCGGCGGCAAGACGGTGCCCGAGTTCGTCGCGCCGTTCCTGCCCGAGGCGGCAGCCAAGCAGGTCCGCGCCGGCGGCCTGAAGTTGCGGTTCACCGACTACGATTGGTCGCTCAACGGCAAGTAAGGCTGCGCGATCACGCCGGCCCGGCCAACTTCACCCACACAGGACCTCTCATGGACTCTCCTTCCACCAACGATCCCTCGCCGCGCTCGGCGTCCCGCTCGGACCGCACCGGGGGCTGGCTACGTTTCGCCCTGCCGGCCGCGGCCCTTGCCTTGGGCGCGTGGGCGGTGCGGCACTTCGGGCTGCTGCAAGCGCTTCCGGAAGCGTTGGACTGGTTCCGGTCGCTGGGCCCGTGGGGCGCGGTGGTGTTCGTGCTGGCCTATGTGCTGGCCTGCGTGTGCTTCGTGCCGGCGTCGCTGCTCACGCTCGGTGCCGGCGCCATCTTCGGCGTGGGCCTCGGAGCGCTGTGCGTCTCGGCAGGGGCCACGCTCGGGGCGACGGCCAGTTTCCTCATCGGCCGCTTCTTGGCCCGCGACTGGGTCGCCCGGCGGATCGGCGACAACGCGCGGTTCCAAGCGATCGACGACGCCATCGGACGCGAAGGCTGGAAGATCGTGGGCCTGCTGCGGTTGTCGCCGCTGTTCCCGTTCAGCCTGCTGAACTACGGCCTCGGCGTGTCCCGCGTGCGCCTGCGCGACTTCGTGCTCGCCTCCTGGATCGGGATGCTGCCGGGCACGGTCCTCTACGTGTACATCGGCTCGTTGCTCGGCACCGCGCTATTGCGGGGCGGCCCGGTCCATCGCGAGCGCACGACCGTCGAATGGGTCTTCTACGGCGTCGGGCTGCTGGCCACCGTCATCGTCACCGTCTATGTCACCCGCGTGGCCAAACGCGCCTTGGCCGAGAAGCTCAGCTAGCCGCTGTCCGACGTCCTTCCTCCCCTCCTCCACATGGATCTTCTTCCCGCCGATGCCCACAACGCCGCGCTGCTCGCGCAGGTCCGTCCCGCCGACTGGGTCAACCCCACGCCAGCCAGCCGTTACAACCTCGTCGTGATCGGCGGCGGCACCGCCGGGCTCGTCACCGCCGCGGGCGCCGCGGGATTGGGCGCGAAGGTCGCGCTCGTCGAGAAGCACCTGCTCGGCGGCGATTGCCTCAACTACGGCTGCGTGCCGAGCAAGACGCTGCTCCGGGCGGCGCGTGCCGCGGCGGCGGTGCGCGACGCGGGACGTTTCGGCATCCGCGTGCCCGCGGGGACCTCGGTGGATTTCGCGGCGGTGATGGAGCGGGTGCGCGCGGTCCGCGCGGGCATCGGCCACCACGATTCGGCGGCGCGGTTCCGCGACCTCGGCGTGGACGTGTTCCTGGGAGAAGGCCGTTTCGTGGACAGCTCGACGGTCGCGGTCGGCGCGACGCGGCTGAAGTTCAAGCGCGCGGTCATCACCAGCGGCGCGCGGGCCCACGTGCCAGCGGTCCCGGGCCTGGCCGAGGCCGGGTTCCTCACCAACGAGACGCTCTTCTCGCTCACCACGTTGCCGGCACGTCTCGCCGTGCTCGGCGGCGGACCGATCGGATGCGAGATGGCTCAGGCCTTCGCGTGCCTGGGCGCGGAAGTCACCTTGTTCGAGCAGGCCGGCCACGTGCTGTCGCGCGAGGACGCCGACGCGGCGTCCGTGGTGCAGACGGCGTTGGTCCGCGACGGCGTGAGGCTTTGCCTCGGCACGAAGTTGGAGAACGTCGAGGCCCGGTCCGGCGGCCGTCTCCTCCGCCACCGCTGCGGCGATGTCGTCTCGACGACCGAGGTGGACGCGATCCTGGTCGCGGTGGGCCGCGCGCCGAACGTGCGCGGGCTCGGGTTGGAGGACGTCGGGGTGCGCTATGACGACCGCAGCGGCGTCGAGGTGGACGACCGTCTGCGCACGACGAACCCGCGGATCTTCGCGGCGGGCGACGTGTGCATGGCGGCGAAGTTCACGCACGCGGCCGATTTCGCGGCGCGCACGGTGATCCAGAACGCGTTGTTCTTCGGCCGCAAGAAGGCGAGCGCGCTGACCATCCCATGGTGTACCTACACCGAGCCGGAGCTCGCGCACGTGGGCTTGTCCGAGCGCGCGGCGGCGGAGCGCGGTGTGGCGGTGGACCAATTCGTCCGCCCTTTGACCGAGGTGGACCGCGCGGTGACGGAGGGCGAGCGCGAAGGCTTCGTGAAGATCCTCGTGGCGCGCGGGACGGACCGGATCGTCGGCGCGACCATCGTGGCGCCTCATGCCGGCGACCTGATCGGCGAGGTCGCGGTGGCGATGGCCGGCGGCATCGGGCTCGGGAAGCTCGCGAGCGTGATCCATCCCTACCCGACCTTGGCCGAAGCAATCCGCCAATGCGGCGACGCCTACAACCGCACCCGCCTCACGCCGGGCGTGCGCCGGCTCTTCGGCCGCTGGCTTGAGTGGACGCGGTGAGGGGGCGATCAGACGTGGCGGGCAGACGTAGCGCAGAATTGCATTCTGCCGTGTCGCCGAGTTGGACTCGGCAAGGCGTGAGGAAAGACCCATGCGCCTGGGCACAAGTGGCGTCTGCGGATTGCAAATCCGCGGAACAGCAGAGTGCAACTCTGCGCTACCGTCGGTCAGGTGTCCGCCACTTCGGATCGAATCGACGGTGCGGACGGCACTTTCCAGACGGAAAAACTGGAATAGGATGAACCCTCCAAGGCTCGGATGGACGTGACGGAACAGGACATGGATGCGGTGGTGGCGGAGTTCTACGCTCCGCTCTACCGGTTCGCCCTGAGCCTCACGGGCAGCGTGGCTCCGGCGAGCGACCTCACCCAGGAGACCTTCTACCGCTGGCTCCAGCACGGCACCGAGCTCCGTGACCCCACGAAGGTCAAGGCGTGGCTCTTCACGACGCTGTACCGCGAGTTTCTGCGGGGCAACCGCCGGACGATCCGGTTCCCGCACCACGACCTGGAAGAGGTGGAGTCCGAGCTGCCGGTCGTCGACCCGGCGGACGTGGGGCATCTCGACGGACGGCTCGTGATGCAGGCGCTCGCGCAGGTGGAAGAGAACTACCGCGCGCCGCTCAGTCTTTTTTACCTCGAGAGCTTCTCCTACTCGGAGATCGCGGAAGCGCTCGGGATCCCCATCGGCACCGTGATGTCCCGCCTGTCGCGCGGACGCGTCGAGCTCCGGCGGCACCTCGCGGCGTTGTTGTCCGAGGAAGACCGGAAGGTCATCCCTTTCTTCCAGGCCAAGGCCCGGTGAGCACCCCTTTTCATGATATGAACCGAACCCAGGCCCAGTTCATCCTCGGCGCATGCCCCCCGGGCCCGTTGCCGACGCACGACCCGCAGGTCGCCGAGGCGCTCGGCCTTGCCGAGACCGACGGCGTGCTTGCCTCATGGTTGGCGGAGACGCGGTCGTTCGACGCGGTCGTGGCGCAAAAGCTCCGCTCCATCGAACCGCCTGCCGACCTCAAGGACGCGATCCTCGCCGGTCGGCGCCGTCTTGCTCCTGTCCACGCGATGCCCGGGCCGCCGCAAAAGCAGAAGCGGGGACGTCCCTTCCTATGGGCGTTGGCCGCGATGGGGGTCGGGATGCTGGGCGTGGCGGTGTTCCGGGAGGCGGACGATGGGGAGGCCGACGGCCAAGTCGCCGAAGCGAGCGCGGCGCAAGATGTCCCGGGCGATCTCCGGAAGGCCGCGGCGAAGTTCCTGTCGGAGCAATGGAAGCATGATTTCGACTATCCCGAGTCGAGTTTCCCGAAAATCCAGCAATGGGCCGCCGAGCAACCCGACCATGCCCGGATCGAAGTGCCGGCAGACCTCGCGACCAGCCAGACCTATGGCTGCAAAGTGTTCGAGTGGCAGGGCCACCGGGCGATGCTGGTGTGCTTCATCGCCAAGGACGACGGCCAGGTCATCCACATCGTCAGCGTGGACCGGTCGGCGTTGCCGGATGCCGAGCGCACCGCGCCGGAACAAGCGCCGATATTCGCCCAGGTCGGCCCATGGAACACCGCGGCGTGGTCCCACGGGACCCGGCGCTATGTCGCCTTGTCCACCACGGCGCCCGAGACGCTTGCCGGGTATGTGCGTCCGCAGCGGCTTTGAGATCGTTGTAAGGCCGGAGTCCGTTTCTCGACCACACGACACTGGATATGAGCACTGAACCTGATCGCCCTTCTCTTCGTTCCCGAGCCGCCGCCATCCCGTGCTGGACGGCGCTGCTGGCGGCCGGTCTGTTGACCGGTTGCGCCATACCCGTGCATCAGCAGCGGCTCGTGTCGCGGCCGAACATGCAGTTCTCCGATGCGTCGGTGTCGGGCTACCACTCGAAGGTGCTGAGCCAGATCGAGACCGGTGCCGCGGCCACCGGCGGAGCCTCGGCCGCGGGTTGCACCTCTTGCCGCTGAAAACTCCAGCCCGACCTCGCATGAGACCCACATCCCGATACCACGGCGCTTTGGCCGCCTTCGTCGCCATCGCCGGACTTTGGACCGCATCGGCCGCGCCAGCGCCGACCTTCGAGCTCAAGACCTTCGGGGGCGGTGCCCCGGTCAAGCTCTCCGACTTCGCCGGCAAGGTGGTGGTGCTCGATTTCTTCGCCTACTGGTGCGGGCCGTGCGCCAAGTCCGCTCCCTTGGTCGAGAAGCAGATCCAAATGCATTATGCGGCCAAAGGCGGCAACCCGAACGGCGTCCCGGTGCAGGTGATCTCGGTGAACGTCGAGCCCGACGAGGCGAAGCTGACCGCGGCTTTCGTGAAGAAGCACGGCCCGAGCCTCGTGGTGGACGACCAGGACGGAGCGACCTTGAAGAAGTTCGGCGGCACCGGCCTGCCGTACCTCGTGGTCGTGGACGGCACGCGCGGGACCGCGGCGCAACCGGTGTTCGAGGTGGTCTATCGCAAGGCCGGCTTCGAGGGCGCTGAGAAGCTGCGCCAGGTCATCGACGGACTGGGAGCGAAGAAACCATGAAACCGACCTGCCACATCCCGGGCCTCGTGCGCGGCGGAGCATGTGCCGCGCTCATCTGGGCAGCTCCGAGCGCAATCGGTGCGGACGCATCATCGTCGGTCGTCGCGGGGACCGCTGCCGGCACCGGTGCGCCGGTGACCCACCAGGTCCAGACCGATTTCGAGGGGCTTTTCGCGTCGGACGTGCAGATCACGCAGAGCTCGTTCGGCTACACCCAGAAGCGGACCGGCTACGAAGTGACCGCGAGCGGCGCCTACAACACCTACGGTCTCAGCTACCAACCGGTCGACTTCGATTTCCTGGGCTCGCCGACCTCCGTGGAGGAACGCCGCGTCTCCGGCGGGTTGGGCGGCCGGGCCAAGCTGCTCGATCCGCTCACGTTGCTCGTCTCCGGAGGCCTCTACGAAGGCTTCACCGACTACCGTTCGGCATGGCTGAACGAATATTATCGCCAGCAGTTCGCCACCTTGCCCGGGTACGTGCCGGCGGCCCCGAAAGGCGAGAACATCAGCTTCGGGCTGCGCTGGGAATACCTGCCGGCCGCCGGTTTCGTGCAGGGCGACATCGGCTATTCCCACGACCGGACCGCGCCCGGATACGAGATCGACTTCATCGGCTTGAGCCGCAGCCGTCCCGACCTCTACACGGCGTCGTACCACCTCGCGTTCGAGAACGTCCTCACCCGCCGGATCCGGGTGCTCAACGAGTTCCGGCTCTCCGACACCACCAACCGCGAGCAGCGGCTCGGCTATCAGGGCTCGCTGAACATCGCCGTGGACGAGCGCTGGGTGGTGCGCGCTTTCGGCGGGTACACGCAGGAACGCCCGACCTTCGAGGCGCACTATTTCGGCGGGACCGTCGCCTACGAACCGGCGGACGGATGGCAGGTCGAGGTCTCGGGCAGATACTACCACGATTCCGGCGAGATCGAGAACTCGCTCTTCTCCAGCGCCGCGCCGGGCCTCGATTCCTGGCAGGTCGGCCTCGGCGTCCGTCGTGTCTGGGGACCCCATTCCTTCAAGGTCTTCGTCGCGCCCTACTTCACCGATTACCAGCCCGCCGGCATCGGCACAGCCTTCTTCCAGAACCTCTATAAAGACCGCACGTGGGGCGCCGTCCAGGTGGCCTACGGAGCGGAGTTTTGATCCCATGAAAACGTTCCTCATCCGTATCCTGTTCGCCGCGGCGTTGTGCGGGGCTTCCCTGCCCGCCCGCGCCGCGCTCTACACCGTCGGTTCGGTGGTGGAGAACTTCTCCCTCGTCGACCGCGCCACCGGGAAGCCGGTCCAGCTCACGGATTTCGCCGGCAAGATCGTGGTGCTCGATTGGTTCGCCTGGTGGTGCCCGTTCTGCCAGGCCGCCGCGCCGCAGCTTCTGTCGGGCGTCGACGAATGGTACGCCTCGCGGAACGGCAACCCCGCCGGGCTCCCGGTCGTGCACGTGGGCGTGAACCTCCAGTCCGGGCAGGAGGCCCAGACGCAGAACTTCGTCACCCGCGCCAAGCTCGACCTGGTCCTCCAAGACTTCAACCGAGCGCTCGCGAACCGCATCGCCACCGACGGCCAGCCCATCTTCGCCATCATCAACGGCGTCACCAACTCGCCGAGCCACAAACCGTGGCAACTGCTCTACAGCCGTCGCGGATACGGCCAGACATCGTTCCCGGTCGCTGATTTCCGCGCCGCGATCGACGCTGTCAAAGCTCCCGCGGTCGTGCCGACGACGACGCCGAGCATCACGGGGCAACCGACAGGGTTGACCCTGAACCCCGGTCAAGCGGCCCAGTTCAGCGTCGCAGCTTCGGGCGACCCGACGCCGACCTACCAATGGCGCAAGGGCGGCGTCGCCATCAACGGCCAGACACTCGCCACCTTGAGCATCGCAGCGGTGACGGCCGGCGACGCCG
>JBBRQL010000183.1:0-8733 GCA_038226425.1 Verrucomicrobiota bacterium
AAAGACCTGGAACGGACACCCACCGACCGCCGACCAGAAACCGCCCCCAGTTGTCCGCCGCACTTCTCCCCAGCCGCCAGAGCCGCTACCCTCACCACTAATCCCAGCAAACTTGAGCTAAGTCCGACAGGCTGCTAGTCGCGCGGTGGCGGCCCGGAACCGCGCGGCGTACGCCTCCGTCTCCTTGAGCTTCTGCCGGAGCGTCTCCCACGAGAGAGCGATCTTCGGGAGTTCGGTCACCCCGGGCTTCGGCTTCCCGTCGGGCCCGATGTACGCGGTGAAGGCGCACGGCTCGATGAAGCCTTGCCCCAACGCCATGCCGCCCTTGGCACCGGTCAGGAGCACACCGCCGAGATAGCCGCCGTCGATGGGGATGCCGACCTCGCCGGCATTGATGTCCAAGCAGGCGCCGACGATCCCGGTCGTCCTGAGCGCCAGCAGGAGCTTCAGTTTGTGGCCTTGGTAGCTGCCCTCGACGGTGCCCGTCATGAACAGGTCGCCCACATCGCCGCCGAACACACCCGCGGGCGCCGCGCCGCCCCGTGGCGCCGAAGCCGCCTTGGAGAGACCGCTCACCAAAAGGGCGCCGCCGATGTCGGTGATGGGCGGGAGCTTCATGCCGCCGATCAGCATGGAGAACCCGTCGATGTCCTCGAGCACCGGCTTGCCTTCCGGCGTCGCCGTCACCCTGAGGTCGGTGAACGTGCCCTCGAACAACTTGTCCTCCGCCGCCGGGAACGCCACCGATCCGCTGAACTTCAGCTCGACGTTCGACGGCTGCAACAGACGGGAGAGCGGTTGGTTCGTGTCCTTGAACCCGAACGTCGCCGAGGTCACCCGCACCGGCAGCCGTTGCGCGAGCTGGAACCCGCTGTCGCTGTAGCCGAGCCCGCCGAGCGAGAACTTCGGCGGCTGGTCCGCGGCGGTGCGCGTGAGCCGACCGGCCTTCAGCGAGAAGGACGGACCGTCCGCGACCATCAGCGTGCCGTCCACGGTGACGACGAACGGCTCCGCCGGCGACGGCGTAAACAGGTTGTCGAAGTTGTCGATGGCGAGCACCGCGTTGGTGAGCAGGAACCCGTTCCGTCCGCCGAGATGGAAGGTGCCGCCGATCTGCACCGTCTTCACGTCGAGCCTCGGCAAGAACGGCGCTTGCCGGGCCATGCGGAGCGTGGCGCACGTCACGCTGCGGACGGAATCGCCGCCCACCCCCGTCACCAGATCGGCCGGGAGCACGAGCTCGGTGGACCCTTCCATCACCAAGGTGGGGATGGGGCTGCCGGGTTCGGGAAGCGCCGTCAGCGAGAACCCGTTGGTGCAGGAGCCGGCACCGGCACCGCGGCCGAGCAGCGAGAACTTCAGCCCATCCTTGTCGAAGACCTTCAGCCCGGAGGTCAGCACGAGCTTGCCCGTGGGCAAGCCATCAAGGCCCCACGCGCCGTCGACCAGGTCGACCCGGTTGGTCTCGCCTTGCGGGAACGGGAAGACCACGACGCCTTGGAGGTTGGTCAGGTACGGCAGGTGGTCCGCCGGGAAGACCAAGGACGCCCGGCAGAGTTCCGCGGCGAGCCCGTGTTGCTGGGGCAACAACGCGATGTTGACGAACTGGAGCGAACCCACGGCCCGGACGGTGAGGTCCGAGGGCCGGGGTCCGGCGATATCGACCGTGATGGTCGTGTCCCTCCCGAGGGCGACCGAGGTGCCGGAGGAGTTCTCGGGGCAGAGCCCGGCCGGCTGGTTGGTGAACAGCAGGGGCAGTTGCAGCGCGCCGTTGGTCAGCACCAGGGCCATCCCGGCTTCCGAAAGCGCGACGCTCGCGCCGACGTTGCTGGCGAACAGGGTGAAATCGCTCCGTTGCAGCAACGGCGGGACGTTGGTCTCGGCGAACTTCGGGAAGAACCCCGCCATGCCGTTGATCAGCGAGAGAGCGCCGGAGGCCGGTTTGCTGGCGACCTGGATCCGGAACTTTGCGTCCGACAGGTACACCTTCTCGAACAGGCCCAGCTTCTGGATGCCGATGGTCGCGTCGAACCCGATGTCCGAAGGGTCGTCGACAGCGACCGAGAGAGCGGCGTCGAGGGCCAGGGTGACGGGCCGGCCAGGCCGGGCGGCGAGGCGGAGATCGCCGCGCATCCGCGCCTCGAAGCCTGCGTTCGTGTAGCTGAGCCCCAGAGCGAAGTCGGTGACGCTGATCTGGCGGGGAAGGACCCATCGTACGACCGGGACGCTGTTGCTCACCCGCAGGGACCGGATCTCCGGTCCGGTCGCACCCGCGCCGAGAACGAGTTCCCCGCTCACCAGGACCGGTTCGGTCCCGTTCTCCGCCGGGGTGAGGAACTCGCCCTGGACCTGTAACGTGCTGCCCGTCGCATCCGACCTCAGCAGGGTCAGCACCGGCACCGGCCCCCCGGCCGCCATAGGCGGACGGATCCTCAATGGCCCGAGTTGGAGCGTCGCCGACGAGGTCAGGCGGGTCATCGAGCCGTCGGCCCCGATGATCCCCGCCAATTCCGTGCCGCCGACCTGAGGGATGGCGAGCCGGCCGTTGAAGCCGAGCGCGGCGACGGCCCCCGGCGTGCCAGCGCGCTGGAGCTTGATGGAGAAGACGGCGAACTTCAGGGCCTCGAGCTCAGCGGGCCCTTTCCATTCCAGCGAGAAGGCGCCGGCGATATCCATCGTGCCGACGAGCCGCCCGACACCGGGGGGCGAGAGCGCGGATTGTCCGCCGAGCGCGAACTCCGCGGTGCCGTCCGCTTTGCGGATGAGCGCCATCGTCCCGGCTTCCAACGAGAACGTCCGGTCCGTCGCGCCCGGGATCCGCAGCTCGCCCGAGAGCGAGAACGTCCCCGGCGCAACCTGGATCTCGCCGCTGCCCCGTAGCGCGACCCCGCGGTAGCTGGCCGTGCCGTCGAAGCGCATCGCGTCCGACGTCGCCGCCCGGTCGAAGGTGCCGTCGAGGACCGCCTCGTTGGCAAAGCCGCTCAGGGCCGTCGAAGGCGCGGAGCCGTCGGCCGCCGGCAGCTTCACCGAGACCACGCCCGTGCCGTCGAAGGCGCCGGTGGCGAGGTCGAGCGTGAGCGCCGTCGGGTCGATCGCCAGGAACTCCCCGAGGTGGAAGAGGTCCGGATCGCCGCCGCCGAACCGGAGCCTCCCATCGGTCAGGTCGGCGTCGAACGCGCCCCGCATCACGGTCCCGCCCGGACCGCTGACCGTGCCCGAGCCGGTCATCCGCCGGGTCAAGAGGTCGACGGTCACCGGGGCCGGCGAGACGATCGTCACCGATCCGGCGCGGACGTTGCCGGAGATCCGGACCTGGTTGCCGTTCGTCGTCACCAGATCACCCCGGAGCACGACGGCCCCGACCGTCAGCGTGGCGGGGTCTTTCACGAGCACCACGCGATAGAAACGCGCGGACTCGGTGGCCCCGGTCGGATCGACGGCGAGGACCAGCCCGTTGGTGGCGGTCACGGTGGAGACGGGCAGCCATACGGGCGGCAAGGCCGTCGCCATCTCGAGCCGATAGACCTGCCCGGATTCCCCTGTCCAAGCCAGTTGCCATCCCGTGCCGGCGAGCGGTTCCGGGATCCGCAACGCCGGAACGTTCTGGGCTGCTGCGTGCGGGATACAGCAAACGAAGAGACCGAAGGCGAGGGCGAAGGTGGTTTGCCAAGAGCGGTGCATAAACGTGTCAGGGGTCCCGGGGGCTAGCTGAGGGCGGAAGATATTCGCCCATTTGTCAAGACGTTCCAACCTCAAAGATGCCGCGCGGCCGGGATGCGACGAGGAACTCCTGAGGACCACCGTTCGCCACCCGGGCTCGCGCGTGGCGAGGGCCGGTCACGTTCCTTTCCGTCGCGCCCACTTCCGTCCTCCGGCGAGCGACGCGAGCGTCTCCTCCAAGCGTCGTTGCAGGGTCTCGGGGCGTTTCGCGGTGGTGAGCCAGACGTTGTACTCGCGCTGGCAGCTCGGCGCGAGGCGCGCGAAGCCCTCCGCCGCGGCGCGGTTCTTCTTCTGCGCCAGCGCCGCCTTGAGCACCTCCGGCACCGGCCACGGCTCGCGCTTCACCTTGGGCAACGGCGGCACGGTCGGGTCCGCGTCGAGCGCGACCGCGGCGTGGATCAACCGCCGGAACGCCTCGCGATCGAAGCCGTCGAGCGTGGTGACACGGACCGTGCGGATGTTCGTGTTCTCCTCGCCACCGAACATCAGCTTGGCCGGGTCAGCGAGCTCCGTGCCGCGGAAGAACACGATGCCGAGGTGCTTCTGGCAGGCGCTCAGGCCGCACACGAGCTTGCGACCGGTGAGGCAGAGCATGTTCCACTTGATCGATCCGGTGAGATCGGGTTCCCAGGTGAGGATCCACTCGTGGACGCGGTCGACGAGCGGTTGCGAGTAGTCCGGGCAGGTCTCCAGCCAGGCGACCGGGTCCTTGGTGCGGGCGGGGTTGCAGTCCATCTCTGGGGCGGGTCAGCCAGCGGCGGGGCGGGAACGGTCGGGATCGGTCACGGCACGGAAGCGTTCCTCGTAGCGATCATGGTTCGTGCCCATGAAGCGGTCCCAGACGTTGAAGTAGAGGCCGTAGTTCCCGCGCAACGTCTCGTGGTGCATCACGTGGTTGGTGGGCGTGTTCATCACCTTGCCCAGCCAAGAATCCATCATCCGGCGCGGATAGATCTCGTAGCCGGTGTGGCCTATGACGTTGAACGTGAGCTGCCAGAGCATGAACACGCCGAAGGCCGCGGGGTGCATCGGATAGAGCCCGACGGCGAGCGGGAAGATCATCGCCTGCATCATCGCCTCCAGGGGGCTGAAGGCGTACGCCGCCCACGGCGACGGGTTGTGCGAGCGGTGATGCGCCCGGTGGAACCAGCGGAACAACGCCGGATGGTGCATCATCCGGTGCGTCCAGTAGAACCAGGTGTCGTGCAGCACGATCGTCAGCGCGATGCTCGCCCAGAACCATCCTTGGCTGCGGTCGTCGATCAGCCAGTAGATGTGCGTCCAACCGTGTCCGGTCGCCCAGAAGGTGGCCGTTCCCACGATCCCGTAGACGACCACGGTCTGCAGCGATAGGCGCACCTCGCGGACGATGTCGGCACGGCCGGGATATGCGGCGATGATCTTGCGCCGGGCCCAAGCCTGTTTGAAGAGGAGGTAGCCGAGCACCCATCCGGTCCCGGCCAAAAGCAGATAGGTCAGGCTGTCGGACGCCGCGTTCCGTGCGCCGACACGCAACCAACCGGCCCAGCTATCCGCCTGGAAGAACTGTTCCACGAAAGGAGATTGGCCGATGCCGACGCGTGATCCAAGCAGCACGTCGGGAAGGAGCGGAGGAAAGAACGGCTGGGTGTCGTGGGCCGCCAGGACCTCGATGCGTCCGCCCCGCCCCAGACGAGCAGTGTCTTCGCCTTCGCAAGCTCTTCGCCGAGTTTCGAGGCGTCCTTGCCGTCGAAGGTCCACCTCCCCCTCCTCACCCCCGCTTCGACTCCTTCATGGACTTCTCGGCACCACGGTTGGAACCAAGTTCCCCTGCTGCCGTGCTCATCGGACCGAGGGATCGTCTCTCTCCGGTGGCCGTCAACGGTCGATAGATTTGGGCGAGGACTCTATCTCACCGTCTGGATCGTCTCCATCGGTGGAGGGACGTTCGAGTAGAGGTCGTTGATGAATCCGATTGGAGGGTTGCCAAGCCGCGCATGCAGCGCGTCCACGCCGACTTCTCGCGCCTGCTGGAGGACGTTGGTGAACAACGCCTTGTAAGTGAGACGCTCGAGGTCCACCAACCGCATCTTCCTCGCCCGTTCATCCTCCGGCAGCCTCGCATCGTATCTCACGTCGTCCATCTGGTCGTCGACCTCGTGCAGATAACGGTCCAGCTGCAAGGCCTGGATATTCACTTCCCGGATGGCGTTGATGCACGTCTCGATGGTCAAAGGGTCTGCCGGGAGAGAATATTTCTCCAAAAGTCCCACGATCGCGTTGCTCGCGGCGCCATGTGTGCCCGGCGCGAAGGTCATCACGATGGTCTGCTGCTCCCGGACCGTATCGGCCGGCCTCGGTCCCCCGCCTTGACCCTTTGCCAAGGTTCTGTTCGTCCTCGATGATTCCGGGTCCTGGCGTTGGCCCTCGTCGGCGCTGTCGACGATTCCCGAGGAAGGTCTTCGGATGCCGGTGAGGACAAGACCGATTATGGCCAGAAGCAGGATGCCGGACACGATTCCATTTTTCATCGGAATGGTTCAGCTACTGCCGCGTGATGCTTCCTCCGACGACCCAATAATTGACATGGGGATACTCCCAAACAATCGAGCCATTGCGGGGGATTCCATAGCCCGACGATTTCGGCACACCTTGTGCGACTACGCCTGATAGACAATCGCTTGGATGCTGCTCGGTGATAAAACTCAAAGTGACGTTGATATTGGCAGGCGGCGTGTAGAAAGGATTGGGTGTCGAAGATGTCACTGTGTGGGTGATGATCATGCTCCATTGCGAGGTCTGAGTCTTTCTGACCGCCACCGGTGTACCCACCTCGCACAACGTCCTGGCCCTGGTGAGCGGCATCCCGGTCGGAGGACCGATCTCGAACGGGTCGTTGTCGGAATGCTGGACGATATCGTTATCGATGATCACCGACGAATATCTGTAGGATTGGTCGAGGGTCCGGAAGACATAATGGCGCGACTTGGTCACTCTTCCGTAATTCAAGTACTCGGTGGTCTCCTCGAATGTATAGCTCTTGAGCAGGCCTGAAATCGTCGACAGTTCGGTACCAAACCACCCTGTGGAGATCTGGCTGGACATCTGGAAGATCAGACCGATTCCGGCGACCCAGAGGTTTGCGGAACCGAGTTCACCCGCTCCAAGACATCGTGGAACGCACAGGGAGGTCACGACGACGATCGCCAGGATCCGTCGAGATACACGGGTGTTTGCGACATGGGTTTTATGATTATTAGTCATATCGTATTTATTTTTTCTGAGGCCTTTGCTGGTTTGCTGCACTCTACTTGATAGGTCCGCGTTAAGCTTTCAATTGCTGAAGCTGGCGGTGGTAAACATGGACCTTGTTTAACAAGTCGATGCCTTAGCGTCAATAGGATTTTCGCTGATTACCGGAAAATACGTGGTAACTAGGGTTGGCTACGTCGGTTTCTATGCCCAAACGAACGCCCCAAAAGGCCAACTGATGTAGGAGGTTCCATGCTAACGGCCATGCTCGGGGGGCGGCATCGGCTGGTAGCTGGATATTTCCAGTTGCCCAGTCGGTGGCCCCGGACGGATATCGCACGATGTCTCCCATCGTTGGACAACGATCGGTTCGGCAGCTCCTCATCGCGGCTGCAAAAACAGCATGGGCAGTCTGGCCTGCGACGATGCGATCAAACGCCTTGGCAACTCGTGGAGGGCGGTCCGGACGACCAGTTTCCTTATTCTTTGAAGAATCGACGAGGACTAGTGGAGGTACGATCCTGACCCTTGTCCTCGACGGGATATGGACTTCTCCGAATCCGGATCCTCCGGGGAAGCCATCCCCGGCTTCTCGTCGTTTTGGGCTTCTCGCGTCGGCACGACGAACGACCTGGGTCCGAACCGGAACCAGTCTTGCATCCCGGTGACCGTCGTCAGGCCCTGAGGCACAAAGGCAAGTTCGTCCGGGCCTGACCAGAACGGCATCCGGGGTATTCTCGCTGCCCTATCGGGCCTATCCCTCGATTCCATGAAGCCGCACAGATGTTCGCAGGTGCCTCCCGGGGCCTCTAGGAAGAGACCTCGTCAGAGCCGGCATGGGAATCCAGCTGCGGACGGACGGTATGGCCGGCACGGTTCATGGACGCGATGGCTGCGGTCATACGCAGCCGTCGCCGGTCGTTGCAACACCACACAGCACCGCGCGGTCTCCGGGCGTTGTGTCGCCTCAAGCGAGCAGCGTCTTCGCCTTCGCGAGCGCCTCGCCGAGCTTCGAGGCGTCCTTGCCGCCGCCACGGGCGTTGTCCGGCTTTCCGCCGCCCTTGCCGCCGACGATCGGCGCGACGGCTTGGATGATCTTCCCGGCCTGCGCCTTCGCGGTGAAGTCGGACGACACCGTCGCGATCAAGGCGACCGAGCCGGCGCTCACGCCACCGAGCACGATGACGCCCTTGAACTCGCCCTTCAGCGCGTCGGCGATGGATTGCAGGGTGTCGCCGTCCGCTTCGCCGAGGTCGGCGATGATGCACGGCGTGCCGTTGACGGTCTCGGCGCGGGCGAGCAGCGACTTGGCCTTGCCCGCGGCCTCGCGTTGCGCGGCGGACCGGAGCGCCTTCTCCAGCTCTTTCTGTTGCGCGAGCAGGGCGTCGATCTTCTTCTCCAGCTCGGCGATGGGCGCGCCGACCTTGCCGGCGAGCGTCTTGATCAGCTCGGCCTGTTCGCGGGCGAGCGCGTAGGCGCCGAGCCCGGCGACGGCCTCGATGCGGCGGACGCCGGCGGCGACCGCGGCCTCGCTCACGATGCGGAAGAGACCGATCTCACCGGTGGCGCGCGTGTGCGTGCCGCCGCAGAGCTCCATGGAATAGCCGTCGAGTTTCGCCGTCTGGCCGCCGATCTGCACGACGCGGACGACGTCGCCGTACTTGTCGCCGAAGAACTGCATCACGTCGGCGCGGTTCTTCACGTCGGCGTGCGGCACCTCGGTCCAGCTGACGCCGGCGTTCTCGACGATGCGCTCGTTGACGAGCTTCTCGATGTCGGCGA
>JBBRQL010000184.1:0-8702 GCA_038226425.1 Verrucomicrobiota bacterium
AATAGCAGACCGGACCGTGAGCGGCCGTGGTCAGAGCGGCTTCGCGCGGACGCCGAGGATGCCGCCGATCGGACGCTCGAAGCCGGTGAAGTAGGGATGGCACGGGCGGTTCAGCACCGTCGCGCCGAACCATCGGCCCTGCTTCGCCATGGTCACAGCGCTACCGCCGTCGAAGTTCAACCCGCTCGAAGCGCCCAGGTCCCGGAGCATCCGCGCGCTGTCGTGCGGTGTGGCGCCCTCGCTCCAGCCCTTCTGCCGGCCGTCCACCACCAGCCAGTACAGGTAGCGTCCGTCGGAGGAGATCCCGGCGGCGCTGGCCGCTTCACTCGCGAGATCTTCGCCGCGGTCCGTCCCGTCGGCGAGGATTACCAGGTTCCCGCCCGCGCCGTTCCACGCGTCGGAGGTGTCGCCGCCCGCACGGACGAAGCGCGCCCGGTTGTCGCGGGTGATCACCAGCGAATCGAGGTTCGGCACCGCGTCGGAATAGCGGCCGCCCTCCGAGACCGACAACCCGACGACATCGACCGGCACTCCCGGCCACTTCACGAACGGGAAGAACGGCGACGAGCTCACCGCGAACTGCAGGCCGTGCTGCCGGAGGAAACTGCTCGTGAACTGGCTGTCCGTCTCCAGCGGCCGCTCGCCGTTCGACGGTTTGACGAAGAAGGAAAGGCCGGGCGCCGTGAGGTCGAAACGGATGGCGTGGCATTTCATCGGGCGCGGCGTGCGGTAATCCGCCATCGCGCGGTCGATCCCTTGGAACAGCGGCTCCCACGCGCTGAACCCTGCGTCCGGCGCCGGCCACCGTTCGAGGATCCGCGGCGTCGGGATCGGCGGCGACCACCAGACCAGCATCGACGCGAGCACGCACGCCGCCAGCGCCGCCTGCCAACGGCCGGCGGCCACCTTCCCGGGCGGTCGGCGCCGTCGTCGGATCTGGCGGATCAGGGGCATCCGTTCTGCCGCGTCAGGCGCGCGGTCCTTCAGCCTTGATCCTCCTCACCGCCTTCAGCAGCGCGTCGGTTTCGGGGTCGCTGCCCACCGTGATGCGCAGGAACGGGCTCAATTCCGGCGCGCTGAACCAGCGCACGAGGATTTTCCGGTCGCGCAGGTGCCCCAGCCATTCCTTCGCCGGCGGACCGGGCGGGCGCATGAGAAGGAAGTTCGTCCGGCTCGGCAGCACCTCGAATCCCAAGCCGGTCAGCTCGCGCCGCAACCGCTCGCGCGTGGCGATGATACGGCGGAAGTTCCGGCGATAATGCCCGAGGTCGCCGAGCGTCGCGAGCGCGGCCACCTGGCCGAGACCGTTGACGTTGTAGCTGTCGCGCATCTTGTCGAGCTCGGCGATCAGGTCGGCGTGGCCCACGAAGTAGCCGATCCGCTGGAAGCACAGCGAATACGCCTTGGAGAACGTCCGGGCGATGAGCACGTGCGGATGTTCCAGCGCCAAGGCCAACGCGTGCTCGTCGGCGAAATCGACGTACGCCTCGTCGAGCACGACCACGCCGCGCATCGCGGAGCACAACGCCCCGAGCTCCGAGGTCGCGAAACCACGCCCGCTCGGAGCGTTCGGCGTGGTCACGAACGTGAGCGCCGCTTTGAAGTCCCACCGCTTTCCCCGTTTGAGGTCCGCGACCGACGGCAACGTGAAACCGGCGGCCAACGGCACCGGGTTCTTCGCGGCGCCGTGGGTGTCCGCGAGCACCGGATACAGCGAATAGCTCGGCGTGAAGTATTGGACGGTGGCGGCGGACGTTCGCGCGGGCGCTTTGCCGGCCGGCTCGGCCGGCTCCGCGAAGGTCCTCACGGCCAGGGCCAG
Organism: Verrucomicrobiota bacterium; assembly: GCA_038226425.1. Taxonomy (GTDB): domain Bacteria; phylum Verrucomicrobiota; class Verrucomicrobiia; order Limisphaerales; family UBA9464; genus CAIVQB01. The sequence goes on from JBBRQL010000184.1 coordinate 1,820, forward strand.
CAATTCGTCGGATCCGTTCCCGACGATGATGTTCTCCGGTCCGCAGCCGTGCAGCCGGGCGAGCTTCGTGCGCAACGTCTGGGCCGACGGATCCGGATAGAGCCGGAGACGTCCGTCCACCGCGGCCTTCGTCGCGGCGAGGACCTTCGGCGACGGCGGGTAGGGGTTCTCGTTGGTGTTGAGTTTGACCAGCCCGCGGATCTTCGGTTGTTCACCGGGGACATAGGCGTGCAGCGAGCGGACGAGCGGGCGGACGAGGGCGGCGGGTCTCATGCGGGGCGGCAGGAAATATCAACGTTCCACGCGGATGCTCGCCGAGCGTCCGTGCGCGCCGAGGCCTTCGAGCTCGGCGAACTTCAGCACCGAGCCGAGCGCCTGCTTGAGCGCACCCTTGCTGTACTCGACCACGCTCGTGCGCCGCTGGAACTGGTCCACCGTCAGCCCCGCGAAGCTCGCGCCGCCGCCGCCGGTCGGCAGCGTGTGGCTCGGTCCGGCGACGTAATCGCCCAGGACCGTCGGCGAATGGTCGCCGAGGAAGATGGCGCCGGCGGTGACGACTCCCGCGCTCAGCGCGCGCGCGTTGCTGGCCATGATCTCGCAATGCTCGGGCGCTAGCCGGTTGACCAGGGCCAGGGCGGAATCCATGTCGCGCGCCTGGATGAGCCAGCCGTTGGCCTCGAGCGCCTTGGCGATGAACTCGCGGCGCTCCAGCTTGGGCAGCTGCCGGGCGATCTCCTTCTCGACCGCCTTGAGCAGCTTGCCCGAGGTGGTGACGAGCCAGACGCGTTCGTGGCCGGAGCCGTGCTCGGCCTGCGCGAGCAGGTCGGCCGCGACGAAGCGCGGGTTCGCCGAATCATCGGCCAGCACCAGCACCTCGCTCGGGCCGGGCAACAGGTCCACGGCCACGTGGCCGAAGAGCAGCCTCTTGGCGGCGACGACGTAGGCGTTGCCCGGGCCGAAGACCTTCTGCACGCGCCCGATCTTCGCGGTCCCGAAGGCCATCGCCGCGATGGCCTGGGCGCCGCCGACCTTGTGGATCTCCGTCGCGCCCGCGGTCTTCGCGGCGAAGAGCAGCGCAGGGTTGACCGTGCCGTCCTTGCCCGGCGGAGTGCACACGACGATCTCGGGGCAGCCCACGGCCTTCGCGAGCGTGATGGTCATCAGCGCCGTCGAGACCAGCGGCGCGGTGCCCCCCGGGATGTAGATGCCGACGCGGGTGAACGGGTCGAACTTCTCGCCGACGGCCGCGCCGTGGGAGTTCTTCTGCGCCCAGGAGCGGCGGGCGGATTTCTTGGCGAAGCTCGCGATGTTCTGGTGCGCCTCGGCGACGGCGGCGCGCAGCGGCTCGTCCGCGGCGAGCGAGGCGCCGAGCAGTTCGGCCGTGGTCACCGCGAACTGCGCCGGCGTCAGCTTCGCGCCGTCGAAACGCTCGGTGAGCTCGGCCAACGCCGCGTCCCCGCGGGCGCGGACGTCGTCCACGATCGCGCGCGCGCGCTGCTCGATGACGGGGTCGAAAAGACTGGACGCGGCGGCGGCGCGGTCGAGCTGCGCGGCGAAGTCGGCATCGGCATGGCGGACGATATGCATCGGACCGGCAGGTTACGGAGCCGTGCAGGGAAGTCAAAAGGCCGCACGTATCGGCGGGAGAACGGTCGCTGCTGCGGGATCGCGGCCCACGCCGCGGGCCGGCAGATCAGGAGGCACCTCGGGTGTCCGCGGGACGTCCTGCCGTACATCGACCGCACCGCGCGGCACGACAACCTCACCATCCCCGGGGTCCACGCGATGACGAGCCCGAGTCTCGGCCCGATCACGAGGAAGATCGTGGCCGAGGTGGTCTCCGCACGGCGCTCGCTCGCTGGCGCCCTCCTTGACCGGGATCGCCGCGCGCGGGCGAGCGGCCGGCGTCCATCGTCTTCCGTTTCGCCCATGGCCAACCGATGCGGCCGCCGGTAGGCTCGCCGCCTGCATGACAGTCCAGGCCACGCCGGTCGTCACGACCGACCCCATCAACGCGCGCATCCTCGCCGTCAGCGAGGACCGCATCCAAGGCTTCCTCCGGGATCCCTTGGCCGAGATCAGCCGCCTGTCGGAAGTGCCGCTCGACACGGTGACCGAGCGCATCCGTGCGCTGCTCGCGGCCGGCACCGTCCGGCGCGTGCGGCAGACGTTGCTGGCCACCAACCTCGCCGACGGCGCGCTCTGCGCATGGCAGCTTCCCACCGAGAAGACCGATGCGGCCTTCGACTTCATGTCGCAGGTGGATCCGTTCAGCGGGCACGTCGTCATCCGGTCGGCCGACGCCGCGACGCCGGGATCGAACTACCGGCTCTGGACGACGCTGAAGGTCCCGCAGGGCTATTCCCTCGCCAAGCACGCGGACCTGCTGCTGCGCAAGGTCGGCGCGGAGAAGTTCCGCCTGATGCCGGCGAAGAAACTTTTCGCGCTCGGCGTGGGGCATGTGCGTCGTCGCGGCATGGAACCGGGCAGTCGGGCCGACGAGCTGGCCGATACCATCGACGTCCAGATCGTGCATCTCACCGAGCATGAATGGCGCGTGCTCACGGCGCTGAAGCGCGAGTTCGCGCCCGAGGAGATCGGCCCCGACCTCTGGGCCGGGCGCGCCGCCGAAGCGGGAGTGGCGCTCGACGAGTTCTGCCGGGTGGCCGAGGATCTCAACGCCCGGCGGGTCATCGGCCGCTTCAGCACCTTCCTCGAGCACGTGAAGACGCTGAGCACGGGCGAGAAGGTCACGAAGTTCAACGCGCTCTTCCACTGGGCCGTGCCGCCGGGCCGCGAGCTGGACGCGGGCCGCGAGGTCGGACGGCACCACATCATGACCCACGCCTACTGGCGCGAGGGCGGGCCGGAGTTCCGGGACGTGAACGTCATGGGGGTGGCGCACGGGACGGACCGCGACGTGGTGCTCGCGCACAAGGCGGCGATCGACCGGCACCTGGCCGAGGCGGGGATCGCCGTGGGCTACACGAACGTCTTCTGGGGCGGCCGTAGCGAGATCAAGCCCAGCGAGATCAGCCCGTTCGCCTACGCTGAGTGGTGCCGCGCCCAAGGCGTGGACCCCGCGACGATGCGGGCCTGAGAAGGCCCATTGCGGCGGGCGCTCCGGGAGGTTTGAATCGGTTCCATGGACACCGTCCATCTCCCCTCCCGGTCCGGGTCCTTCGTCACCGCGGCGGCCGCCCGCGCGCGGGCGGCGGGTGCGACGCTCCGTCGGTTGGTGGCGTTCACGCTGATCTCGCTGGGCACGTTGGTGACGAAGGCCGGCAGATCGCCGCAGGTCATGCGGCCCTTGATGACCGAGCAGGTCTTCCGCGTCGGCGTTAAGCTCGTCCCGATCGTGTGCTTCCTCGGCATCACGCTCGGCATCGTCATCGTGGGCCAGACCGTCACCGTGCTGCAGACGGTGGGAGCGGTGAAGTTCACCGGCATGCTGCTGGTCACGGTCGTCATCCGCGAGCTCGCGCCGCTCGTGGCCGGGCTGGTGGTCCTGGCTCGCGTGGGCACCGCCTCGGTCATCGAGCTGGCCACGGCCCGGGCGCTCGGCGAGGTCGAGGCGCTGGAGGCGCTAGGCATCGACCCGATCCATTATCTTGTCGTGCCGCGGGTGATCGGGTTCACCGTCGCGGTGGCGACGTTGACGGCGCATTTCGTCCTGCTGGCGCTGGTGAGCGGCTACGCGTTCGCCTTCGCGCGCGGGCTGCCGCTGACGCTGACCGGTTACTTCGGGGACATCGCGACGGCGCTGAGCTGGGCGGATTTCCCGTTGCTCGCGCTGAAGACATCGTTGTTCGGCGCGGTGACGGGCATGATCATCTGCTACCAAGGTTTATCGCAGGCGTTGCGGCTCGAGGAGGTCGGAGGGGCCACGACCCGCACGGTGGCGCAGTGCGTGGTCGGGTGCCTCTGCATCGACGCGCTGTTCGTCCCGGTGTACCTCCTGCTGTGAGCGACGACGCCGTCATCGAGATGTCGGGCGTCGCGGTCGCGAACCCGCATGGATCGGACGTCCCGTTGGTCGCGTCGGTCGATTGGCGCGTGGCCCGCGGCGAATGCTGGGTCGTGGCCGGGCAGCAAGGGTCGGGCAAGACGACGGTGATCGAGACGGCGGCGGGCTTGCGACCGGCGTTGCGCGGTGAGGTCCGGCTCTTCGGCGAGCCGCTGCCTTCGCCGTCGGGCGAGGCGATGGCCCGGCTACGGCAGCGGGTCGGCTTCGTCTTCGAGGGAGCAGGCCGGCTCTTCCCGAACCTCGGGGTCGCGGAGAACATCGCGCTGCCTCTGCGGTATCACCGGCATCTGACGGCCGCGGAATCCGCCGCGGAGTTGCGGCCGTTGATGGAGGCGTTCCAGTTGGAGCGCTTCGCCAACCTGGCTCCCGGCCGGATCGGACGAGCCTGGGCACGGCGGGCGGGGCTGGCGCGGGCGATGGCTTCGCGGCCGGAGCTGGTGCTTCTGGACAACCCGCTCGAAGGGCTCGACCCCGTCCACCTGCGCTGGTGGCGCGGATTCCTCGCGGAGCTGGTCCACGGGCATCCTTGGCTGGGCGGCAAGCCGGCGACCGTGGTCATCGCGACCGACGAGCTGCGTCCGCTGCTCGGGATCGGGACGCGGTTCGCGACCGTGGACGGAGGACGCTGGAAAGTGCTCGGCGACCGCGAAGCGGTATCGGCGAGCGACGACCCGGCGGTCCGGGAACTGATGGACGAACGCAACTGAAGCTATGGCGCTACAAGACCTCACCCCGCAGCTCCGCACCCGGCTCCGCAAAGTCGAATGGATGGTGGTGCTCTTCCTCGGCGGCACGACGCTGCTGATGCTCGCGAGCCTGGGTTGGTTCATCTTCCGGACCGGCGAGGCGCGCGGGTGGTGGGTCGACGAGGTGCCGTACTACACCTACGTGGGCGATGCCACCGGGATCAAGGTGGGCACGCCGGTCCACATGATGGGCTTCAAGGTCGGCGAGGTGACGAAGGTGGACGCGCTGCCGCTCGAGCAGCTCCGTAGCTGGGATTATTACCAGACGAACCAGTTCCGGGCGTTCGTCGGGTTCAAGGTGCGCGACAGGAGACCGAGCCGTTACCCCGGATACATCGGCAGCGATTCCCGGGTGAAACTCGGTGGATTCCCGGTCGAGATCGCCGGCGGCGTGGTCCTGGAGATCTCGGTGGGATCGATGGGCGCCACGTTGACGACCAAGGACCTCCCGGGCGGCGAGATCGGCGTGTTGTCGGACAAATTCGCCTACGACGAGCTGTCAGCGAAGAAGGACAGTCCGAACATGCGTTATGTGCCGTTGTCGGAGGCCGAGAACGGATACTACCTGCCGCTCGACCAATCGGAGACCCTGCTCTCGCAGGTGCAGCAGGTTCTCTCCAAAGTCCGGGGCATCGGCACCAAGGTCGACGCCGCGCTGCCCGGTCTGACCGAAGAGCTCTACCTGACGCTGACCAACGTCCACGCGATCACCGCGCAGCTCCGTCCGAACGTGGGGCCTCCCGGTGCCTTGGGCGCGATGGTCCTGCCCACCAACCTGGTCGCGCGCTTGGGTCAGCCCGGCGGACTGGGCGAGCTGATCATCCCCACCAACATCAACGAGCACCTCGTCTCGGTGTTGGCGAGAGTCCCCGGGACGCTCTCGAACCTCGACGACCGTATGGCATCGCTCGGCGGGCTGATCACCAATCTCACGCGAGGCACCGCTCCGCTCGGGAACGTGGTCACCAACCTTGACATGGCGGTGGCCGACGTGCGGCTGACTTTGGCCGAGGTGCGGTCGAACACCGTGCCGGAGGCGACCGGGCTGCTCCGGACGCTGGATTCCTTCGTCGAAGGGCTGAAGCGCCACTGGCTGTTCCGGGGCGCGTTCAAGGCGCCCAAGGCGGAAGAACGGTCCGCTCCTCGCGGCACGAACAGCGTATCGGCGGCGCCGAGCCGGGCGAGGTTCTGATCGAGGCCCGACCGCGCGACCCGGAAGCCGGCTCAGTAGGCGTTCTCCCGGCGGAAGAACGTCTGGACCATGATCTGGAAGTCGAGCCAGAGGCTCCAGTTCTCCAGATAATGCAGGTCGAAGCGGACGCGTTCCGTGAGGTCCGTGTCGCCGCGGAGGCCGTTGATCTGCGCCCAACCGGTGATGCCGGGTTTGCTGCCGAGGCGCGCGTTGTAGTGCGGGATCGTGTTCTGGAACTGGACGATGAGCTCCGGCCGCTCGGGCCTCGGGCCGACGAGGCTCATCTCGCCCTTGAGCACGTTCCAGAACTGGGGCACCTCGTCGAGATTCCAGCCGCGGAGGAATGCGCCGATGCGAAGCCTGCGATCATCGTTCTTCTTCGCCCACTGCGCGCCCTCTTTCTCAGCGTCCAGCTTCATCGACCGGAGCTTGATGATGTGGAAATCACGCCCGTTCCTGCCGGTCCTGACTTGTCGGTAGAAGATCCGCCCCGGCGACTCCAAGTGGATCAAGATCCCGCAGACCGCGATGATGGGCGCCGAGAGGACGAGCCCGACGATGGCCCCGACGATATCCACGGTCCGCTTCAGACCTCGGTTGCCGATGTGGTCCAGAGGAAGCGCCGACACTCCCATGATCGGCACACCGGATATGGTCTCGAGCTTCAGACCGGATAGCAGGATCTGGAAATATGACGGGATCACCTTGAACTGGACCAGATGCCGTTCGCAGACGTTGGACAGGCCGACGATCTCGCCGACCGATGTCTCGAGGTCGACCAGCACCACGATGTCGACCGATTCCCGGACCAAGATCTCCGGGAGCAACACGTAGTCGCCCAGTCGTCTGGTGTCCGGGGGGGGAGAACTCTGAGACCGGCCGCCCGGAGTGGGCAGGCAGCCTATGAACCGGTACGGT
>JBBRQL010000185.1:0-8553 GCA_038226425.1 Verrucomicrobiota bacterium
CGAGGCACACCACATGGGTGCACTTCTGTTCCTTGATGTCCGCCCGCACCACCTGGAGGGCCTCCAGGTTGCCATGGATGTCTGCTATGACTGCGTATCTCATCTCGTTCACCGGACAATCTCGAACCCCCGGAACCCTCCGGCCGGTTCGGACCAAAATTCTGCCTCACCCCGGATCATCGGCCCCAATCCGCTCTCGCGGACTGCCTGAAGGAACTCCTTCAGCTCGTCGACCGTGCCTTCCGCCTCGATCTCGACGCGGCCGTCGGCCAAGTTGCGGACGATGCCGACCACCTCGAACCCGGCCGCGATCCGCTTGGCCTGGTAACGGAAGCCCACGCCCTGCACCCGGCCGGAATACAGCACCTGCAGACGGCTACGGTTCATCCGGGATCCAACCTGCGACGGCGCACGGCGTCCTCCGCCGTGCCTCCACGGCAGGCCGGCGACTTAGCCATATCCGTGCCGGACGAGGCAAGATTTTGTTCCCCCGGTTTTGTTCCCCCGGCTCCGGAGCCGGGCGCATCCGGATACTGCCCCCGGAGCGCCGGTTTCCAACCGGCTGGTCGCAGACTGGCCCTCCACCAGCCGCTTAAAAGGCGGCGCTCCGAACGCCACCCACTTCGTTGCGGGGGCATTGCCAAGTTGCCCCCCCCGGAGCCGTGACCTCCGCCTCCGACACCCCGCCCGAGGCCGACAGCCAAAGTTCCCGGGCCTTGGGTCCGCGCGGCCAGGCGGCCCGACGAACATCGCCATCGCCAAGGCCGGCAAGTTCATCAAGGCTTTCCCGAGTTGATGCGAGGCCCGATAGCCGCGCGTCCCCTTCCCGCCCATGTATCCGATCCGATCCTCGTTCCGCTCGGCGTCCGGCCCGTTCGCCGTCGGGTGGTTCCTGCTCTGCCTGTTCGCCATCCGCCTCGGTGCCGTCGAGATCACCAAGGGGCCGACCGTCGATGTGTCTCCGACCCGCGCCGTGGTGCGCTGGACGACCGATGTCCCGGCCGGCACGCGCGTCCATTTCGGGCTCGCGACGACGACGCTCACCTCTCGCGCCGAGGGCGAGGTCGGCACCGCGCACGTCGCCACCCTCCCAGGGCTGCGCCCGGGCACGACCTACCACTTCGCCGTCGGCACCGCCCGCTTCATGCTGGCGACGAACTCCTTCGCCACTCCGGGCCTCCCGGCCACGACCACCGCGCCACCGGAGCCGACCGGCACCGTCGCCGCCGGCAAACCTGCCGATCCCGTCAAGCAGCGTCCTCCGCCCACGCGCTCGACCTGGGCCAACGTCGCCTCGCTCCCGGACCACTTCGCCCGCCACGGAGCCGACTTCCACGCCAAGGACGCCGACGACTACGCGGCCCAGGCATGGCTTTTCCTCCAACGGGCGAAGGCCGATGGGTTGCCCGCGAAGCGCGATGGCGAAGGCGTGCTCCGCGTCTTCGACCCGAAGTCCGGCGCCTTCGCCGCCTACAACCGCGACGGCAGGACCAAGACCTACTTCAAGCCCGGCCGCCGCGGCTACTTCGACGACCAACCCGGCACTCCGGAGGATCTCAGGAAGTCCCGATGAGCCCCGGGTCCACCGCAGCGCACCGCTTCCTCCCATGAACCACTCCTGTCCCATCTGCGCCTATCCCGGCCTCGAAGAACCTCCGCGCAGCCCGTCCGGCGGCGGTTCGTACGAGATCTGTCCCTGCTGCGGCTTCCAGTTCGGCGTGACCGATGACGACGACGGCGTGAGCCACGACACCTGGCGCCTGCACTGGGCCGAAGAAGGCATGCAATGGTTCAGCCGCGGTGTGCCAGCGCCCGCCGGTTGGGATGCCCGCGCGCAGTTCGCAAAGGTATCGTCGAAGGCCCCGAATCCACCTGCGCCGAAGCCCGCATCGAAGCCCGCGCCGAAGCCCGCGAAGCCTACCCCGCCCGCGGACGGACCTCGTCCGCGCCGTCCTCGTTGATCGCCCGTGTCGCTGGTGGATCTCTCGCCGTCCCGATAGCTTCGCCCCGCGATGCCGGACATCCTCCTCGCCACGCTCAACGCCAAGTTCATCCACGCGGCGTTCGGACTGCGCTATCTGCTCGCCAACATGGGCGAGCTCAAGCCGCGCACGGCGCTGCTCGAGTTCGACATCAACCAGAAGGCGGTCGATATCGCCGAGGTCGTGCTCGCGCAGCAACCGCGCATCCTCGGGCTCGGCGTCTACATCTGGAACGTCGCGCTCACCACCGAGCTCGTCGGCATGCTCAAGCGCGCGCGACCGGACCTCGTCATCGTCCTCGGCGGACCCGAGGTGAGCTTCGAGTGCGACCAGCAGGAGATCGTCCGCCTTGCCGACCACACCATCACCGGCGAGGCCGACCTCAAGTTCGCCGAGGTCTGCCGTGCGTTGCTCGGGGAAGCGGATAGCAAGAACGGGTGGATAGTGGACGGGGAGGACACGGCAGAAACGACAGCGATCGAGCATCCGCCCCGGTCTCGGTCCGCTCTTCCCAAGATCATCCCGGCCGAGCTGCCCGACCTCAAGCTGCTCGAGCTTCCCTACGACCTCTACGACGAGCGCGACGCGGCGCACCGCGTCATCTACGTCGAGGTGTCGCGCGGATGCCCCTTCACCTGCGAGTTCTGCCTCTCGTCGCTCGACATCCCGGTGCGGCAGTTCGCCCTCGACCGCTTCCTCGCCGCGATGCAGCGGCTGCTCGACCGCGGCGTGCGCCAGTTCAAGTTCGTGGACCGCACCTTCAACCTGCACCTGCCCACCAGCACGGCCATCCTCCGTTTCTTCCTGGAACGTTGGACGCCCGGGCTCTTCGTCCACTTCGAGATGGTGCCGGACCGCCTGCCGGTCGCGCTGCGCGAACTGATCGCGAAGTTCCCGCCCGGCGCGCTGCAGTTCGAGGTGGGCATCCAGACCTTCAATCCCGAGGTCGAGAAGCTCATCAGCCGCCGCCAGGACCACGACCGCCTCGACGACAACTTCCGCTGGCTGCGCGCCGAGAGCGGCGTCCATGTCCACGCCGACCTCATCGCCGGCCTGCCGGGCGAGACGATGGAGAGCTTCGCCGCCGGCTTCGACCGGCTGGTCGCGCTGCGGCCGCAGGAGATCCAGGTCGGCATCCTCAAGCGCCTCCGCGGCACGCCCATCGTCCGGCACGACCGCGAGTGGTCGATGGTCTACAGCCCGCAGCCGCCCTACGAGATCCTGCAAAACAAGCTGCTCGATTTCGCCGCGCTCGGACGCCTGCGCCGCTTCGCCAAGTTCTGGGACATCTATGGCAACAGCGGCAACTTCGCCGAGTCGTTGCCGCTGCTCTGGTCGGAGCGCGGGCGGCCCGCCCGCAGCGGCGGCCTCGCGGAGGACGCGCCCGCGCTCACAGAAGATTTGCCTCCGCCTGCTCTTGGACACGCGGGGGGGGCGCCCGCGCTCCGGTCGCCCTTCTGGGCAGTCCTCGCCTTCAGCGACTGGCTCCACGCGCGCGGGGTGAAGACCAGCGGCATCGCGCTCGCGCGCCAGTACGAGCTGCTCTGGGACCACCTGACCACCACCGCCGGCGTCGCCCCTGCCGAAGCCGCCGCCGCGCTCATCCGCGACCACCGGCGCGGCGGACGACTCGATGCGCCCGAGTTCCTGCGCTCCCATCTCCAGGTGGAGGCCGCAGCCGGCCCTCGGAGCAAGACGCTCTTGCCCCGGCGGCAGGCCCGGCACGCCACGCCGGGCTCGTGATGCTGACGGTCTGGCTCCGTTGACCTGCCTGGGAGTTCACCTGTGGGGACGGAATTGGCCGCGAAAGAACACATAGGACACAAAGAATAGCGGGCATGGCCTCGTTCCCTTTGTGCTCTTTGCGTTCTTTCGCGGCCAACCGAACGCGGCGACGGGCAGCGCGCGGTCCAGCCTTTGCTCTCATTCGCCTATCCGCCATTTCGGGTCGCAACCGGTTCCCAAGTTCCCAGCCCCTTGCCGCGAGCAACTGCATCCCGCACCTTGCGCTCCGCTCATGGGCAAAATCGTCGGCATCGACCTCGGCACCACCAACTCGCTCGTCGCCATCGTGGACAGCGGCATCCCCTACGTCATCGCGGATGCCGATGGACAGCGGCTCACGCCGTCGGTCGTCCACGTCCCGTCGGGCGGCTCGGAACCGGTCGTCGGGCGGCAGGCCAACCGCATCCGCCTGCTCAAGCCGGCCGAGACGGTCTATTCCGTGAAACGCTTCATGGGCCGCCGCGGCTCGGACATCCCGCGCGAGGACATGCTGGTCACCTATCCGGTGAAGGGCGAGGGCACCGGCCCGGTGACTTTCACCATGCACGGCCGCGCTTGGACGCCCGAGGAGGTCTCGGCCGAGATCCTCAAGAAGCTGAAGCGCGACGCCGAGACCGCCCTCGGTGAACCCATCGACCGTGCGGTGATCACGGTGCCGGCGTACTTCAACGTCGCGCAGCGCAACGCCACCATCAAGGCCGGCGAACTCGCGGGCCTGAAGGTCGAGCGCATCGTCAACGAGCCCACGGCCGCGGCGCTGGCCTATGGCTTGGACAAGCTGAAGGACCGTTCGAAGATCGCGGTGTACGACCTCGGCGGCGGCACGTTCGACCTCTCGGTGCTGGAGCTGAACGAGGGCGTCTTCCAGGTGCGCTCCACCCACGGCGACACGCGCCTCGGCGGCGACGATCTGGACAAACGCGTCACGGACCTGTTGGTCGCGAAGATCAAGGAGGCGGGCGGGCCGGACCTGACGAGCGGGGAGCGGGGAGCGGGGAGCGGGGATTCATTGCCGATGTTGAGCCGCATCCGCGAGGCGGCGGAGCACGCGAAGATCCGGCTGAGCGACGCGACGGAGACGGAGGTCGCGCTGCCTTTCCTCACGCCGGCCTTCAGCTTCAGCTACAAATTGACGCGCGACGAGTTGGAGCGGCTCACGATGGACATCATCGAGCGCACGCGGGCGCATTGCCTGCGATCGTTGGCGGACGCGAAGCTGGAGGCGAAGGACCTCGACCAGGTCGTCCTCGTCGGCGGACAGACGCGGATGCCGCTGGTCCGGCGGCTGGTCGGGAGCTGGTTCGGTTGCGCGGAGTTCGCCGAGCGCCGCGGCGACCTGCGGCTCGGCGACGAGCACCACGTGGCCAAGGGACCGCAGCTCAACACCGGGCAGAACCCGGACGAGGCCGTCGCGCTCGGCGCGGCGATCCAGGCGGAGATCCTCTCAGGCGGCTTCAAGAACTTGCTGCTGCTCGACGTCACGCCGCTGTCGCTGGGCATCGAGACCTTCGGCGGTCTGATGAACGTGATCATCCCCCGCAACACGACCATCCCGGTGAAGGCTGGCGAGCTGTTCACCACCGCGGTGGACAACCAGCCGAACATGCTCATCCATGTGCTCCAGGGAGAGCGCGAGCGGGCGCAGCACAACTGGAGCCTCGGCCGCTTCACGCTCGCCTTCGAGCCCGCGCCCAAAGGCGTGCCGCGCGTCGGCGTGCAGTTCGAGATCGATGCCAACGGCGTGCTGCACGTGCTCGCCCGCGACGTGAAGACGGGCAGCCAGCAGATCGTGCAGATGAAGTCCGCCGTGGATGTCGCCGACGAGGACGTGCAGCGCATGGTCGAGGAATCGGTCGAGCACGCCTTCGACGACCTGCGCGCGCGCCAGTGGATCGAGGCGAAGCTCCGTGCCGGCGAGACGCTCACCGCCACCCGCGCCACGATGGCCGAGTACGACGCCGATCTCGACGCGGACTACAAACGCCAGATCGAGGACGCGCTGGAAGCGGTCGAGGCCGTGCTGTCCCTGGAGAACCCGAAGACCCGCACCGGTGATCCCGCGCAGCTCAAGGCCGCCACCGCGCGGCTCGACGAGGTGACCAAGCCGCTCGCCGACCACGCGATGGACCAGGTGATGGAAGCGATGCTGCGCAAGAAGGGGCTGCTGGCAGCGGCACCGCCCGCGGCCTGAAAGCCGTTTCTGGAACTCACCGGCAGCTCGTGGGACAGGCTTCCTGCCAGGACCGCGCGGTCAAAGGCTGGGGGGAACGGGCCACCGGCCCGTTTGGGCGGGCTACCAGCCCGCCGCGTTGGGTGCGCCGGGAACGCTGTCTCCGGTGGGTGCGTCCTCGTGCCGAAGCTCGGCGGCAAGTTGCCGCCGAGAACGGCCAGGTTGGCCGTTCCACCCTGATCCATCAGCATGGTACCGGCTAAGACGAGGCCATGCAGATGGAGCGCGGATGGTCACGTCCGCGTGTGCTGCCCCAGAACGAAAATGGCCGCGTCCGAGGACGCGGCCATTTCTATTCTCCACGGGACGGACCCCGTTCAGGGGTTCGCCGGAGGAACTTCCGGCGCCGCCGCTTGCACGGGCTGAGGCTGCGCGGGCTGAGGTTGCACGAGCGGCTGCGCGGACAACGGTTGCACGATGTTGGGCGCCGGCTCCTTCACCAAGGCGGGCGGGCGGGCGGGCGCGGGCATCGGGTTGCGGAGCGGGATCGGAGAATGGACCGGGCCCAGGCCGGCCGCCTTGGCGGCGAGCACCTGTGCCGGGGTGTCGTTGGCGTGGATCTCGGACGGGAGCACGCCGGCCTCCTTGGGATCCTTGGCGCGCTTCTGCTTGGGCAGCGGGCTGACCATCACGTTGATGGATTTGCCGATGAGCTTGGGCGGGAAATCGGCGACGCCCCACGGCAAGATGTCCTTGAGGAACTTGTCGACGACGGCGCGACCAATCTCGGTGTGGGCCATCTCGCGGCCGCGGAAACGGAGCGCGACCTTCACCTTCAGGTCCTCGCAGAGGAAGCCGACCGCGTGGTCGAGCTTGATGCCGAGGTCGTGCGGATCGATGCGGGGCGTGAGCTGGACCTCTTTGACGAGGTTGGCGTGCTGGGTCTTCTTGGACTCGTTGTCCTTCTTCGCCATCTCGTACTTGAACTTGCCGAAGTCCACAATCCGGCAGACCGGAGGGTTGGCGGTCGCGGCGATCTCGACGAGGTCAAGGCCCTGGGCCCGGGCCATGTTGATCGCCACCGCCAAGTCGATGACGCCTGCCTGTTGACCGTCCGCACCGATGACCCGGACCTCGCGGGCACGAATCTTCCCGTTGACACGGTACTGAGGCTGCGGAGGAGTGAAGCGGGAGGAGAACGGACGACTCAAGCGACCCTCTCCGGTTGAAGTTTGAACATGTTCAGCTTGGAAACCATTGCTGTCTCAGACAGGCGATAGGGATATAGTGAGCCCGATGAAGTCCCGGCAAGCCCAAACTCGCCTCATGGCCGGGCCCTCGTACCTCTTCCGCGCGCTGTCCCTGCTCTTGGCCATGGTCGCGACGGCGGCCCTCGATGCCGGGGACGACAGCGCCCGCGCCCGCGCCGAGGCCGTTTTCACGAAGGCCCGCGCGACCTGGGCCGCTGCCCCGGACGACGTAACCACCGCCTGGCAGTTCGCCCGCGCCGCCTTCGACCAAGCGGAATTCGCTCCCGACGACCGGCACCGCGCCGCGATCGCCGAGGAGGCGATCCGCGCCTGCCGCGCCGCGGTCGTCCGCGACCCGAGGTCCGCGCCGGCGCACTACTACCTCGGGCTCGACCTCGGCCAACTCGCCCGCACGCGGACGCTCGGCGCGCTCAAGCTGGTCCGCGAGATGGAGAAGCACTGGCTCGCCGCGAAGGAGATCGACGCGACGTTCGATTCCGGCGGACCCGACCGCAGTCTCGGGCTGCTCTATGCCGAGGCGCCGGGCTGGCCGGCGAGCATCGGCAGCCACGCGAAGGCGCGGACGCATCTGGAGCACGCCGTGAAGCTCGCGCCGGGATTCCCCGAGAACCGCCTGTGCCTCGCCGAAGCGCTCGTGAAGTTGAAGAAGCGCGACGACGCCGCGGCCCAGCTCAAGGCGCTCGACGCGTTGTGGGCCGATGCAAAGGCCCGCTACCTCGGCGACGATTGGTCGTCGTCGTGGGCGGATTGGGAGAAGCGGCTCGCGGTGCTCAAGACCAAGATGAAGGCGAAGTAAGGGATCCAGTCCGGACCGGGCCCAGCCCATCGGGACCGTCTTGATCAGGGGCAGGACAGGACGGTGACGCGAGATAGCACCTGGACTTGAAGATGATCGGCGTCGCCGACCTTCTGCCGGACACCTCGCCGGAAGATGTCGCGGAGGAACGGACACGAGCTTCAAAAGATTCGGCGGCGCCTGTCGCCAGGCTGCCAGTAGCACGTTGGCCCGGTCTTCGTGCCAGGACGTTGGAACGAGTCCTCCACGAGACACCATCCTGGCAACGGGCGCGACCAGAAGTGGCAGATGCGCGCGAAGCGATGCCGCTGGAGTATTCCAGGGGGCGGCACTGGCCAGACAGGCAACCGAAGCACCGCCGACATCCGGCGGCTTCCCCTTCTCCCTTGAGTGGTAGATCCAATGATCCGCCTAGCAGCCTGTCGGACTTAGAAGCCTGCTATTTTTGGTGAAGTGATTGAACCCGCCCGCGGGGCGTGCGTCTGACCTGCATGTCCGCCCGCTTCATCACGATCGACCGCGACACCCCGCTGCTGCTGCCGCCGGATC
>JBBRQL010000186.1:0-8469 GCA_038226425.1 Verrucomicrobiota bacterium
AGGTCGCTGACCATCGCGCCGCATCGGCCGTACGGACGGAATTCCCACGGCGACTTATATAAGTTCGCGGTCTTGGCGAACTGGACGCGGGGCTTGGCGAAGGGAAGGGGCTTGCCGGAATCCCGGATGAGCAGCGGCTTGTGGTCGAAGGTGTCCACGTGCGACGGGCCGCCGTGCATGAAGAGGAAGATGACCCGCTTGGCCCTCGGCCGGATCCGCGGCGGACGGGCCGCCAACGGCCCGGACAACGGCGCCGCGGTCGCGCGGTCCATCGACGACAACATCCCGAGCAGCGCGAGGTTGCCGAACCCGGCGGAGCATTGCCGGAGCATCTGCCGTCGCGAGACGGGAGGAGGTAGGTCGTGTGGCATGGGGTCAGTCGCGATAGACGAACTCGTTCGCCGCGAACAACGTCTGGCAGAGGGCCGACCAGGCGGCCTTCTCCCGTTGACCGTCCCCACGGGCGGCGGTGACGAGGAACCGGAGCGCGCGGTCGGTCTCTTGCCCGGTCGGATCCCGGTCGAATGCGTTCCGGAAGGCGATCCCGACGCGTGCGGCGTCATTCCGCGAGGGTACCGCCAGGACCGTCTCCGCCAGAGCACGAGCGCAGTCTTTCACGAGCGGGCTGTTGAGGAAGAACAACGCTTGATGGGAGACGACCGTCGGGGTCCGCTTCGACATCCCGACGCTCGGATTGGCGAAGTCGAAGATGGTGAAGACGTCATAGACCCGGTCGCGCACGATGGGAAGGTAGACGGATCGGCGCTGTGATCCCGCGGTCGGTTCGTCGCCGGGGACGTAGTCATTGTTCTTCCATTTCGTGAGCGAACCGCGGGTCGTGCGGTCGAGCCGGCCGGAGACCGCGAGCAGCGCGTCCCGCACCATCTCCGCTTCGAGCCTCTGGCGCGGGAACCGGCTGAGCAGGCGGTTGTCCGGGTCCGTGGAACCGGCCGTTTGCGGCGCGATCGCCGATTGCCGGTAGGTCTTCGAGCCGATGATCAACCGGTGCATCGCCTTCACGCTCCAACCGGAACGGATGAACTCGACGGCGAGCCAATCGAGCAGTTCCGGATGGCTCGGGGTCTCGCCTCGTACGCCGAAATTGTCGGGCGTGCGGACGAGCCCTTCGCCGAAGTGCGCTTGCCAGATGCGGTTCACGATGACCCGGGCCGTGAGCGGGTTCTCCGGGCTCGTGAGCCAGCCGGCCAGTTCTAGGCGACCGCTGCGGTCCGCCGGGATCTTCGGTGAAGTGCCGGTCTCCGCGGCGCGGATGAATCCGCGCGGCACCGGGTCCTTCGCAAGATTGAGGTGGCTGCCGCGGATGTGGATCGGCAGCTCAACGGGTTTGTCCTCGGTGACGGCGAGCGCGAACGCGGCCGGTTCCGGCACCGCGGCCTTGAGGGCGTCGCGGTCTCGTTCCAACCCCGCGATGGCCTCGTGCGTCGCGGGCGGATAGGACGCGCGCGAGTCCTTGGGCAACGCGAGGATCCCGTCGGGAGCGGACAACGCCTCCCGTGTCCCGGCCTCGGCGACGGCGTCGCGCTGCGCCTCGGTGAGGTCGTCGAACTCCCAGCGTGCGACGACGCCGTCGCCGGGCGGTGTCCCGGGGTGCTCGGAATGTTCCTTGATCCGGGCCGTGCCGAGCGCGCGGTCGAAGACTCGGACCTCGTCGAGCTCGCCTTTGAAGTGGACGTAGCCGTCCTGGCGCTTCGCGAGCGCGAGCGGTTTCGTGCCGGGGACCCTCGGGCGATCGATCACCAGTTCGCCGGAAGGATCGCCGTCGACGAAGAGCCGTAGCTTGGAGCCGTCGTAGGTGAGGGCGAGATGATGCCAATGCCCCGGCTTGAGCGCGGGGCCGGTGCTCCAGACCGCGAAGACGTTTTCCTTGCCGCCCCCGATGTTGAGGTAGGCGCCGGCACGATCGCTGTCGAGGACCAGGGCATAGTGGCCCTCGGTCCATTCATCGCCGTTCTTGTCGACCAACCAACGCCTCGCGTCGCCGCCTTTCGCGAACGCCTTGGCCCGGACCCAGGTCTCGACCGTGAGCTTCGACGGATCGATCGCAGCCGAATGCGGCAGTTCGAGATGGTTCGATCCAGTCGCGACGAATCCGGCGCCGACCTTGCCGGGCCCGAGGCGCAGTCCGGTCGAGGCTCCGGCATCGGCATCAGCCGGGCCTAGCAATCTCGCGAGGCGGTCCGGCGAGGCCGCCGCGGCGCGCAGGATCCTGCTGACGACGTTGGTCGCGGGATCGGCCGAGAGCAGGGAACGGAGGCGTCCGACGATCTCCGGGTCCGCCGTGGCGGTCTCCGCGGATTCTTTGGCGGCGGCGGCGAGATAGCGGCCGAAACCGGATCTTCGTCCGGCGACCAGGGCGTCATCTGCCGCGTGGACCGCAGATTCCAGGGCTTTCGCGTTCGCAGCGGTCGATTTCTCGTGCGCTTCGATGGCGGCAAGCTGGTCGTGCGAGGCGATCCGTCGCTCGTTGAACTTGGAGACGAAATCGAGGTTCTCCATCGTGCGCGTGCTCTTGAAGATGCCAGCCAAGGCGTAGTAGTCGCGCGCCGCGATGGGATCGAACTTGTGGTCGTGGCAGCGCGCGCAGGCGACGGTCAGGCCGAGGAACGCGCGGCTCACGACGTCGATCTGCTCGTCGACGAGGTCCATCACCAGCTTGGGCTTGTCCTGCTCGGCGAGCATCTTCGGTCCCATCACGAGCAGCCCGGTGGCGGTCCAGCGGTCGAAGACGGTCTGTTCCGGCACGCCGTTCGTCGGCATGAGGTCGCCGGCGAGCTGCTCGGCGGTGAACTGGTCGAAAGGTTTGTCGTCGTTGAAGGCGCGGATGACCCAATCGCGATAACGCCACGCATTGGCCATCACCTTGTTCTCGTCCTGCCCGTTCGTGTCGGCGTAGCGCGCGACATCGAGCCACCAACGTCCCCACCGCTCGCCGTAACCTGGCGATGCCAGCAGACGCTCCACCAGCCGTTCGGCCGCGTCGGGTGCGCGGTCCCCCTCGAAGGCCTCGACCTCGCCCGGTCCTGGAGGAAGTCCGGTGAGGTCGTACGCGACGCGGCGGATGAAGGTGCGCCGGTCGGCAGGCGGGGCCGGGACGAGTCCGTGCTCGGCGAGCTTCGCCGCGATGAAGCGGTCGATCGGGTTCTTGTGGTCGGTGTCGTTGCCTAGGCCGGAGGGCGGCCGGACCGTGCGGACCGGCTGGAAGGCCCAGTGGTCCGGCTTCTTGTCAGGCTCGACCCCGGGCTGTGTCTGGACGGCTCCGGTCTCCGCTTCCGGGAACATCGCTCCTTGGTCGATCCACGCGGCCAGATCGGCGACGACGCTGTCGGGCAGGCGGCCTTTCGGCGGCATCTGGAGGTCCGCGTTGTGGTAGCGGACGGCCTCGATGAGCAGGCTCTTGTCCGCGGCGCCCGGCACGACGGCGGGACGGGTGTCGCCGCCCGTGAGCAATCCGGCGCGAGAATCCGCGCGAAGGCCGCCCTTGAGCTTCTTGCTATCGGCGGAATGGCAATCGAAGCAGTGCTCGGCGAGGACCGGTCGGATGCGCTTCTCGAAGAACTCCGCCGTCTCCGGGCCCGCCGCGCCGCGCGCGACAAAAGCGGCGGCGCAGAGAAGCGTCGCTGCCCAGCGGATCGGTTGGCCGTGTCGCATCATCGGTAAGCTGGCGTGCAGAGACGGACCGAGGCGAGCGATTCTTCAAGCCGGATCCGGCAACGGCCATCACGCGCGGCTCCGGGTCCACGGCGACGGGGTCAGGCGAAGGATAGACGCGACTCGCCGCGCGGCAGGGCGAAGCATGCGGTGGCCTGGTTTCCCGCGCGGCACCACGTGCCGGAGGTCAGCTTGAGCGGTCCCGCGACTTCCTTGAGCTCGGTCGTTTCCGCGCCGGCGCGCAGGACCGGAGCCCGGCCTGGCATCGCCTCGAAGCGGACCGTGAAATCCGCGCAGGCGAACGGCGCGTGGAGATCCAGCGCATGCTCGTCGCGCCCGATGCGGGTCAGCTCTTTCGCCGCCCAGTAGCGGGAGACCTCGCCGAGCTTCATCCAGAGGAGGTTGTCGAACCGCGCGTGCAACCGGCCGACGACCTCCTTGAAGATCTCGAAGCCGACCTCGTAGCCGTTGAAGTAGATGCCGGTCCAGTGGGCCACCATCAACGCTGGCTCACCGCGGGTGATCACGTCGACCATGCGGCCGTGCTGGCCGTCCGCGGTGATGAACTTGTCGGCACCGCCGGGCGTGGTGCAGTCCCAGCCGCCCGTCCAATCGCCGGTGCAACCGATGATGCTCACGACGCAGCGCGGGTCCGGTCCGTCGAGCCCCGCGGCGAGCTCGACCCGCGGCGCGACGCTTTCGTCGCCTTTGTCGAAGATGTGCCGGAAGTAGTGCGGCACCTCCGACTTCGACACGTCCCGGACGGCATCCAACGTCGCCTGCGCGAGCTGAGGCAGGGCCTTGTTGCCGAAACTTCCCGGAGTGGTGATGCCGTCGCAGTGGATGCCGACCTCCTTGAGCATCCGCAGCGCGTGCGCCATGTACGCGGCGATCTCGTCGGCGCTGCGGCCGGTGGTCCACTCCCAGTTCTCCATGAACTTCGGCGACAACTCCTGGAAAGGATGCCCGGTCTTGAGGTCGATCACCCGCGTGTGGGTGGTCATCTCCGGATGGATGTCCCAGTTCGGCGCCATCACGGAGCGCACGAGCGCGATCGAGTCGCGGAGCTCCTGGGGCGTCCAGCCCGGGAGCATGCGGTCGATCCGGCCGACGCAGGCGGGAAAGGGGACGATGCTGTACTTGCCCTTCACACCGGCGCCGGCGCACCACTCGCCGAACTTGCGCACGAAGGCGTCGGGGATCTCCACCGGCCACTCGCGCCAAGGCCGGTGGTACACGGCGGCAGCGCCGGCGAAGGCCGCGTCGAACTGCGGCATGGCGAAGCGGTTCAGGTTCACCAAGCAGGTCGAGTCGTCGATGATCAGGCCCACCGGGACGCGCGACCGCGGTCCGAGCACGGACACCCCGGCCGCGCGCGCCGGCCGTTGACCGAGGACCTGTGCGGACGAAGTGCCGTAGGCGCCGAGGCCCGTGGCCACAGCCGCGCCGGCGGCGAGACGGAGGAAATCACGTCGGTCCGTGCGGAGGGGCGGCGGGGGTCGCATGGGCGACAGCAAAGACTCGTCGGCGCGAAACGGGGAGTGGAAAATCCTGGCCGAAGTCGTGGACCTCAGCGCGGGCCGAGCACCATCCAACGTGTCACGTAGGGATCGACCTTCGAGAGGACCCAGAAAGCCCAACGCTCTTGGAGCTTCTCCCACCATGACCGCGAAGCCCGCCAGGTCCCGGGATCGATGCGTCGGGAGCGGCCCAGCAGGTCGGCGAACAGCGCCTCGCCTCCATCGACGACATCAGGATCGGTGAGACGGATCATCAGCTCGTGGTTGATGTGCAGGCTGCGGGTGTCGAGGTTCGACGAGCCGACGTACGCCGCGCCGTCCACGAGGAACAGCTTCGTGTGCAGCACCTGAGGCTCGTACTCCCAGATCTCCACGCCGGCGCGGAGCAATCCCGCGTAGAGATGCCGGGCGGCGCGCTGGGAGAGGGCCACGTCCGATTTGCCCGGGACGATCACCTGCACCAGCGCGCCCCGCTTGGCTGCGCGGCGCAGGAGCCGGCGCATCGGGAACCCCGGCAAGAAATATGCGGAGACGAAACGGACCATCCGCGCCCGGGCGACGTCTTCGCGGAGCAGCTTCTGGAACGCGTTGGGCCTGCGGCCGGGGCCGCTGAGGAGCAGCTGCGTCCCAGGCGCGATCTCCTCGGCCGGCGGTCGATGGCCCTTGCGGAGCCGTGCCAGCATCGTCCGCGGCTGGGCCGCGTCGCAGAGGGCGTGCATCAGGTCGAACGACCGGGCCAATCCCGCGACGGCCGGCCCTCGAAGCACGAGCCCGCAATCGGCCCATCCGCTCACCACGCCGTCGCCGGCGTAGTCGTCGCTGAGGTTGAACCCGCCGACGATCGCGACCTCGTCGTCCACGACCACGAGCTTGCGGTGGTCGCGCACCGGAAGCCGGCGCGACGTGAGCGGGTTGAAGATCTTGACCTCGCCGCCGGAACCGGTGACAGGGCGCCAGAACCCCGACGGCAGGGCCGTCGTCCCCAGCGCGTCGACGAGGACCCGCACTTCGACGCCGCGGCTGGCGGCATCCGCCAAGGCATCGCGGACGGCCGTGCCGGTGGTGTCGGGCGCGACGATGTAGAACTCGAGCCGCACCGATCCGCGGGCCGCGGCGATGGATCCGTGCAACGTCGCCATGAACTCCGTGCCTGAGCGGAGCCAGCGGCGATCGGCAGGGAGCTTCGTCGTCACAGCGATGCGAGCAGCGACCGCGCGCGGCGGACCCAGACTTTGTCGCGCTCGCGCTGGAACTTCGGCGCGTGCTGGTCGTCGCTGACGACCTCCTCCAGTTCGGCCCGGGCCCGGGCCCGTTCACCGCGCTTCGCCAGCAGCTCGGCAAACTGGACCTTGGCGCGGGCGTAGGCGTTGTTGTCCAGCACCCGTCGCCACGAGGCGGATGCGCCGTCGTCGTCCCCGAGCGCGGTCTGCGTCTCCGCGAGCGCCATCAGCGTGTGTCCGTAGTCGTGCTTGGCATCGGCCGCCACGACGCGCGAGAGGAGCGGTTCCGCCTCTGCGGCGCGGCCGTTGCGGAGAAGGCATTGGCCGAGGTGGGCGACGGCATCGACGTCGGACGGATCACGCTGGAGCGACGCGCGGTAGCTGGCCTCGGCCTTCGCGAGCTTGCCCTGGCTGAAATAGATGTCCGCGAGATCGAGGTGGTCGCGGGCGTTGTCGAGGTGATGGATGCGGCCTTCCAGCTCCTTGATGCGCCGGCGCTCTTTGGCTCCGGGCAGCTCGAAGCCGCGGGTCGCTCCGCCGCCGGACGCGGGGCCTGCCTGGCGATAGACCATGAAGAAGTAGAGGAGCGCGCTGATCATCGAGAAGAAGAAGATGCAGGCGGCCCAGATCCACTCCTGCCGTCGTAGCGCGTCGATGAACATCCACAACTGGAACGCGGCGAGGACCCACAACACCGGGTTGGTGAGCAGATAGCGTGGGTCCAGCATCTCCGTGAACAGCGCGAGCATGGGCGGCAGGCTGGCGGGGCGACCTCCGCATTTCAAGCGGTGCGCGAAGGCCTTCGCTGTCACTTCGTCGGCGCGGATGGGGTGCGTTCCCACAACTGCCAGTGCGGCCCCGTTTGGAGGCGCTTCCAACCCTCGGCCAGATAGCGTGGCGTCGGCGTCGCCGCGGGCAACGCCACGTACCGGACGCCGTATCGGCGGAGAGCGCCGGGGAAATGGGCCGCCACGCTGCGATAGATGGCCAAGCCACGGGCCAGACTGCTGGCGCGGACTCCGGGGACCTGTGCCCAGAGGCCCGGCTCGGCCGCCAGGTCCCGGGCGAACTTCGCTTGGCTCTCGGAGGCGGTCAGCCCGAGCAGGTGGTCGTTGAGGGCCGTCCGTTCATCGAGCTCCGATGCGTCCACCGAAGGACTGAGGAACGCGGCACCCAGCAGGGCCCGCGTGTTTTCCTGGACCAGCGCGAAGTCGGCGAAATCACGGTCTCCGGCGACGACCGCGTTCGGCTCGAGCGGCGTGGGCGCCCGGACGACCCGCTGCTCGACGAAGCGCCTCCAGTTGCCGTTCAGGGCCAGCGGTTCCTGGCAGGCAGTGCCTTCCCAGACGCGGAACATGATACCGGTCCCGAGGTGGGCCGCCAAACCGACCAGCGCCATCCCGACCCACCACGGCCGCCGGGACATGTGCCGGCCGGTGAGGTCCGCTGCGACCACGACGGCGGTGACGCCCAAGAAAGGCCCCCATACGTAGTTCCAATGGCCGTTTTGTATGCCGATACCGGTCAGGAAATGATGATAGGTGCAAAGCATCCCGGCCGCGGCCATCGCTGCCAACGGCAACAGGTCCCGGCGTCGCCACCAGCACCAAGCGAAGAAGGCGAGGGTCATCCCGATGGCGACCGGCGGGAACGTGTGCTCGGACAGGCGGGGCACGGGCACGAACATGTCCAAGTTCTGGAGCCAGCCCGGCACCGCCGCATGTTTGGTCCAGGCGGTCAGGACCAATGCCGGCAGGCCGATGAGGCCGCCGATCCAACCGGTGTGGAAATAGGTCCTCCGGGACGGCGGGTCCACCAGCCAGCAGATGGCCAGGGCGACTGAAGCGGCTGTCCAATAGTAGAAATAGCTCCAGATGAGCAGGCCGAACCCGAGTCCGGACAGGACGATGGCCGACCGCGAAGGGGTCCGGCGTGCGCGCACCAACAGCCCGACATGTGCGCACAGGAACACAAGGCTCAGCCCCGGGGTGATGATCCTCCATTGGTGAAGGAACTGCGGCCAGGAGCCGAAGAGGGGGGCGGTCCCTTCGGAGGCCAGG
>JBBRQL010000187.1:0-8469 GCA_038226425.1 Verrucomicrobiota bacterium
ATCCGGCGGCAGCAGCAGCGGGGTGTCGCGGTCGATCGTGATGAAGCGGGCGGACATGCAGGTCAGACGCACGCCCCGCGGGCGGGTTCAATCACTTCACCAAAAATAGCAGGCTTCTAAGTCCGACAGGCTGCTAGGCGCCGCCGTGGGCACGGCACGTCCGGGACACGCCCTGCCCGCGGGCCTCCCGCCCACGCGCTACACCAACGAATTCGGCCTGCCGTGCCCGGGCGACTGCCCGCCGCCGACCATCAACATCTTCTGCCAGCCGCATCCCGACCAGGCGAGGTTCCCGAACGTCGTCATCGGACGGTTCAGCTCGATCGACGAGGCGACGCTCAACCGCGTGGGGATCGACCGGCGGTGGGTCGCCGAACGGTACAAGACGGGCAACGAATGGGCACCGACGATGGCCCGCGCGGTGGCCGCCGAAGTCCGCAAGCAGATCCTCGCCCTGACGCCGCTGCCCAGCGCGGCTGCGCTCGGGCCCCAGGCCGTGGAGCTGGCCGCTCTGATCAACGAGGCGGTGGCCGTCTCGGAGAAGGTGCTCGTCCCGGTCCTCACCGAAGCTGTCAGCACCTTGCAGAGCGCCGACGCGGTCTACGACGCGATCGTCGCGACGGCGTATCGCGGCGCACCTTGCCCGGACATCACGCTCGCGGTGAGCGGCACCCTGACCCACGCGACGGTCTCCAGTTTCCTCTCCGGCGCGGTCGGCGTCTCGGTCAGCAGCGCTGGCGTCGCCGGGATCTCCGGCGAGGTGGACGTGCTCGGCATCCCGGTCGGGACGGCCAAAGGGTTCATCGCCGGCACGGACGACCACGCCGACCCGAACCCGTCTCTCTGCGCCGAGGTCGATGTCTCGGTCGGGCCGCTCTCGATCGGCACGATGCGCGGAGCGTTCGCCGTCCAAGGAGCGGCCGCCGGGGTCGCCAAGACCTGGAGCCGGCTCGTCAGCTGCATCGGCGAGCCGCTGCTTTTCGACGTCGTCCGCCGCGTCGCCCCCCGCGTCGCCATCAACGGCCGCACCAAGCTCCAGGTGTCCGACGCGCTCACGCCTGAGGAGAAGATGGGGGTCATCGCCCAGCTCTACTCGCGGCCGGGACTTCCCGGCGAGCTGCGGGCCTGCGTCGCCGAGGGTTTGGCGACGCTGATGGCGGAGGTGGACCCGGAGCTGCTGTTCTGCGGGGAAGTCCGGCCGCGACTGTTCGGCTTCTCGCTGGGATCCGAACTCGTCTCGGCCGGCATGCAGGTCACCAAGACCAACGCCACGGCCGTCACCGCCGGTTCCCCGGCGCGCATGATGGCCACTGCGCTCGCCTCCGCGGGCGGGTCGGTCCTCGGCGTGGCGGCCGTGGCCGCCGCCGGGCCTCTGGCCGCGTCGATGTTCGCCGCGGACTTCGCGACGGTCGGCGTCTCCTACTCGGTGCCGGATCCGGCGGAGCCTTTCCTCGGCGGGCTCCAGGGACGCTTCACTTCGCCCGGATCGGTCGCCGCGTACGTCGGTTCGACGTTCGAGCACTTCTTGGCCGATGCCAGCTACACGCTGGACTACAAGCTCAGCCCGCTCGGGTTCAAGACGGTGGACACCCAGGCCCGGGTGGTGCTGCCCAACCTGGTGGCCCATCCGGCCCGTCCGGGCAGCGGCTGGGTGCGCCCGGAAGACCGAGGGCTCGGTCTGCCGTCGCGGCTCGACCTCGTGCTGTCCGCCCTCACCAACCATCTCTCAGGCTCGACGCTGGGATTGGTCAGCGATCCCAAGTGGAAAGGGTCGGCGACCGATCTCCGCCAGGCCTTCGCGGCGGGGTCGGCGGAACAGGCGCGGGTCGCCGGCCTAAGCTTCGGCCGCGATTACTTCCCGCACGGCGGATTGGTCGGCGGCGCCTACATCCAATTGCCTCGCGCGCTCTACGAGGCGCCGCCGGCCGCGCTCCACACCTTCCTCGGCGGGACCAACGACGCGCTCTCCCGCCTCGGCGCTGCGGCGGAATACATACAGGATTATGTGCTGAAGACCCGGCAGGCGGGCGCGCTCGGGTTCTACGTGCCGGCACCGAACCCTCCCGCGTTCACCGATGCCTCTGGAGCGGCGCTCACGCCGCGGGCGCTGCTCGATTCGATCCGCTCGGTGGAACCCCAGCAGCCCCGGTTCGGTCCGCTGTATCCGTCCGGCGAGTTCTTCCTCCGAGGCTTCTTGGACGGGCGCCTGTTGGACGTCCCCATCGTCAAGGCCACGCTGGAGGCCCGGATGGCCGATGTGTCGACCGGGACCAACGCCTACTTCCTTGCCAGCGGGAAGGTCCCGGCCGGTTCGTGGCTGGAAGCGTTCTCGCCCGGCGCGTCGCTGGAGTTCGAGCTCAAGGGCGCGCCGCCGGGAACGATCGAGGCCACCTTCAGCAACCGGCTCGTCCAGGTCCGCGCCGCGCTCGCCGGGCCCCGAACGCCGGCCGCGGTCGACGCAGCCCTCGCCGCGGTGCTGGCGGATCTCGACACGGGGATGCCCAAGGTGAAACTGGAGGCCGCGATCCCGCTGCGGATGCCGGCACCTGCCAGCGACCTCGTCCAGTTCACCGGCGGCACCTGGTTGTACGCCTATTCTCCCAGGTTCGAGCCGGCCTACAAGCCGGTCGACCCCAAGCCGGTCGCCCGTGCGCGGCGCGAAGGCGGATTGGCGATGCGCGGCAACCTGGCTTTCCGCCTCGAAGGGAAGAACCTCACGACGGTCGCCGACGCCCAGTTGGCTCTCGTCCCCGGACAGATCGGCGCGCCCTCGCTGTCCGGAGTCTTCTCGGTGGCGAAGGTGGACGTGGGCGGATTGTCCGTCCGCGATGCCGAGCTGGATTACAGCGACGGGGGCCAGGTCCGTTACGGGATCCGCGGCAGCGTGACGCCGCTGAGTTTCGGCACGGCCTTCCGCCTCGACCCCATCACCGGTCCGGACCTCACCGCCAGGCTCGAGGTCACCAGCAGCACCTCCGCCAAAGGCGGCAACCTGTCCCTCAGCCCGGCCCGGCTGCGTCTCGGCTCGGTCAACCATCTGGTCCACGGAGGACAACGGACCAACGCGTTCACCTTCTCCACCTCCGGGCCGTGGAGCGCGACCTTGGAGCTGACCAACCAAGTCGAGCTCCAGGCGGGCGGCGTCACCTTCGTGCGGCTGGATTCCACCGCGTTGTTGAGTCCGGTCTCCTTGGCCGGCGTCGGCCTCAAGAGCCTGGACTTCTCCGCGGTGATCCGGGGCGGATCGGCTCTCACGATCTTCCCTGACACCGCCTTCGCGCAACGGCTGGCGACCCGACCGGCGACGACCTCGCACGTCACCGTGCGCAGCGACGGGACCTTCGAGGTCGCGGGCGTCCTCGACACCGACCTGCTGCCGCTCGGGCTGCCCGGGCTCTCCATCACCACGTTGAAGGCCGGGGCCGGCTTCGTCCTCACCGGGAGCGGGCTGACCGTCGACGGCCAGCTGGGCGGCGGCGTGCTCGCGCAGTTGGGCGGGCCCGCGTTCACGGCCCGCGGACGCTTCAGCCTTTCGCCGCTCGGCGTGCCCGGGATCACCACCGATGGCCCGCTCAGCCTGCCGGCATTCGGCTCGCCGTTCCTCGCCCTCCAGGGCGGCTCCGGTGGGCCGGTCACGGCCTCGCTCAACGCAGCGGGCCTCGAGCTCAGCGGCGCCCGGCTCGTCGCGCCCGGACTGTTCACCAACAGCGTCCCGGCTGTCTCCGTCGATCCGAAGGGCGACTTCATCGTCTCCGTCGGCCCCAACGCCAGCAGCATGGGCTCGTGGAGCTTCAGTTCCCTGCGCTATCAGCTGCGCCGTTCGGACGGCGTCCTCGCGGTCACCAACCTGGTCGGCGTCTCGGGTACCCCGGCGGTCAGCACCTCGTTCTCGGTGACCGGTCATGCGACGAGCGCCGGCTTGGTGAATCTCGCGGGCTCCCGCACCGACGGATTGTTCGCGAACTACCCGATCTCCTTGTTCGGCTTCGCGCTCCGCCGCGGCACGAGCGATGTGCGCTCGGCGGTCCTCGCCGACGGCCCGCTGGCCTACTGGCGCCTCGGCGACGGCACCAAGAACTCCGTCGCGGTCTCGGAGACCGGCTCCAAGACCGACGGCATCTACCAGCTCGGCTCCTCTCGCGGCCAGCCGGGCGCGCTGGTCGGCGACACCGACGGATCCGTCCGTTTCTCCGGGAAGGGCGGCCAGGTCGTCGTGGACAACGAAGCGGCATTCGACGGCATCGGCGCGGAGCTGACGCTCGAGGCGTGGATCAAGGTCGGCGCCTTCGACCGGACTTGGAACACCATCGTCTCGAAGGGCGATTCAAGCTGGCGCCTCCAGCGGAACGGGGACTCTTCAGCGCTCGGGTTCGACACCGACGGCCTCAACCCGCCGTATCTCGCCGGCCGCCGATCCGTGGACGACGGCCAGTGGCATCATGTGGTCGCGACCTACGACGGCCGGGTCAAGGCGTTGTGGATCGACGGACAGCTCGATGCATGGACGGCCGCGACCGGCGCCATCGCCCGGAACGATTTTCCGGTCACGATCGGCGAGAACGCGCAGTCCACCGGACGTTTCTGGAACGGATGGATCGACGAGGTGGCGGTCTACGGCAAGGCCCTGACCCCGGTCGCTCTCGCGGCGCATCATCAGGCCTCCGGCGGACTCGACGCGACGGCGACGCTCCGGATCCAGCTGCCCGGTCTCGCCGCGGTCTCGCTGGGCGGCGTGATCGGGTCCGACGGCAGCCTGGCGCTGGTGTCGCGGCCGCCCGGGCTCGGGCTCGGCGGCTTCACCTTCACCGATCCGCGGGTCCAGATCTTCGGCGGCGCGGGTTCACCGGTGTCGCTGGTGACGGAAGGCGACCTGTCGTTCCTCGGTCTGCCCTCGACCCGGTTGACGGGCGGTGTCACTCCGGCCGGCATCGTCTCGCTGACCGGCACGCAGCCGGGCGGCGGCATCCTCGGATTCAACTTCACCGACCTCGCCTTCCGGATGTCGGGGACAGCCACCACCGCTTCCTTGGGTGTCGGCGGGAACCTGGGCATCGCCGGGATCGGCTCCCTCGGGTTCACGGGCAGCGCCGCATCCAACGGCGAGCTAGCGTTGACGAACGAGATCACGTCCGCCGTGAAAATCTTCGGGTACCCGGTCAAGAGCCGGCAGTTCGTTCTCCGCCGTGAAGGGCTGGACTACGGCATCCTCATCGCGGGAACTTCCGACGACCTCTCCAACACCGGAGACCGACCCTTCGCCTACTGGCGTCTGGGCGAGACGAGCGGCACCACGGCAGGTGATTCCAAGAAGAGGATGCTGCTGAATCCCCCCTATCCCGGGACCTACGTCGGCGGTGTCGCCCTCGGCCGGCCCGGAGCGCTCGCGGGCGACGGGAACACCTCGGCCTACTTCGACGGCGTGGACGATCACGTCGAGATCGGTAACGAAGCCGCCTTCGACATCCTGTCCGACCGCTTGACCATCGAGGCCTGGGTCAGGTCGGCGGGATGGTCCAGGTCGTGGGAAGCGATCGTCACCAAAGGGGATTCATCGTGGCGGTTGAGCCGCTACGGCGACTCCCGGCAGGTGTCCTTCGACACCAGCCATAGCGCGGGCAACGGCCTCGCGAGCCACAGCCTTCCGGGCACGAGCGCGATCGACGACAACCGCTGGCATCATCTGGTCGCGGTCTATGACGGCATCGCCAAGTACCTCTACGTGGACGGCGCTCTCGAGGCGTTCGCGCCGTACCGGAATGTCATCGCGAAGAACGACCACCGGGTCCGCATCGGCGAGAACGCCCAGAGCACCGGACGCTTCTTCAAAGGCGGGATCGACGAGGTCGCCCTCTATGCGGTGCCGCTCACGCCGGTCCAAGTGCTCCGCCATTTCCGGGCCGGCGGTGGCAGCGCCTTGGACGCATCTCTCCGTTACGCGGTCCCCGGCATCGGCGAGATCGGCTTGGTCGGCCTGATCCAGCCGTCGGGCGCCATGAGCGCGCAGGCTTCCGGGGTCGCGATCCCGGTGACCGGCTTCACCCTCGGCACGGCGTCCATGACGGTCCTCCGGACGGCCGACGGCACCGCCAACGCCATGCTCGGCGGCACGGTCGTCACACCGATCGGAAGCCCTTATGTCGCCGGAGTGCTGCCTCCGGGCGGCAACTACGCGCTGGAATCGGATGCCACGGGAAGCTTGTCCGTCGGCGGACGCACCTTGGATTACTCCCTGCCCGCCACGCTCAGGACGACAGGTTTCGAGGCCGGCGGTCTGCTGCGGTTCGGAGGTTTCAGTTTCAGCGGAGCCGCGAAGGTCGGCACGACGGGCGGGGTCTCGTTCTTCGGGACCGCCTCCGGTTCCACCGCCCATCTGCCCTTCGGGAAAAGGCTGGACGGAACGACCCCGGGCCATCCCTACGCATGGCTGGACTGGACCGCCACCGCGACCTATGACGCCGTGAAGCAGTCCATCGCCGCCAGGGCGAGCGGCAACATCACCGTGGAATACGAAAGCCCGCCCAACGTCTACAACAAGCAGACCCTAACGTTCCCGGCCCTCGTCTTGCCGGTCGACGGGAAGATCACCGTCGATCCGGGGAAGACTTTCTTCGACATCAGGAACACCTCGTACCCCACCTTCCCGGTCATATTGCCTTGATCGGGCGTCCTTGGAGCTTCCGTCATCGCCGCCCCGGGCTTCGCGGGCTTGGCCGGCATCGTGGGCGAGGGCAACCCGGGATCTCGCGGTCGAGCCCGCGGGGCAGGCTGCCCGCCACCGGCCATGGCGCTTTTGGAAACGGGGCGCCGGGACGGGGCGTCAGCGTGATTGACGCGGCTCGGGGAGACGGGCGGGCGCCAGGGGCGCGACGACGGCGATCTGGCGAGCGGCGTCGACGTGCCCGGGCCAATGCCCCGTTGACAGCCCGCGCGGCTTCGCGTTGGTTCCGCGACCAGCGCCGTTTACATCGGCGAACATCCTATGCGCCGCCCGATCCTGTTCTCGTTGCTGTCGTTCGCGTTCCTTCTGCGTGCCTTCGCTGCCTTCCCGACCATCACCGGCATCTCGCCCCTCAAAGGACCGCCCGGGACCCATGTCGTGATCACCGGAAGGAACTTCATCGCCTTCAACGGCGATCCCGAGTTCCGGGTCGAGTTCAACGGCGCTCGCGCGACCGTCCTGTTCGCGAACGCGTCCGGGCTCGAGGTGATCGTCCCGTCCGACGCGACCACCGGGCCGGTCTCCGTCTTCAACCGCGACGGGCAGGATTCCACCACCGCCAACTTCCAGCCTTCGCCTCGGGTGACGGATGCCTACACGTTGCTCGACCTTTTCGGCAACCCGGTGCGGCCGGTGAAGGCGACCGCGAACCAGGACATCACCATCACGGGGTTCAACTTCGTCGATCCCGCGGGCAGGCTCGCCATCTTCATCGGCGGGGCGCGGGCATCCGGTTTCGCGAGCGCCGAGACACAGATCCACGCGACCGTCCCTGCGGCTGCCCAGAGCGGCCCGGTCATCGTCACCAACAGCGCCGGCGCCTCCACGAACGGCATCGTCTACCTGAACCCGGTCATCGAGACCTTCCCTCCGTCCGCGGCCGTGGGCGACACGATCGCCATCTTCGGCCGGAGCTTTTTCGGCGCCACTTCCTTCACTATCGGCGGCGCTCCGGCGACGTTCACGGTCCGTTCCGGGACGAACATCCAGGCGGTCGTCCCCGCGACGGCGGTCGACGGCAAGCTGTCCGTCACGTCGCCGGGCGGGACGTACATCACGGTGGGCACCTTCCGGCTGCAGCCGCAGGTGACCGGGTTCACGCCGGCCGGCGGGCCGGTCGGCACGTTGGTCACGCTCGATGGCTCGGGGTTCGGCGGCATCACGTCGGTGCGCTTCGGTGATGTCGCGGCGACGAAGTTCACCAACATCAGTTCGGTCAAGCTGACGGCGGTCGTGCCGCAGGGCGCGTCCACGGCGCCGATCCGGGTGGGGAACGCGATCGGCACGAACGTGACCGCTACGCCGTTCTATGTGGCGCCGGTCGTGGGCTCGTTCGCGCCTTCGTCGGGACGCCCCGGGGACGACGTGGTGCTCACCGGCGCGAACTTCACCGGCGCGACCAAGGTCGAGCTCGGCGGCGTGGACGTCCCGCAGTTCACCGTCACCGCGACCAACAAGATCTCGGCGAAAGTGCCCGCCTCGGCGGTGAACGGGAGTTGGCGCGTGACCACGCCGGGCGGGATCGGGATCAGCGATGGCAGCTTCACGGTCATCGGGCCGACGCCGACCGTCTCCGCGTTCAACCCGGTCGCCGGACCTCCCGGCACGCAGGTCACCATCACCGGCCAGAACCTTTCCACGGTGACCAAGGTCGAGTTCAACGGCGTGCCGGCGGCGTTCACGGTTGCCGGAGCCGGCCTGCTCGCCACGGTGCCGGCCAACGCGACGACCGGCCCGGTCCGCGTGACCAA
>JBBRQL010000188.1:0-8419 GCA_038226425.1 Verrucomicrobiota bacterium
GCAGTCACTCAGGAGCGCCGAGGCCAGGACCCGCGAGGAACTCCTCCGCGCCATCGCCTCAGCCTTGGCCTCCGTCACCGCCAAAGACGCCCAAAACTGGTTCGCCTCTTGCGGCTACAGTTTCATTTAAACCGCTCTAGGTCGCTATTGGTCAGCCGTTCGGCGATGTGAAGGCCATCGAGATAGTAGCGCTCACCGTTGATGAAATCCTCCTGCGCCGTCGCCACGTCACCGAGCTTCTCAAATGCGACCGCCAAATCGCGCTGCGACTCGGCATTGGCGGGGTCGCTCTGGGCGAGGCGTTCGAGAATGGCATGGCACTCCGTGAAGGAGCGCAAGGCCCCGACGGGGTCGCCCTGCGGCACCGCGAGTTCGCCCAGCATGTTGAGCGACACGGAGAGGTCGCGCTGCCACGCGGCATTGGCGGGGTCGCTCTGGGCGAGGCGTTCGATGATGTCTTTGCGCTTCGTGTGGAAGACCACGGCCTCGTCAAGCTTGCCCTGCTGCACAGCAAGGTCGCCGAGCCTCTCGTTGGAGATGCCGAGATCGAACTGCCACTCCGCATTGGCTGGGTCGCTCTGGGCGAGGCGTTCGGCGATGGCCTTGGCCTCGGTGAAGGAGCGCAAGGCCCCGGCGAGGTCGCCCTGCGCCACCGCGAGTTTGCCCAGGCTGTTGAGCGACACTGAGAGGTCGCGCTGCCACGCGGCATTGGCGGGGTCGCTCTGGGCGAGGCGGCGCTGTACAGCATTTGCTGCGATGGTGAGACGACGAGCCGTCGCCAAGTCCGCATAGGCGGTGAGAATTTGCCCGAGTAGCAAGGCATGTCGTGCCATCTCAGTAGAGCAGTCAGGTCGTGCCATCCGGCTGTGCAGATCACTGAGAAGAACCGCCCGTTCCCAAGGCTGCAACGGTGCGCGATGATCGTGTTCCGCCAGTGTGCAGCGATGGTCAATGAACCCCTCCACCGCCGCGCGCCTTGCCTCGTCCGCCCCGGCCTGCTGGTCCATCTGGCGGAGGAAATCGCCGGCCAACCGGTGCAGGCGGGCGATCGCGGGATGTTCGCCATCGGCGTGGGTGAGCAGGCGCAGGCTCTCGGTGAGGCGCAGTTCGGCGCGGTCCCAGGCGGTGGGGAGGCCGGGGGTTTCGGCGGGTTCCAGCAACTCGGGGTGCTGCTGGCCGGCGAGCAAGCGCAGCCACGGCAGGGGCACGGCCTCCGCCGGGAAATGGGCGGCGTAGCGCAGGGCGGTGGCGGCGGCGGGGTCTTCGGCGGCGAGGTGGTCGAAGGTGAACCGCAGCGTGGCCGCCGAGGCGTGGGTATGGCCGGGCAAGATCGCCCGCTCCTGCAACGGGCGTTGCTGGTCGCCGAGGGCGGCGGCGACGCGGCCGGGCCCCGCGGCGAGGGCCGCCCGCAGGCGGGCGAGGTAGCTCACGCCCGTCTCGCCCAAGCTCCGCCGGATGTGCCGCGCGGCGATCTCGACGGCGAGGGTGTGGCGCTCCAACAGCGCGATGACCTGCCGCGCGGCGGCGAGCTCCTCCGGCGACAAGGGCCGGCCCGGCGCTTCCAGGATCTTCCGCCACAGGACGAGGGCATCGGCCTCCGACAGCGCCTCGACGCGGACGATGTTCTCGGCCTTCAGGAAGGAGAGCTCGGTCGCCTCCAGCCGGGTGGTGGCCAGCAGGTGCAGCCAGCCGGGGTCGCCGCCCAGGCCGGCAGCGACCATGGCTTGGCGGAGGGCTTCGCGCTGGCGCGGGGCGAGCAGCCCGGGGGAATCCACGTTGTCCACCAGGAGGAGCGCGGCGGCGGGATGGCCGGGGCCGCGCGCGAGGGCGGGATCGAAGGCGCGCCGGTGCAGCTCGGCGAGCACGCGGCGGGCGGTGCCGGCATCATCCTCCTGGGCGACGGCCGCAAGCCCGAGGGGCTCGCGCAGCGTGGCGACGAGCGGCAGGAGCTCGGTGCGGCCTTCGGCGATGACCTGCCAGCAGCCGCCGGGGTAGCGCGAGCGGAGGTTCTGCCCGTAACGGAGCGCGAGGGCGGTCTTGCCCTGCCCGCCGAGGCCGCGCAGCGCGGTGATGACGCCGAGCGCGCCGGCGCCGAAGAGCTGGTGCTCCAGCGCGCGCAGCTCGTCCCCGCGGCCGACGAAGGTGTCGGTGCCGGCGGCGAGGTTGCCCGGCTGGATCTGCTCGGCGCGGCGGGCGTGCCGGATCTGGTTGCTGATGCGGACGGCGATCGCGCCGAGGTTCTTGACCGTGGCGGGGTCGTCGCTCAGGGCCTTCAGCCGGGCGAGGGCGTCCAATCCGTGGGTCTCGAAGGCGAGCAGGCGCACCTGCCGGGCCGTGAAGAGCTGCCTGGCCCAATCCGGCGCGGCGGCGATGACAGCTTGGGCATCCACGCCCGGCTCGCTGGCGATGTAGATGGGCGTGATGCCGCCCTCCTGGTGGGCGAGGCCGCGGGCGCTCTCGTTCTCCAGATACGTCTCCCACTCGATGCGGCACCACTGGCTCGACCAGTAATGGGGCGACAAGCAGGCGAGCAGCACGCGGGTGTGGGCGATGGCCCCGCGCAGGCGGGCTTCCCACTGTTGTCCGGCGTGGATCTCGTCCGGCGCGTAGAAGGTGTCCCAACCGGGCTCGACATCGGCCGTCGTGGCGAGGTTCTGGTTCGTGTAGGTCACGGCCAGGTCGCGGACGCGCCGGACGAAGACCTGCACCCAGCCCTCGCGCTCGCCGGGCGGCGGGACGTTGTCCTTCGTCGAATACGACACGAACAGATCGTAGAGACCGGGATCAGGAGCGGAAGGCATGGCGATCGGGGGTGGCGTCGGCGCGAAGCTAACGAGGCGGCGCACCGGTGTCGCGTGGTTTTAGGCAACGACGGCGGCGGACTGGAAAGTCCGCGCTCCCGGCCGCCGTCGCCGGGAGCGCGGGCATCCTTGTCCACAGGTCACGCCGGCTCCGCGATCAAATCGTGGTCGGTGTGGCCGACGAAGAGGTCCGTCGTGGGCTTGGACCCGTGCTTCGCGGAATGGCCCGCCACCGTTCGTCGCGCTGCATGGTCATGGCTGTCGGATTATGTCGACGAGCCGCTTCTCAGGGCCGAGCTGACGGTTCCTGACGAGTGTCGTCGGGTCGGCTACACGGAGCACGGCGCGAGGATGGCGTCCTTCATCCCGTGCACGATCTTCTTGTCGGCCGGGACGATGGTGGCGAGCACGCCGCCGAGCTTCGGCCGCGCCGCATCGCCTTCGCCGGCGACGAAATAGTACGGACACAACCGCACGCGCCCCGGCATCGGCACGACCTGGCCGGTCGCGAAGTCGAAGTACGAAGAATCCACGACCCGCGGCCGATGGAAGCGCTGCAGCACGTAGGGCGACTGAGGGAAAGCCGCGAGCGCCTTGTCGACGGCGACGCTCCAGTCGGCCGTGCTCAGGTCGCTGCCGAGATACACGCCGCGCGCCCCCCAGGCGTCCTCGCTGTAGCCCGAGACCTTGAGGATGAGCTCGCGCTCGCGCTGGCTGAGCGACTTGAGCTGCGTCCAATCGGTGAGGTCGAGCCCGGGATAGGCGGCCTGCGGCGGCAACGGCGACGGGTCGAGCACCCAGGTCTGCGGCACCACCTTGAGCAGTCGCACGAAGAAGGCTTCGCCGAGCTCTTGCCGCCAGTACGCGCGGAGGTTGCGGTTCCACAGCAGCGCGAAGAGCAGCTTCTCCTCGAAGACCGGCTTCGGCGGCGGCGTGAGGCGGACCTGCTTTTCCATCGCCATCTCGAAGACGCGGCGCGAGGCGGGGACGTTGGCGAGGTCGAACAGCTCGAAGAACCGGTAGACCGCGTCGCCGGGAGCGAAGCCGGTGAACTCCGAGTCCTGGACTTTGAACCTCGGACTCCCGAGTTGTCCGGCGAGCCATTCCATCTCGGGCCGGTAGCTGGCGGATTCCTCGGAGACGACGAGGTGGACGTTCGCCGCGTCGCCGAAGATTGAGGCGAAACCGTCCTTCATGCCGGTCGCGCCGCCGATGACCTGCATCTTTGGATCCAGCGTCTGAGCCCCGTCGCCGCCGTCGTTCCGCGATCCGCGGTCCGCGATCCCCGGGGTCTCATACGTCTGGTTGAGCCATTGCGTGAGGCCGATGCCGCCGGGCACGGAATCGAGCTCGCTGATGGCGAACCCGCCGTCGGTGAGCAGGACATCCGGGCGGATCACGCGCGGCAGCTCGTTCTTGAAGCCAGGATGCCGCTGGAGCGCGACGAGGTCGGCCGGCTTGCCTTGGTCGAGCAGCTCGGCGACCCACGCGGGCGCCTTGCCGTCGCAACTGCGGCGGTAGAGCAGGTTCACCGCGCGGTAGAACTGGTGCAGCACGCGGCCGAGCGTCTCGAGCTCCTCGGCGAGGTCCGCACCGAGCGCGAACGGTGTCGGCGAGATCCGCCAGGATTGGCCGGCGAAGAGGCCGCCGGGCGGCAAGGCATCGCGGATCGCGCGGGCGCGGTCGGCGGCGGACGGGTCGTTCTGGTTCACGCGGCGCGCAGGTTAGGAGGCGGGTCGTCGTGGGTCAAACGGGGCGGGGCGGGGGGGCGGCGGGGGAGCGGGCGAGCGGGCGAGCAGGGGAGAAAGGGAGCAGGGGAGAAAGGGAGCAGGGGAGGGTGGCGCCGTTCCATGCTCTGCGTCGCGATCAATACCGGGGCGGGGACGTCGGCGGGCTACTGCTTGCGCAGGGAGAAGTAGTCGCGCACCTGGCCTTTGCTGCCGATGAACTTCACCTCGGCGACGGGCCCGTCGATGTCGATCACCAGCGAACCCAGTTTGTTCAGCGAAAGGTACATCGCCGGATGGTCCAGCTTGCCTCCGCTCGCTTGGCCGGCGCTGCCGCTCACGATGTAAACGGCGCCTTCGTGCGGCCGGAGCCCGCCGGCCTTCGTGTAAGCGCCTTCGCCGTCGGGACGTCCGTCGCGGCGGTCCTTGATCATCGAGGCGACGAGGTTCGTGCTCGTGCCGTAGTGGCCGTCGAGCAGGAAGCTGCGCTCGTAGCCGTGGCTGTGGCCGGTGAGCACGAGGTCCACCCCGCCGGACTCCAGGATGGGCAGGATGTTCTCGCGCATCTGCGCCATGCGGCCGTCGCTGTCGCTGCGCTTGTCGGAATCGTGCGAGCCCTTGGTGTAGGGGGGATGATGGAAGAAGCAGACCACCCAGTCGCGCGCGGTGGAGGCGAGATCGGCCTTCAGCCACGTGGCCATCGCGCCGTCGGCGCTCCGGTCGGTGTCCTGCGAATCGAGGCAGATGAAGTGGATGTTGGCGTGGTCGAACGCGTAGTAGGCCTCGGTTCCGCTGGGCGATCCGCCGCTCTGCCCGAGCGTGGGCAGGGTGAAGACGTCGTAGTACACGCCGGATTGTGTGCCGGAATCCGCGCTGCCGGCATCGTGGTTGCCGAGCGCGGGCCAGAGCGGCGAGACGCGGTGGAGCGGCGCGTAGATGTCGAAGACGGCCTTGCCGTATTCCTTGTCCGTGCCGGTCTTGTAGGCGTTGTCGCCGAGCATCAGCCAGACGTCCGGGTGCTTGCCGCCGCTCCACTGGTAGAAGGCGTCGCGAACGGCGATCTGGTTCGTGTTCGCGGTGCCCGGGTCGCCGAGCGCCCAGACGCGGGTCGGCCGGGCCGGGCCCGGGACCGGCGGCGTGACGAAGCTATGGTCCTCGCCGATCGTGGTGAGCCAGTGGTTCGTCGCGGTGCCGACGCCGTAGTAGTAGCGGGTGTCGGGCTTGAGCTTCGTCAGTCGGACGATGTGCTCCGTGAGCACGCCGGCGTGGGTGACGAGGTTGGTCGCCGTCTCCGGCGTCCGGCCGTAGCGCACGTAGCCTTTGGTCTGCTTCTCCGTGCGCCAGCGCACGACCATGGAGTTGGTCGTCGCCATCTGGAGGTACGGTCCGCGCGTCGGTTTCTCGGCGGCTCGAGAAGCCGGCGCGGCCGACAGCAGGAAAAGGCAGAGGAGGACGGATTTCATCACGGGGCAGGGACACTCTCGGGAGCGGCGGGCAGCTCGGCAAGCCTGCCTTCCAGCTCGCGGCGCAGCTCCAGCATCGCCAAGGCGCGCTGCTGGCGCGACGGAAGGGCGTCGATCGCCGTGCCGGCCGAGCGGTACGCGGCGCGCGCCTCCGCGAAGCGCCCGGCCAGCTTCAGCAGGTCGCCGCGGCGTGCGAGCCAGAGCTCTTTGCGCTCGCTCGCGGCCAGGATGGTGTCGAGCCGGCGGAGCGCGGCGTCGAAAGCTTTGCGCCGTGTCTCGATCTCGATGGCCAAGAGTTGGAGCGAGGGCAGGGGACCGAGCTTGGCCAGACCTTCGTCGAGCCCGGCGAGCGCCTCGGTGGAATGGTCGCCGGTCAGCGCGAGCTGGGCGCGGCAACGTACGATGTACCACTCCGGCTTCGGTCGTTCTTCCGACAGAACTATGGCGCGATGATACTGCGCCACGGCTTCAGTGAAGCGTTCGCTGCGGGCCAACGCTCGGGCAAGCAGGAAGCGTCCTTCGGCGCTACTGGCGCGGACCGCGGTGAACTGCGCGAGCAGCTTCGAGGCCTCGGCCGGCTTGTCTTCGTCCAGCGCGAGACGGCCGAGGCGGAAGAGCGGTTCCGGGTCGGCTGGCGAGAGCTTCTGCGCCTGCTGGAAATCCGCGCGCGCCGCGTCCCGCTGCTCGTGCAGACGGTTCAGTTCGCCGCGGCGGAGGTAGAGGGCCGGATCCTGTCCGCGGCCGGAGATCTGGCGCGTCAGCTCGGCGATCTGTTCGTGCAGCGGGCCGTCGGCCAAAGCCGGGGACAGGACGCTCGCCAGTAGCCAGGCCAAGGCGACGGCATTCCGACGGGCGGCTCCGGAGAGTCCCTCCGCGGCCGCCGGGACTTGCGTCCGGCGTTCCGGGTCCGCACGGCCGATGATGAGGACGCTTCCGGACCATGCGAACCATCTGAAGGCAGAAATCCAGACGGGGATGCCGTCACATCGTGCCCGGTGGCCGTGGCTGGACCGTCTCACGGCTTCAGGGCGTCGATGAAAGCCATCTCCAGCTCGCCCTTGTTCTTGCAGCTGATGCAGCCGCGCGGCTCGTGCTCCACGTGGTCGCGCACCCGTGCGAGGAACGCGGCCGAGGCGTTGATCCGCCCGGGGACGCTGGCCGTCTCGATGCGGGCGGTCGTGTTCACGGTGTCGCCCCAGATGTCGTAGGCGAACTTGCGGACCCCACGATGCCGGAGACGAGCGGGCCGGAGTGGAGGCCGATGCGGATGTCCCAATAGGGTCTTCCCCGGGCCGCGAACCCCGCGCGCCGTTCGGCCACGTAGTCGCGGATCTCCAAGGCCGCGCGGGTCAGCCGGAGGGCGTCGTCCGGCTGCGGGTTGACCAGGCCGGCGGCGCAGATGTAGGCGTCGCCGACCGTCTTGAGCTTCTCGACCCCGTGCTTCGCCGAAACCCAGTCGAAGTGGCAGAAGCAATGGTTCAGCTCCGCCACCAGTTCGGCGGCCGAGATCTGGCTGGCCACCAGGGTTAAACCGGTGAAGTCCGCGAACATCACCGCCACATCCTCGTGCTGCACCGGCTCCACCGCGCCCCGCGCCTGGAGTTCGTCGGCGACGTTGGCGGGGAGCAGGTGCCGCAGCAGCTCGTCGCCGCGGATCTTCGCGGATTCCAGCTCGGTCACGGTGTCGGAGAGCCGACGCTGGCTCTCGGCCAACTGCTCTTGGGCGCGGAGGGCCTTGTTCTGCCACTCGATGGTGGCCACCATCTCCATCTCGTGCTCGATCAGCACGGCCAGCTGGTCGAGCAGCTGGATCTCTCGCTCATCGAACGTCCGCGGCTTGCGGTCGATGACGCACAGCGAACCGATCTTGTAGCCGTTCACGCGGAGCGGCCGGCCGGCGTAGAAACGGATATAGGGGTCCTTGACGACCAGCGGGCTGCTCGCGAAACGCATGTCCAGGCGCGCGTCGGGGATGACCAGCACCCGTTCCTGCAGGATGGTGTGGGCGCAGAAGGAGACCTGCCGCGGGGTCTCGGTGAAGCTGATGCCCACGCGCGATTTCAGCCATTGGCGGTCCTGGTCCACGAGCGACACCGTGGCCATCGGCGCGTCGAAGAACTGGGCCGTCAGGCGGACGACCCGGTCGAACCGCTCGTCGGCCGGGGTGTCGAGCAAGCTCAGCTGCTTCAACGCCTGGAGCCGCTCCGCCTCGTCCGCCGGGAGGCGCGGGGCGAGATACTTGGCATCCAGCCGGCAGACGGTGGTGGTGTCATCCATGATTCCGACCTGATACCAACTACGTTAATGGATTGGTACAACGGGTCTGGAAGAAGCGTTTGCTTGAGCCAGGAGCCAGTCGAAGACGAGGGAGCGGACGCGGCGGGCGTCCTGTCGGGATCGATGGAGTTCTGCCAGGAGCACCGCCTCC
>JBBRQL010000189.1:0-8417 GCA_038226425.1 Verrucomicrobiota bacterium
ATCCGGCGGCAGCAGCAGCGGGGTGTCGCGGTCGATCGTGATGAAGCGGGCGGACATGCAGGTCAGACGCACGCCCCGCGGGCGGGTTCAATCACTTCACCAAAAATAGCAGGCTTCTAAGTCCGACAGGCTGCTAGGACCCGATGCGCGTGTGGAACGTCGAAAGTCTGTCAGCTCACATGCCGTCGCCACGACGGGCCGTGAACTCCGGCGCAGTGAAGAAATCCTCGCCCGGCTTCCGACGGTTGAGCGCCGCGTTCGCGCGGCGGAACTTCCACGCGGACGGCGCACGCCTCAGCACTTCTAGCGCGGCGGCGAAATCCAGCCGGAAGCGTCTCCAACGTCCGCGCCGGGCGTTGTTCAGCGCGCCGCTCCACCAAGCGACGGCCGTCACCGGCAGCGCCGCGAGCGAGAAGGTCTTCAGCGCCATCACCGCGAGGCTGGACCGGTTCGACACGTAGCGGCGACGGCTCACGGTGTCGCGCGCGCCGACGAGCGTCTGCGGATCCGACGCGCCGACCGCGTGGAACACCTTCGCCCCCGGAACGGTCACCGCGTGCCAGCCGCCCTGCCACGCCCGCAGACCGAGGTCCATGTCCTCGAAATCCAGGAAGAATCCGGTGTCCCAGCCGTCGAGGTCCGCGAGGCAATCCCGATGGACCATCACCGCGCCGGCGCAGGGGAACGGGATGCGCTCGCCCGCGGCGAGCGGCGCCAAGAAATCGAAACGCACGCGCGGCCAAGGGCTGTTGAGGTCCCATCCCGCCGGTACGAACCGCACGCCGGCATGGTGGAGCCGCGCGCCGTCGTAGGTCCATTCCCACGGGTCCGCGATGCCGACGCGGCGCGGCAGATCGATCTGCTCGACGAGGTTGTGCAGGCAATCGGCATCGAGCCAGAGGTCCTCGTTGGCGAAGAAATACAGCTCCCCGGTCGCGACCCGCGTCCCGGCCTGGTAGCCCGTGACCAAACCCGACTGCGGCGGCTCGGTCACCACCCGGACATCCGGCTGCGCGGAGAGGAATTCCACGGAACCGTCGGTGCTCTGGCGGTCCACGACGATGATCTCCAACGCCACGCCGCGCTGCGCGCGCAGCGATTCCAGCAGCCGAGGCAGGAACCGCAGGCCGTTGAAATTGGAGACGATGACGGAGACCACGGTGGCGGGGGGGCAGTGATCAGTAATCAGTAATCGGTAAGCAGTAAGCAGTAATCGGTAATCAGTGATCCGTGGTCGGTGATCGGTTGGCTGCGGGCGCGGGTCATTACTGATCACTGACCACTGTTCACCGCTCACCGATCACTTCCGGCCACGGCGGCCGCGGCCCAGCCCGAGGGCAGTTTCTCGAAGATCTCCAGCGCCTCGAAACGCGTAGCGGGCGCGAGTTCCAGCGTCTTCGCCCACTCGGCCATCCGGCGCAGGCCATCGCTCAGAGGCACGGAAGGCGGAGGCGTGAAGACCGCGTGCGCCTTGGCGTGGTCGGAGAACGCGTGCAAGACCTCCGGCCGCGCCGGCAGATGCGTCAGCCGCGGTTCCACGCCGAGCGCAGAGGCGACGGCGTGGGCGAGGTCGATCACGCGGACCGGCTCGTCCGCGCCGACGTTGAAGACCTCGTTCTTCGCGGCCGCGACCTGCGGCGCCCGGGCGAACAACGGCGCCACGTCGTCGATATGGGAGAAGGCCCGCGTCTGCGCGCCGTCGCCGAAGACGGTCATCGGTTCCCCGCGCAGGCAGCGGCGCAGGAAGATGCCGATGACGTTGCGATGCGGGTCGGCGAGGTTCTGGCGCTCGCCGTACACGTTGTGCGGGCGGAAGATGGTGAAAGGCAGCCCGAAGACCTCGTGCGCCGCGCGCAGGTCCAGCTCGCAGGCGTACTTGGCGATGCCGTACGGGTCCTCGGGCCGCGGCACGGCGTCCTCGCGCAACGGGAGCTGGCCGGTGCCGTAGACGGCGATGCTGGACGCGAAGACGAAGTGCTTCGCATGGCCGGCGACGGCGGCGTTGATGAGGTTCACCGTCGCGCCGAGATTGGTGTCGTAATTGAAACGACGCGTGTGGTGGCTCAGCCCCTCGGCCGCATACGCCGCGAGGTGTTGGACGACATCGAACGGCCCGGGTTCCGCCCAGAGCCGCCGGACGAACGCCGCGTCGCGCAGGTCGCCGGCGACGAGCGGGACGCCCTCGGGCACGTTCCGCCGGAAGCCGCCGGAAAGATCGTCCACGCCGACCACGTCCATGCCCAGCGCGCGGCAATGCGCGGCGACGTGCGACCCGATGAAGCCGGCCGCCCCCGTGACCAAAGCTCGTGGTCGTGACATGCCCGGAGGTTCGCGGACGAGATGCGAGGAGTCGAGCGCTCTGCGGGCCGACCCTCACCGATCCAACCCGGCCGGTCCGCTTCCGCCCCGACGCGTCACGATTTGATGTCGCGCGCCTGGAACGCCGCGGCGCCGATGGCGAAAAAGGTCACGTTGAAACCGGCGAGCAGGCAGAGCGATTCGATGATGCGCGTGGTCGGCGCAGGTTGGAGGAACACCCATTGCCACAGGTTGAGATGATGGGTGATGAACCAGCCCTTGTAGTCCGCGAACCACGGGATGTTCATCAGGATCCCGTTCGCGAAGAGCACGGACAACGCGAGGATCGTCGCCGCGGCCGGTTTCATGTTGAAGCACGAGAACATGAACCCGAGCCCCATCACGCTGACGGCTTTCGTCGCGAGCAGCAGATGCGCCAGCGTGTAGCGCCAGAGCCCTTCGCTGGCGCCGAAGAGACTGAAGCCGCCGCGAGGACCGTCTCCGTCGATCTGGGTGGCGAACAGCCCGCCCTGCGGGAACCACAACGAGGCGAAGGCGAGCCCGAACACGCCGAGGCACACCGACAAGAGCAGCGCGAACAACGAGCCGGCGAGCCACTTCAGCGCGAGCAGCCGGAGCCGCGAGACGGGCCTCGCCAGGATCATCCGCAGCGTGCCGTCCTCGGCCTCCTTGGCCACCAGGTCGCCGCCGACGAGCGCGACGTAGAGCGGCAACAGCAGGTAGGCGATGGGGATCACCACGATGGTGGCGATGGTCTCGGCCGTGATGAAATCCGCCGCAGGATAACCGCCCCCTTCCAGCGCGCGCCGGATGCCGGTCGAGGCCTTGCTGAAGCGGAACATCAGGACCACCGCGTTCTGCGCGAGCAGGAACACGCCGAAACCGATGAAGGTCCGCTTCTTGCCGAAGAGCTTCCAGAGCTCGTGCTTCAGTTGGATCAGGAACATCGGGAGGGGACGGGGAACAGGGAGAGTGGACCCGGCGTGGCGGGTTTCGTGGTCAGGCATCCGGCGTCCGACGTCCAGCGTCCGGTGCTTCTTGCCTCATCAGCGCCAGGTAGAAATCTTCGAGCGTCGGTTTC
This sequence comes from Verrucomicrobiota bacterium, assembly GCA_038226425.1. Taxonomy (GTDB): domain Bacteria; phylum Verrucomicrobiota; class Verrucomicrobiia; order Limisphaerales; family UBA9464; genus CAIVQB01. Next base: position 3,401 of record JBBRQL010000189.1, read on the forward strand.
TCCGTGGCGATCTCGTGGACGGGGAACCCCAGCTCGACCAGACGTCGGACGACATCCGAGGTGGCAGCGCCTTCCGCGAGCGCGATGGACCCGTCATCGCGGTCCGCGACGACCAGCTTGGCGGCGCGCAACTCGGCGACAGCCGCCCCGAAATCGCTCGTCCGCAGTCGCACCCAGCTCTGGGCGCGCCGGGCCTCGGCCAAGGTCCCGTCGAAGACCTTCTTGCCCTGGTTCATCACGGCGATCCGCGAGCAGAGCTGCTCGACCTCGCTGAGCAGGTGCGAAGAAAGCAGGATCGTGAGGCCGAGCTCGGCATGGAGGCGGCGGATGGTCTCGCGCATCTCATGGATGCCCTCGGGATCCAAGCCGTTGGTGGGCTCGTCGAGGATGAGCAGGTCCGGGCCCGGCAACAGCGCCTGAGCGAGCGCGAGCCGCGCCCGCATGCCGTGCGAGTAGGTGCGGACCTTCGAGTCTTCACGGCCCGTCAGTCCGACCCAAGCGACGACCTCGCGGATCCGGGCCGGTGAGGTAGGGGCCGTGTAGCTGGAGAGGATCTCGAGATTGGTCCTGCCGCTGAGATAATCGTAGAAGACCGGCGCCTCGAAGATCGCGCCCACCTTGGCGAGGGCTTTCGCGCGGTCGCGGAGGACATCGTGGCCGCAGACCTTCACGTCGCCGGCGGTGGGCCAGACCTGTCCGAGCAGCATGCCGATGGCCGTGCTCTTGCCGGCGCCGTTGTGGCCGAGCAGGCCGAAGACGGCGCCGCGCGGGACGTGCAGGTCGAGCGCGTCCACCGCGAGGCGCGTGCCGAAACGTTTCTGCACCCGGGCGAGCTGGATCATGGGCGGTTCATGGCGGAGAAGGTTCCGTCTCCAGCACGAAGAATGTCTTCACCGCGCCGTCGGCGTACAGGTGGTTCTTGCCTTTGCCCGGGCCGCGGGCCGCGTGAAAATCGGCGGCGTCGCTGAAGAACGCGACGCCATTCTCCTTCACCGGCATGCCGAAGATCCGCAATGCGTCCGCGCGCTGGCCGTTGAGCAGGAAGTTCCAGAAGTAGCTCGAACCGGTGTCCTCGAAGAACCGCTGGCGATCGCTCGGACACCGCAGCACGCCCCCGCCTCCGAGGTGCCGGGAGAGCACGGACGCGATGTCGACATCCGGGACCGCCGCGGCGCCGCGAGGACGGTTCTGCATCGTCGGCATCCGGTTGCCGCTCTCGTCGAGATAGCCGCGCAAGGCGATGCCGAGCTGCTTGAGGTTCGAGAGGCAGGCGGTGGCGCGGGCACGCTCGGTCCCCTTGCCGAGAGCCGGGAGCAGCAGGCCCGCGAGCACCGCGATGATGGCGATGACCACGAGCAGCTCGACGAGCGTGAAGGCGCGTCGTCGCATCACGGTCCGGACCGGCGTTGGCGCATCTCGCGGAAGAGCTGGCCGCTCTCCATCGACCGCTGCATCTCCTCCAGCATCGGCGCCAGCTCGGCCTTCATCTGCGCCGAACCGGTGTCGTAAAAGGTCTTGAGGCCGATCTGCACGGCCTTCTCGCGGAGCTCGGGAGGGACCTCGGCGGGCTTCTCGGTGTCGGTGGACGCGACTTCGTCAGGTCCGGCTTGGGCGGCTTTCTCGCGCTGCTCGCGCATCCGCTTCACGGAATCGTCGACCGCTTTGCGGCGTTTGTCGGCAGGCATCTGTTCGAAGGCGGTGAACATCTGTTGGAAACCGGACGGCATGGTCGCCTCCATGAAGCCGGTCTTCTCGGCGTCGGTCATCGCGGCGAACCACCGGGCCATCTCGCCGTCGAGCCTGGCCTCGCGGCGTTCCTCCAGCGTGAGCGCGTTGAGCATCTTGGCCAGCTTGCGGAGGACCTCGGCGCGCTGCGGGCCGGTCAGCTTGGAGAAGTCGACCGAGTGGAGGAAGGCCCGGACTTTTTCTGGCGTCGGCTTCAGGTGACGGGCCAAGCTGAAGCCGCCGAATGCCAGTCCCCACGCCGTCGCGAGCACGGCCAAGGCGATGGCAAAAGGGCGGCTGCGAGGCGACATCTGAGGAAGCTAGCGGGCGGGCGCGGAGCTGCCAACCGATGTGCACAACAAAAATCCCTTGCACCGAAGGCGCTGGTTCCTATGCTGCGCGCTCTTTTACGAAGGCAATCGAAGGCTATTTATGCGTCGTCCGAAGGGAATCAAAACCAAGAAATCCGTCTCCAAGCGGTTCAAGATCACCGCTGGCGGCAAGGTGATGGCTCGCCATTCCGGCATGCGCCATCTTCTTTCCGGCAAGAACTCCAAGCGCCGCCGTCGCCTGAGCAAGTCTTTCGTGCTCAGCCCGACCGACGTGTACAAGATCAAGCAGAGCCTCCCCTGGAGCCACTGATCCGGAACCCACGCTGAACCTCCCATTTATCCAAGACCATGCGCGTCACTAACGCAGTTGCTTCCCGCCGTCGCCGTAAACGGATGCTTGAGATGGCCAAAGGCTATCGCCTCAAGCGCAGCAAGCTCTACCGCTACGCCAGCGATGCCGTCGACCACGGCCTCCAGTACGCTTACCGCGACCGCAAGACCAAGAAGCGCAACTACCGCTACCTCTGGCAGATCCGCATCAACGCGGCCGCCCGTGCCGGCGGCATCACCTACAGCCGCTTCATCGAAGGCCTCAAGGCCGCGAAGTGCGAGCTGGACCGCAAGGCCCTCGCCGACCTCGCCGCCACCGACGCCCCGGCGTTCACCAAGCTCATCGAGCTCGCCCAGAGCGCGTTGAAGGCCAAGGCCGCCACCGCGGCCGTGCCGGCCAAGGCCTGAGCCGCGCTCCCGCATCACCTTCTCGACGGGCGGCCTTGATCGGCCGCCCGTTTTTTATTTGTCGCGGCCCTTCCCGCGCCTTCGGGTGCGATCCGAAGTGGCGGTCACTGCAACCGGCGCAGAGACGCACCTGCTCTGTCGAGAAAACCGAGCGGAGAGAGAATCTGGAAAACAGGAAAGCAGGAGAAACGGGGCTTTGCCGGCTCCGTTCCTGTTTTCCTGCTTTCCAGATCGATCTCTTCCCAGCCCCTCCGATCCGGACCGCCAACCCGGATCGCACGCCGCGCCTTCGTTCTGCTGGCTTCCGCCGCTCCGATCCTCAATCCTCCCCGCCCATGTCCTTGCTCGACCGCATCGAGTCCGTGAAACAAGCCGCGCTCCAAGAGCTGCGCGCCGCCCAAGACCTGCCGTCGCTCGAACGCGCCAAAGGCGCCTTCCTCGGCGGCGAAGGCCAGTTCACCGCGCTGATGAAAGAGCTCGGCACCTTGGCCAAGGATGTCCGGCCGCTCGCCGGGAAATCGATCAACGCCGCGAAGCAAGAACTGGAGGCGGTCGTCGCCGAAAAGCGCGCCGACCTGGAGTTGCGCGCCGCGCTGCCGACGGAGCCGACCGATTTCACGTTGCCTGGACGCCGCCGCACGCTCGGCCGGCTGCATCCGCTCACGCAGGTGACGGACGACATCATCAAGGCCTTCCGCAGGCTCGGGTTCGCCTTGGCCGACGGCCCGGAGATCGAGGACGAATACCACTGCTTCGACGCGCTGAACACGCCGGCCGACCACCCGGCCCGCGACGCGCAGGACACCTTCTACGTGGCCGCCGGCGACGAGCCCGGCCCTCGCGGGACGAAGCTCCCGCTGCTGCGCACCCACACCTCGTCGGTGCAGATCCGCGCGATGAAGTCGCAGCCGCCGCCCATCCGCATCATCGTGCCGGGCCGCGTCTACCGCCGCGACAACGCGGACGCCACGCACAACCCCACCTTCCACCAGATCGAGGGCCTCTACGTGGACAAGGGCGTCACCGTCGGCGACCTCAAGGGCACGGTCGAGGCCGTGTTCAAGGAGCTGCTCGGCGACGACGTGAAGCTCCGTTTTCGTCCGCACTACTTCAGCTACACCGAGCCGAGCATGGAGATCGATTTCACCAACGCGCTGGTGAAGAAGCTGGGCAAGGACTGGCTGGAGATCGCCGGCTGCGGGATGGTGCATCCGCAGGTCTTCGAGAACGTGGGCTATGATCCCGAGGTATGGAGCGGCTGGGCGTTCGGCTTCGGCATCGAGCGCATCGCGATGCTCCGCTACGGCATCACCGACATCCGCCTCTTCTACGAGAACGACGTGCGGTTTTTGAAGCAGTTCTGAAGCGGGACGGCGCGGTGCTCAGGCGGCGTCGGCCTCGTCGACGACCGCTTGGCGGTAGGCCTCGTGGAGCTGCTTCGTGATCGGCGAGCTGCGGAGCGGATCCCCGTCGAGACAGGTCGCCGGAACGATCTCCAGCGAGCTGGTCGTGAGGAAGACGCCTCCCGCCTGCTGCAACTGCCCACGGCCGCAGCTGCGTTCCGCCGTCGGCAGGCCGAGCCGCCGGGCCAGACCGACCACGAAGGCCCGCGTCACCCCGGCCAGCAAACCTTCCGCGAGAGGTGTCGTGCAGACCACGCCGTCCTCGATCCAGAACAGGTTGCTGCTCGCCGCTTCGGCGAACCGGCCGTCGGTGTTGAGCAGCAGCGCCTCGTCCGCGCCGCGTTCCTCCGCCTCCGCGCGCGCGAGAACCTGCGCGAGCTTGTTCGCGGTCTTGAACGTGGCCAGCCGGTCGCCGGCCGGTAAGCGGAACGACGCAGTAGCAAGCGTCCAGCAGACCGGGTCCGCCGGATCGTTGTCCGTGGCAGGATGGAGAGTCATCACCAGCACCGGATCGTCCGCGCCCTTCGGCGAATACCCGCGGCGGCCCACGCCGCGAGAGAGCGTGATGCGGAGCAGCGACCCGGGCATCGCGTTGCGCTCGATGAGCGATGTCGCCACGTCGGTGAGCCCGGTGTCGGTGAGCGGGACGCGGATGCCGAGGAACCTCGCGCCCTCGCGCAACCGGGCGAGGTGCTGCGTCCAGAGGAACGGGCGTCCCGCGTAAATCCGCACCGTCTCGAACAACCCGTCGCCGTAGAGGAACGAACGGTCGAAGACGGAGACCTTGGCCTCGGCTTCCGGTACGAACTGGCCGTTGAG
>JBBRQL010000190.1:0-8331 GCA_038226425.1 Verrucomicrobiota bacterium
CGCTTGTAGAGGTCGTTCACCAGGATGCTGGAGCCCCAGTTCACCTGCGTGGACATCGTGCTCATGTAGGCCGCGATCAGCGAGGTGACGACGATGCCCATCAGGCCCGCGGGCAGGAAGGTGAGCATGGCCGGATAGGCGAGGTCGTGCTGGACGATCTGCGGGTCGAGCTTCGGGAAGGCCTTCTGGAGCGACGCGACGTCGGGGAACACGATCAACGACGCCAACGCGACGAGGATCCACGGCCACGGGCGCAGGGCGTAGTGCATGATGTTGAAGAACAGCGTGGCGCCGACTGCGTGGTTCTCGTTCTTCGCCGCGAGCACGCGCTGCACGACGTAGCCGCCGCCGCCGGGCTCGGCGCCCGGGTAGTAGGCGGACCACCATTGGACCAGCAGCGGGAACAAGAACACCGCGCCGAAAGTCTCCGGGGACACCTTCGAGAGGTCGGGCAACAGGTCGAGATGGCCCGCGACGTTCGGGTGGGCGAGCAGCTTCGAGAGGCCGCCGACCTGCGGCAGGTTCACCACGTGGACCGCCGCCCAGACCGCGCCGACCATCGCGATGACGAACTGCACGAGGTCGGTCAACAGCACGCCGGTGAGGCCGCCCACCATGCTGTACGCCACGGTCACCACCGAGGCGATGGCGATGGTCTGCAGCGGCGTGAGGCCGAGCATCACGCCGCCGATCTTGATCGCCGCGAGGGTGACGTTGGCCATGATGACGACGTTGAAGAAGACGCCGAGATAGACGGCCCGGAACCCGCGGAGGAAGGCGGCGGGCTTGCCGGAATAGCGCAGCTCGTAGAACTCGATGTCCGTGAGCACGTCGCTCCGGCGCCACAGCTTCGCGTAGAGGAAGACGGTGGTCGTCCCGGTCAGCAGGAAGGACCACCAGATCCAGTTCCCGAACACGCCGTCGCGCCGGACGATGCCGGTCACGAGGTTCGGGGTGTCGGTCGCGAAAGTCGTCGCCACCATCGAGGTGCCCAGCAGCCACCACGGCATCGAGCGGCCGGAGAGGAAGTAGCTGTCGTAGTCCTTGCCGGCGGACCGGCCGACGAACAGCCCGATCGCGAGGTAGATCGCGAACGCCACGGCCATGATGGTCCAATCGAGCGAGGAGAGGTGCATGAGGGGATGGAGGTCTGAGCGGTGCGATTGGACCAAGATCCGCACCGCCATTGCCATCGGAATGTCACACGGGCCGGGATTCCGATGGGACCGCGTGCATCCGGACGCCGGCGCGCTGCGCAGGCGAGGCTTGCCTCGGGACACCGCGATCCGCAGCCTCGGCCGCCCATGAGTCCGCTCGACCGCTTCCTCATCGCGCCGCGCTGCGTGCCGGTGCTCGACCCCGGCTTCCGTCCCGCCTCGCTCGCCACGCGGGCCTTCGCCGCGGAGGCCACCGTGCCGGTGACCCTCGCGCTGGAACAGGCCGACGGCTCGGTCTTCCACCATCCGTTCCGCGTTCTCGCGGACACGCATCCTGGCGCCGCGGTGGCCAACCCTTACTTCACCGAGCGCCTCGCCAAGTTCCTGCTCTGGGCCTACGGTGGTTGGCGCATCCATGTCGCCGGGCCGGCCGCGCTCACGGCTTCCCTGCGTGCCCACTACACCGGCACGGCGACCGGGCGGTTCGATTCCGAGATCATCGGGCAGCGCATCTACGACCGGCCCATCGAGGTCGTCCACGCGCCGACGCCCGCCGACCTGCCGGCACCGAGGTCCGTCACGGCGCCGTTGGGACGTCATTGGGACGGCTGCCGCATCGGGTTCGACCTCGGCGGGAGCGACCGGAAGGTGGCCGCGGTCATCGACCGCCGCTGCGTCTTCAGCGAGGAGATCGTCTGGGATCCGTACTTCCAGCCGGATCCGCAGTACCATTTCGAGGGCGTGATGGATTCGCTGCGACGTGCGGCGGCGCATCTGCCGCGCGTGGACGCCATCGGCGGCAGCGCCGCGGGCGTGTACGTGAACAACCGGGTGAAGGTCGCCTCGCTCTTCCGCGGCGTGCCGCAGCCGCTGTTCGACTCGCGGGTGAAGGACCTCTTCCTCGAACTGCGCCGCGCCTGGGACGGCATCCCCTTCGACGTGGTGAACGACGGCGAGGTCACCGCGCTCGCGGCCTCGATGTCGCTCGGCGTGGATTCGGTGCTCGGCATCGCGATGGGCACGAGCACGGCGGCGGGGTTCGTGACGGCCGACGGCAACATCACGTCGTGGCTGAACGAGCTCGCCTTCAACCCGGCCGATTACAGCCTCGCGGCGCCGCGTGACGAGTGGAGCGGTGATCTCGGCTGCGGCGCGCAATACTTCTCGCAGCAGGCCGTCGGACGCCTGATCGGGCCGGCCGGGATCGAGTGCGACCCGGGGCTGCCGTTGCCTGAGAAGCTCAAGCTCGTGCAGGAGCTGATGAAGGCGGACCGCGATGTCCGCGCCGCGCGCATCTACGACACGATCGGCACCTACCTCGGCTACGGGCTGGCGCACGACGCGGATTTCTACGCGTTCGACCACGTGCTGGTGCTGGGCCGGGTGACGACCGGCGAAGGCGGCGACCTCATCCTCGGGGCGGCGCGCCGCGTGCTCGAGACGGAGTTCCCTGCATTGGCCGAGCGCGTGCGTTTCCACACGCCCGACGAGAAGGACAAGCGCCACGGCCAAGCGGTCGCCGCGGCGAGTCTGCCGGTGCTGCCACGGTGAACCGGGAGTGCCCGCGACCTGCGCGGGCTCTTTCCGTCCACCAGACCGCGTCCGCCTGGGTCAAGCCGGATCGGGAACGAGGAACGGCGCGAACTCCGCGCGCAGGTGCGGCGGGAGACGGACGCGGAACTTCGCCACCTCGCCGCTGTAATCGCGCTCGACGACCTGACCGACCGCGTGCAGCCGGGCGATGACGTCGGGCGCATCGTGCGGCACCGCCACGGAGACGAAATCGCGGATGGGCCGCAGCATCACGCCGAGCTCGGCCATCAGCTCGGTGAAACCCGTGCGGGTCCGCGCCGAGATGCAGACCGATCTCGGGTACCGGGCCGCGAGCCGTTCCGCCATCGCGGCGCCGGCCTCGCGGTCGACCTTGTTGAAGACCATCAGGGTCGGTTTCTCCGAGGCACCGATCTCGGACAGCACCTGGTCCACGGCCTGGATCTGTTGCTCGGCGTTCACGTGGCTCGCGTCCACGACGTGCAGCAACAGCTCGGCCTCGACGACCTCCTCAAGCGTCGCCTTGAACGCCTCGACCAAGCCGTGCGGGAGCTTGCGGATGAAGCCGACAGTGTCGGACAGCAGGACGTTCTGGTTGGTCGGAAGGCGGAGCCGGCGGGTGGTCGGATCGAGCGTGGCGAAGAGCTTGTCCTCGGCGAGAGCGTCCGCGCCGGTCAGGGCGTTGAGCAGCGTGGATTTGCCGGCGTTGGTGTAGCCGACGATGGACGCGAGCGGCCACTGGTGGCGCTGGCGTCCGGCCCGCTGCGTCGCGCGCTGCTTGCGGACGATGGCGAGCTCTTCCTTGAGCTTGAGGATGCGCTCGGAGGTCTTGCGGCGGTCGGCCTCGAGCTGGGATTCGCCTTCGCCGCCGATGGAACCAGTGGAACCGCGCTGCCGGGAGAGGTGGGTCCAGAAGCGGGTCAACCGCGGCATCAGGTACTCGAGCTGCGCCAGCTCGACCTGCAGCTTGCCTTCGCGGGTGCGCGCGCGCTGGGCGAAGATCTCGAGGATCAGCGCGGTGCGGTCGAGCAGCTTGCACTCGAAGATCTTCTCCAGGTTGCGGCCTTGGGCGCCGGACAGCTCGTCGTCGAAGATCACGGTGTCCACCTCCTGCTCCTTGCAGTACCTGGCGAACTCCTCGGCCTTGCCCGCGCCGATGTAGGTGCCCGGATGCGGCGACTCCAGCTTCTGCGTGCCGTCGCCCACGACCTTGGCGCCGACCGTGCCGGCCAGCTCCGCGAGCTCGTCGAGCGAATCGCGGACGTCCAAGGTGGAGCGGGACTTGAGCTCCACGCCGATGAGGAAGGCGCGACCGGTTTTCTTGCCGGCGGTGTCGAGAAGGGCTTTCAAACTGGGTCGAGGCGCGAAGCGTAACGGAAGGCGGCCCGGTGTCCAACGGCGGTATGGCCTCGGGCGCTGGACCTCACAAGGAGACGACCTTGAGCCATCCGCTCTCGCCGAACTCGGCGCGGAAGCCCGGCACCGCGGCTTCCGCGGACGCCACATCGGGGAACAGCGCGAAGGTGGTCGAACCGCTCCCGCTCATCAAAGCGCCGAACGCACCGCGAGCGCGCAGGAACTCTTGGTACAGCGCGAGGACCGGATACTTCTCGAGCACCGGGGCTTCGAGCGAGTTGTGGAGAGCGGCGCCGGCCCGGCCGAGGTCGCCCGACAGGAACAGTCCGGCGACCTCGGCAGCGCGGCCGGGCCGGCCGTTGAGAGAACCGGGGAACCGCGCCAACTCCTTGAAAGCCCACGGCGTCGGGACCCCGAAGCCGGGATGGAAGAGGAACATCGCGCAGCCCTGGAGCGCCGTGAACGGCGCCAACGGGATGATGAGCTCGCCGCGTCCGCCAGCGAGCGCGGGTCCGGGCTGGAGGAAGAAATTGACGTCGCTGCCCAACGTGGCGGCGATGGTGTCGAGCGCGGTCGCATCCAGAGGCCCGCCGAACAGCTCGTCCAGCACCAGCAACGTGACCGCCGCGTTCGCGCTGCCGCCGCCGAGCCCCGCGGCGAGCGGGAGCCGCTTCTCCAAGTGGATCCGCACGCCGCCGGAGATCCCTGCCGCGGCCAGGAACTTCGACGCGGCCCGGTGGACGAGATTCGTGCCGTCGCAAGGCAACGCCGGATCATCGCAGGTCAAGGTGATCCCAGTCGCCGCCTCCTCAGCCACGATGCGGTCGTGCAAGGGCACCGGGAAGAAGAGCGTCTCCAGCTCATGGAACCCGTCCGGTCGCTTGCCGAGGACATCCAGCAGCAGGTTGACCTTGCAGGGGGAGAGCCGCTCGATGCGCATCAACAAAAACGCGCCAACGGTCGGTTGGCGCGCAGGGAAAAGATGGGTCCGGGAGCTTAGTCCCCGAGGACTTTGAAGCGGCTTCCCGGGAACATCGGCGCGATGTCCGAGCCGTCGAAGCCGAGGCGCGTGTCGGTCTGGATGGCCGGGTTGTCGAGCGCACCGGGCTTGTAGCTTTCGGGATAGACCGGATGCTCCGGGTAGAAATACGGGTCGCTCGGGATCGGGAAGGTCACGACCTCGAAGGCGCCGACCGCGGTGCGACCGATGGTGCGGTTGATCCCGTGGATCAAGCCGCGCGAACCTGCCACGTCCGCACCGTCCCAAAGGTAGCTCTGCTCGTAGGAGCGGGTGAGCTCGCCCATGCGGAACGGCTCTGAAAGGTTGTTGAGGCCGCGGCCGAGCTTCTTTTCGGCGCTGGCGCAACCGGTCAGCAAGACTGCGAGACCGGCCAAGGCGTACAAGGACTTCGTGGGGCGCATATGGAAATGTTTGACGAACAAAAATTAGACGTGCCGGCGCGTCAGGCAAGCACCGAGTTTGCCAGAAAGCCTCCTGCGCCCCTTCCGTTTTTTTCACACCGCTCAAGCCTGCTCCTATCACGACGAAGGCTCCCAGAGTGCCCATCGGCCCGATCACGATGACGGACGCGATGTCGAGAAAAGACGATGGCGTGTCGGTCACGGCTCCGGCAACCGGTGGAAGCCGTCCTGCTCGATGCGCGATCGCACGCGGAAGCCGGAGAAGAGCTTGCGTCCCTCGGCGTAGCTGCCGAGCGCGGTGTTGAACCAGAAGCCGTCCGGCTGCCGCCGGCGCTCGATGGTGAAGTCCAACCGGTCCACGGTCGCGACGATGCCGCCGAGGATGCTCAGCGGTTCCTTGAGACGCGCGTCCACTTTCACCAGCTCGGATTCCTCCGCGTCGATCCAGATGCGGCCGACGAGCAGGTCCAGCGCGCGGTCCGAGGCGTCCTTCGGCGTCCGGCCCGGCATGGCCGTGAACTTCAGGACGTGGGCCGGGCGCCCGGCGACGAGCTCGGTGCCGGCGAACTCATACCGGAAACGGCGGACGAGCTTCTCGTCGACGAAATCCGGTCCGCGTTCGCGGGCCTTGTCCTTGCGCTCGGCGAAGCGCCGGCGCTCCTCCGTCTCCATCGCCCGCTCGCGATCGTTCTCGGGGGAGGTGGGCACGCGCGCCCCGAGCTTCAGCAGCCGCACGCGCTGTTCCTCCCCGCGGAGCTCGACGGTGTGCTCCTTCGTCTTGCGCTCCTTGACCTGGCCGTCGGACCCGAGATCTTCCCTGACCGTGCGCCGGACGTAGGCGTGGTGCTGGGCCGCGAGCCGCTCCGGCGTGGTCCGGCACCGTTCCAAGAAACGCGCGATGATGTCGTCCGCCGTGGGTTGCCGGCCGGCTTCCGCGCCGAGCGGCGACAACGGCAGCAATGACACCCATCCGATCAGGAGCAGCAATCCACGCCTCATGCCGATGGGTCTAGCTTCGGACGGCCGTGCGGTCAAACCGTCGCTCGGACATGGGTGCGGACACCGGTCCTCGTGGCGGGCGCGTCACCGGGCCGCCGCCGCGCGTTCCTGCATGCGGATCCGCATCCGGTCGAGCCATGCGGTCTGCGGCGGCATGAGGAACCGGCGCTGCACGCGGTCGGCCTCCTGCAAGCATTCGGCGGGACGGTCCTCCGATGCCGCGAGCTCAGCGCGGGCGAGCGCCACCATCGTCAGCTCCAACGGGCCGAGGCCGCGTTCGTCGACCGCGAGCAACATCGGTCTGGCCGCGGCGGGGAGCCCGTTCTGGAGGAGGGCGAAGGCGTGGTTCAGGCGGGTGGGCAGCGCGGTCGGCGCAGCGGCGAGACCGCGACGGGTCAGCGCGAGTAGGAGGGCGGGGTCCTGCCGGTTGATGATCAATGCCGCGGCAAGGTCGTTGGCGGCCTCGGGCCGGTCGGGCGCGAGCGCATGGTGCCGCTGGGCCGCTTCGAGCAGCAGCGCCGCATCGCGGATCCGGTAGGCGGCCTGCTGCATCGCCTGCCAATACCCGGGGTCCGAGCGGAGCGCCGGTTCGTGGTCGCGGAGCAGCTCCAGCGCGGGAGCCGGCACGCCGTGGGCGAGGAGGTCCCGCGCGGTCCGGAGGGCGACGGCCTCGTCGCGGATGGCCAAGGACGGGACCTTCGCGAACGCCGCCATCGCCGTGTTGGTGCGCCGCAGGGAGATCTCGGCCAAGCCGTCGAGGTAGTGGCCGAAGCCGCCGAGCGAGATCCGCGTGAGATCGTTCCGGCGGATCTCCAACGCCACTTCATGGAGCTCTTCCCAACGCTGCTGCCGGGCCAGCAGCTCGGTGTGCGCGAGCCAGCCGTCGCTGGTCACGCCCAAGGTCGGCACGAAACGGCGCAGGAGCCGGATCGCGTGGTCGTCGAGCCCGAGCCGGAGGAAAGCCTCGGTCAGGCCGAGCACCTCGGTGGAGCTGACCGGCGGGTCGGCGAAGCGGAGCGCGAGCCGGACGGCTTCGTCGCGTCGGCCGGATTGGCGCAGCAGGTCCCAGTGTGCCGCGTGCTCGAGCGGTTGGTCGCGATGCAGGTCGCGCAGGTCGGCCAGGTTGTCGTCGTAGGCGGCGAGGTCCCGACGGGTGTACGACGCCCAGAGCAGCAAACGGAGCGCCTGTTCACGCAAGGCCGGGGGGCCGGAACGCTTTGCTTCCTCGAGCGCCCGGCGTCCTGCGGACGCCGTTGCGCCGCCCCAGGTTGCCTGAGCCGCGGAATCGTACAGCCGGAGCTCGGGATCGTCGGCGGCCGCGGCCGGCGGCAGCTTCCCGCGCGCCTCGGTGAAGGCTGCTTGCGAGCCGCATCGTAGCAAGGCCTTCACCCTGGCGCTCTGTTGGCGTGGTGTCGGCATCTGCAGGGCGCCTGTCAGCCGGAGCAGCAGGTCGTCGACGCGGTAGTGCTGGCAGGCCTCGATCGCGAGGTCCAGGTCGACGGCGTTGGTCGAGGTGAGCCGTAGAAGCCAGAACGTGTCGCCGACGGCCCGGGAGAAACGGGCGGCGTCGCGCGGCGGCAACCGGAGGAGGTTCGAGATGGATCGGCGCAGCAACACCGGATCGCCCGGGTCCAGGAGCACCGCGGCACGCCAATGGTATGCCGCCTCATCGAACCGGCGATGCGCCTCCGCGTTCCGGGCCATGCCGGCCCGGGCCGCCGCCTCGGCCAGGTCGATCCAGCTCACGCGGATGACCGGCGAGATCCCTGGAGGTGTCACGACCCAGACCTTGGGAAGGCTGGCCGAGATGAGCAGCGAGACGAGCACGCAACCGCACCAAGCGTAC
>JBBRQL010000191.1:0-8302 GCA_038226425.1 Verrucomicrobiota bacterium
ATGATCTCGCCGATGGTGGTGTCCCAGTTGGCGGAGACGGTGGCGACCTGCTTGATCTCCTCCTTGTCCTTCACCTTCTTGGCGATCTTCGTGAGCTGCTCGGTCGCGGCCTCGACGGCCTTGGCGATGCCGCGCTGCAGGCTGATCGGGTTCGCGCCGGCGGTGACGTGCTTCAGGCCCTCGCGGTAGATCGCCTCGGCGAGCACGGTGGCGGTGGTGGTGCCGTCGCCGGCGATATCGCTGGTCTTGCTCGCGACCTCGCGGACCATCTGCGCGCCCATGTTCTGGTAGGGGTTCGGCAGCTCGATCTCCTTGGCGACGGAGACGCCGTCCTTGGTGACGGTCGGGGAGCCGAATTTCTTGTCGATGACGACGTTCCGGCCCTTGGGCCCGAGGGTGGCCTTCACGGCCTTGGCGAGGATCTCGACGCCCCGGAGCAGCTCTTGCCGGGCGACTTCATCGAACAACAGTTGTTTTGCAGCCATAGTCTTAGTGGATAGTTGAGAAGTGGAAGTGGATGGGTGGGATCAGCCGACGATCGCGATGAGGTCGTCCGAGCTGAAGATCTTGTACTCTTTGCCGTCGATCTTGATGTCGCTGCCGCCGTACTTGGAGACGAGCACGCGGTCGCCGATCTTGACCTCGAAGGCGATCTTCTTGCCGTCGTCGTCGGTCTTGCCGGTGCCGAGAGCCTTCACGAGGCCTTCGGTCGGCTTCTCCTTGGCGGAGTCGGGGATGATGATGCCGCCTTTTTTGGTTTCCTTCTCTTCGACGAGTTCCACGAGGACGCGGTCGCCGAGAGGTTTCACGTTGAGTGCCATAGTGTTTGTCTCTGTATGTTTACTGCTATTTTTGATGCGTAATCAAGGCCCGCCGCACCCGCGGACGGGCAAAGTGTTCAGCCCTTCTTCTCGTCCACGACCTCCGCGTCGATGATCGGGCCGTCGCCCTTCTTCTCGTCGGCCTTGGCCTGCTGCGCTCCGGGCTCGGATCCGCCGGCCTTGGCCTGCTCGGCCTTCTCCTGCGCGCCTTTGTACAGGTCGGCGCTGGCGCCTTGGGCGGCTTCGTTGAGCTTCTCGAGGGTGCTCTTGATGGCGGCGAGGTCGGCGCCTTTGAGGGCGTCCTTCGCCGCGGCCACGGCGGTCTCGATGGCGGCCTTGGAAGCGCCGAGCTTGTCGCCGTTGTCCTTCACGAGCTTCTCGCTGCGGTAGATCGTGTTGTCGGCCTCGTTGCGGAGTTCGACCTCCTCGCGGCGGGCCTTGTCCTCGTCGGCGTGGGCCTCGGCGTCCTTGCGCATCCGCTCGACCTCGTCCTTGGAGAGGCCGCTGGAGGCGGTGATGACGATCTTCTGCTCCTTGCCGGTGCCAAGGTCCTTGGCGCTGACGTTCAGGATGCCGTTGGCGTCGATATCGAACGTCACCTCGACCTGCGGCACGCCGCGCGGCGCGGGCGGGATGTCGGTGAGCTGGAACTTGCCGAGCGATTTGTTGTCGCGGGAGAACTGGCGCTCGCCTTGGAGCACCTGGATCTCGACGCCGGGCTGGTTGTCGCTCGCGGTGGAGAAGATCTCCGACTTGCGCGTCGGGACGGTGGTGTTGCGCTCGATCAGCTTGGTCATCACGCCGCCCATGGTCTCGATGCCGAGCGAGAGCGGGGTGACGTCGAGCAGGAGCACGTCCTTGACGTCGCCCTTGAGCACGCCGCCCTGGATGGCCGCGCCGATGGCGACGACCTCGTCGGGGTTCACGCCTTGGTGCGGCGTCTTGTTGACCATCGACCGGGCGGTCTCGACGACGCGGGGCATGCGGGTCATGCCGCCGACGAGCACGAGCTCGTCGATCTGGTCGACGGTGAGCCCGGCGTCCTTGAGGCACGCTTTGGTCGGCGTGATGGTGCGCTCGAACAAGGTGTCGCAGATCTGCTCGAGCTTCGCCCGGGTGAGGCTTTTTTGGATGTGCTTGGGACCGGTCGCGTCCGCGGTGATGAAGGGCAGGCTGATGTCGTACTGCTGCGACGAGCTGAGGGAGATCTTCGCCTTCTCGGCCTCTTCCTTGATGCGCTGGAGGGCGTCGGGCTGCTTGCGCAGGTCGATGCCCTGCTCGCGCTGGAACTCGTTCAGGATCCAGTCGATGATGGCGTTGTCCCAATCGTCGCCGCCGAGATGCGTGTCGCCGTTGGTGGCCTTCACCTCGAAGACGCCGTCGCCGATCTCGAGCACGCTGATGTCGAAGGTGCCGCCGCCGAGGTCGTACACAGCGATCTTCTCGTCCTTCTTCTTGTCGAGGCCGTAGGCCAGCGAAGCGGCGGTCGGCTCGTTGATGATGCGGAGAACCTCGAGGCCGGCGATGCGGCCGGCGTCCTTGGTGGCTTGGCGCTGCGAATCGTTGAAGTAGGCCGGGACGGTGATCACCGCTTGGGTGACGGGCTCGCCCAAGCGGGTCTCGGCGTCGGCCTTGAGCTTGGAGAGGATGATCGCGGAGATCTCGGGCGGGCTGAACTGGCGCGGCTTGCCGTCGACCTCGACCTCGATGGCGGCGTCGCCGTTGGCGGCCTTCACGACCTTGTACGGCATGCGTTTCACCTCTTCGGCGACCTCGTCGAACTTGCGGCCCATGAACCGCTTCACGGAGTACACCGTGTTGCGCGAGTTGGTGACCGCTTGGCGCTTGGCGGCATCGCCGACGACGCGTTCGCCGGACTTGGTGAAGGCGACCACGGACGGGGTGGTCCGCTTGCCTTCGGAGTTCTCCAGGACAAGGGGTTCGCCGCCTTCCATGACGGCGAAGCAGGAGTTGGTGGTGCCGAGATCGATGCCGAGGACTTTTGCCATACGTGTTCGAAAGTTGTTTTTACTGCTCTGCAAACCGGATGCCGGGTGTTCCCCGAAACAATTCTTTCGATAAAACGGCCTGATCCCGAGGCTGTGAGCGAAAGAGCGCCCATCGGACGGACGGGCCCGACGGGAGATATTGCGCCAAGTCGAACAAGCTTGGCGCACTTGGGCGCATCGTGTGACACAGCTCGCCCTATCGAGCCCCGACGAGCGTTCCGGCCGAAGCCATTCTTCCGGAGAGGCACCACGAGAACGGACCTCACGGCTGCGCGGTCAGGCATCTCGGCGAAAGCAGCGAGGCCGCGCGGAGCTTCATTGACGGCCGGAGCGGCACGTGGAAAGGCTCACGCCATGAAAGCCCTGCTCTTCTTGGCCGCCTTGTCGCTCTTCGCCGCCGGTGTGGCCCGGGCCGCCGACGGAAAGCTCCGCCGCTATCTCTACCTCGCCACGCCCGATGGCGCACAGGTCGAGAGCGCTTCCGGCAACGGGATCCTGGTCTTCGACATCGACGACGACTTCCGGTTCGTGCGTCGCATCGCGGACAAGGGCCTGAACTTCACCGCCGGAGTGCGCGGCATGACGGGCTGCCTCGCCACGCATTCGCTCTTCTACGGCACGACCGCCCGGCGCATGGGCCGGTTCGACCTCGAGAACGACCAGGTGGTCTGGGAACGCCAATACTCGGGCGGCTGCGACCGTTCAGCGGTCACTTTGGACGGCAGCAAGGTCTTCGCGCCGACAGGCTGGTGGGAGAGCTCGGACAGCGGCGGTCTCGTGGTGATCGACGGCGCGACCGGCGCGGAACTGAGGCGCATCAAGGTCGGCACGGGCGCGCACAACAGCATCATGGGCCTCGACGGCAAGCGCCTGTACCTCGGCACGACCACGACGTTGACGGTCCTCGATCCGGCGGACGGCAGCGTCATCAAGACGATCCCGGATGTCGGTGAATATGGCGTCTTTCCCTTCACGATCGATCACCGCCAACGCTACGCGTACGTCTGCCTTGGCAAGCACGTCGGCTTCGATGTCGTGGACCTGGAGCAAGGAAAGCCGGTGCATCGCGTGCTCGCCGGCGGTTCTCCCATCGCCCACCGGACCCACGGCGCGGCGCTGACGCCCGACGAGACCGAGCTCTGGATCAGCGACCAGGACGGCAAGAAGTTGTTCGTCTTCGACGCCACGCAGATGCCGCCAACGCCGAAGGCCGAGGTCGCGCTGAGCGTGGGCGGTCATGGCTGGGTGAACTTCAGCCTCGACGGGAGATTCGCGTGGAGCCACACGCCGGACGTGTTCGACGCCCGGACCAAGCGACAGGTCGCGACCTTGCGCGACGAGAATGGCAAACGGGTCGGCAGCTCGAAGCTGATCGAGGTCCAGTTCCGCGACGGCAAGGTCGTGGGGATGGGCAGCGAGTTCGGATTGGGGCGGAAGTAGCTCCTCGCCGGGTCAAGGCTTCGGCGCAGGTGCTTCGTCCGTCGAGAAGCGGATGTACGGGAAACACTCGGGGACGTGCGAATCCCAGACACGGTGCGGGCTGAGGACCCAGCCGCCGGAATCCTTCGCGGGCGGCGCCTCCTTGTACGTGTTGAAGCGCGATAGATCGATCCGCCACACGTCGCCGTCCTTCGGTGCGCCGGGTCTGCCGTCGGGGCTGAGCCACTTCATCCCGGCCCATGGCAAGGCGATCTCCACCGTCCAGCCGCGGTCGCGGTCGCGGTCGTCGTTGAGCGTGCCGTCGACGAAGACCGCGGTGCGCTTTCCAGGGAAGTGCCATCCGAAGTGCCCGAGACGCGGCCCGCGCGGATGCGTCGTGAAACCGACGCCGTTGAACGGCACGAGGTCCTTCCGGGCGAATTCCGGCGCGGCGGCGAACCCGGCGCGCTGGTAGGCGGATTCCCAGAGGAAGAAGACCTCGTAGGTGGTGTTGAGCGCGTTGACCTCGAACTCGTAGTAGGCATCGGGGCCGGCGATGAAGACCTCGACGTCGTTCTCCTCGTAGATCGGCGAGTTCTCCTTGGTGAACGTCGCCCGGACGGACGGCTCCTCGACGCGGATGCCCAGATAGAGGTTCTGGTCGTCCCAGATGATCTTCGCCCGGGTGTCGTGGATCGCGGGCGCACCGGTGAGGATGTCCACGTAGCGCGACGACGCCGGGGCGAGCTTCCAAGCCGGCTCATCGAGCTTGCCATCGATCACCATGGGCCGGGCGACCCGATGGGCGGTGTATCGGACGACCTCGCTGTCGGCGCACGGCAGCTTGGAACCGACGGTGGCCGGGGCGGCTTCCAAGACATCGGCAGCATGGGCGAAGACGGCGAGGATGGCGCACCCGCCCGCGGCGCGAAGGATCTTCATCTTCAACATGGAAGGGATGTTGGGCAAATGGCCGGTTCTGGACATAGCCAAAACGGTCGAGCCGGTGGCCCGGAACGCGGTGGCGAGCGGCCGAGGATTCCGTGAATTCCAGCTTGCGGTCCGGCAGGGTCCGGGGGCGAGGTTCGGCCGTGATGTTTGCCGTCGCCGTCGTCGGTTGATCCCTGGCTGCCCATGAAATCGCTCCTCCGGCTCCTGGTCCGGTTCTTCTACCGCTTCGACGCCCACGGCACCGAGGTCCTTGCGACGCCCGGCCCGGTGCTGCTGCTGCCGAACCACACCTCGTGGCTCGATTGGCTCTTCCTGGCGGTCCTGCTGGACGACGACTGGAGATTCGTCACCTCGAGCACGACGGCGGAGACGAGCTGGTTCCACAAGAAGATGATGGTGAACGGCCGGACGTTCCCGGTGGACACGGCTTCGCCCTACGCCGTGAAACGCATGGCGGAACATCTCGCGGGCGGCGGACGGCTGGTGCTCTTCGCCGAAGGGCGCATCTCGCTCACCGGCTCGTTGATGAAGCTCTTCGACGGCACGGGATTCCTCGTCCACAAGACCGGCGCGAAGGTCATCACCGCCTATCTCCGCGGCGCGGACCGCCTGCCGTGGGTGAAGCACAAGGGCTGGACGCGCTGGTTCCCGACCGTGACGGCGCACTTCAGCGAGGCGCTCACCGCGCCCGAGCTGCCGCCCGGCACGTCGAACGCCCACGCCCGGCAGATGCGCACGTCGTGGCTGCGCGACGCGATGGTCCGGCAGCAGTTCGAGACCGAGATGGCGTTCGGTCCCGGCACCGTGCTGGCCGCGATCGCCGAGACCGCCGGCAACGTCCCGGGCAAGATCGCGCTCGAAGACGTCACCTCGACCGAGCTCACCTACCGGCGCCTGATGGTCGGCACGGATGTGCTCGCATCCGAGTGGAAGCGGCGTTGGCCGGGCGACGACGGCGCGAACATCGGTGTGCTCCTGCCCAACATCAACGGCACGCCGGTCGTCGTCCTGAGCCTCTGGGCCGCGGGCAAGGTCCCGGCGCTGCTCAACTTCTCCACCGGCATCCCGGTGATGTTGCAATGCGCGCAGCTCGCAGGGTTGAAGCAGATCATCACGTCGCGCGCCTTCGCCGAGAAAGCGAAGCTGAAGCTGGAACCGCTCGCGCAGGCCGGGATCGAGCTGGTCTATCTCGAGGACGTGCGCACCGGGATCCCGGCGACCGCGAGGCTGGCCAAGCTGGTGAAGCACACCTTCGCCTGCGGATCCGGATTCGCTTCCGGGCCGGCGACGGAGACCGGCCAAGCAGCCACCGCGGTCGTGCTCTTCACGTCCGGGTCCGAAGGCGTGCCGAAAGGGGTGGCGCTCTCGCACGCGAACCTGCTCGCGAACATCCGGCAGCTCACCGCGACGATGGACCTGACGGACGACGACCGGTTCTTCAACGCAATGCCGTTGTTCCACAGCTTCGGCCTCACCGGTTGCACGCTGTATCCGCTGGTCCGCGGGCTCTACACGTTCCTTTATCCGTCGCCGCTGCACTACCGGATGGTGCCGGCCGTGGTGTACGACCGCGCGTGCACGATCATGCTCGGGACGAACACGTTCCTGAACGGCTACGCCCGCAAGGCGCATCCGTACGATTTCAACTCGCTGAAGTACCTCGTGGCCGGCGCGGAGAAAGTGCAGACGGCGACCGCGGACCTCTGGGCGCGGAAGTTCGGCGTGCGCCTGCTCGAAGGCTACGGCGCCACCGAATGCAGCCCGGTGATCACGCTGAACACGCGCGTCGACGTGCAGTTCGGATCGGTCGGACGCTTCCTGCCGGGTATCGGATGGCGGCTGGAACCGGTCGAAGGCGTCGCCGAAGGCGGCCGCCTCTTCGTCCGCGGACCGAACATCATGAAGGGCTATCTGAACCCGGGCCCGGACGCGAAGTTCAAGGAGCTGGGCGGATGGTACGACACCGGCGACATGGTCCGCGTCGATGCCGACGGCTATGTGACCATCCTCGGGCGGTTGAAGCGCTTCGCCAAGGTCAGCGGCGAGATGGTGAGCCTCACCGCGGTCGAGGACGCGCTGGCCGGCGCGTTCCCGCAGCACGGCCTGCGCTGCGAGATCGCCGTCGTGGCGGTACCGGACGAGGACAAGGGCGAGAAGCTCGTCGCCTTCACCAACGAGCCGAAGCTCACGATCGACGACCTTCGACAGGCGATCAAGGCAAAGGGCTTGACCAATCTCTGCGTGCCCCGCGAGATCCGTGCCGTGCGTGAGATCCCCAAGCTCGGCACCGGCAAAGTGAACCACCGCGCGCTCATGGAGGCCAATGGGTGAACGGTCCGGAGTCTCGGGTCCGGAGTCTCGGGTCCCGAGTCCCGGGTCCCGAGTCCCGGGTCCCGAGTCCCGGGTCTCAGGTCCCGCTGTCCGCGCACCATTTTCTCCTGACAACAACTGGCTCCGCGCCGTAAACGAGCTGCTCTGAATCCTGTGAATCCTCCCCTGCTCTTCGACGCCCACCTCGACATCGCGATGAACGCGATCGAATGGAACCGCGACCTCACGCGGCCGCTCACCGAGGTCCGCGCCCGCGAGGCGCATCTCCGCGACAAGCCCGACCGCGGCACCGGCACCGTCAGCCTGCCCGAGCTCCGGCGCGCACGGGCCGGGCTCGTCGTCGCCACGCAGATCGCCCGGTTGGAGCACGACCGCTACAGCCCGGTGGCCGGATGGCGTTCGCCCGCCCAAGCGTGGGCGATGACCCAAGCGCAGCGCGCCTGGTATCGCGCGATGGAAGAAGCCGGCGAGATGGTCCTGGTCCGCGACCGCGCCGGGCTGGAAGCGCACCTCGAGCTCTGGGAGCATGCGACAGAAACGGACCGCTTGCCGGTCGGCTACGTGCTCAGCCTCGAAGGCGCGGATTCCATCGTGACGCCCGGTCATCTGGAGCGCGCCTACGCCGACGGTCTCCGGGCTGTAGGGCCCGCACATTACGGGCCGGGCGTCTACGCCTTCGGCACCGATGCCAGTGGACGTCTGCCGGCCCGCGGCGCGGACCTGGTCCGCGAGATGGACCGCCTCGGGATGATCCTCGACGTCACCCATCTC
>JBBRQL010000192.1:0-8286 GCA_038226425.1 Verrucomicrobiota bacterium
ACCCTCCGACCGCTGAATACTTGCGGATGCCGCGCGCCCAGACATGCCGCGCCAGCGCGTACCCGGCCGCGACCCATGCCGCCTGGATCGCAAGACCGGTCCACAACTCGGGTCCGGTCACGCGCCCGAGGTACACCGAGACCGGGAACCAGCACAGATACGGATACGGCGTGAGCTTGAGCATCTGCGCGAGCCACCCTGGCAAAAGATCCAGCGGGAAAAGATGGCCGCTCGCCAGGTACTCGAAGGCGAACTGGATGAAGATGAACGTGCTCACGTCGAGCACCCAGAACGCGAGCAACGCCAAGGTGTACGCCAAGAAGAACTGGATCAGCCCCGCCATCAGCACCGAGAGCAGGAACAATCCCGCGGTCCCGGCGTCGGCCGGCCAAGTGAAATCGGCCCGCAAGAAATACGTGAACACCGCGACCGGGACCAGCGCGACGCTGGTGTAGATGGCCCGGCCCGAGAGATAGAGGCAGAGCCGGTAGGCGAGGTAATCGATCGGCTTCAGAAAGAACTGGCTGATGTTCCCGTCCTTGATGTCCGCCGCGATCTGCCAGTCGTCCTCCGCCACTGCCGTCAGGGCGTCCACGAAGTTGACCAGGAGATAGTAGCTCACCATCCCGCTCAAGGTGTAGGCGCCGATCTGCTCGCCATCGGCCTTCCCCGCGTAGATCGCCCGCCACACGTAGAGCGTGCCCATCAGCGGGACCAGCCCGAACGCCGCGCGGAACAGGAAGTTGACCCGATAGACCAGCGTGTTCTGCACGCCGATCGAGAGCACGTGGAGATACTTCGTCATGCCGCACCCCGGGCCGGTCCACCGCCCATCAGACGCGCCGGAAGCATCAGCAACGCCCGCACCAGCGCGAACACCGACCCCACCACGATCGCCGCCAACCGGAACGGCAGCGCAGCGAGCCAGACCAGCGGGAACAGCACCACCGCCAGCAGCGCGAGCGGCCAGCACAGCACGAGCAGCAGGCACCAGAGCACGAGGGCGATGAAGAGTTTCATGGTCGGAGAACCCGCCGGGTCGCGGCGGGTTTCAGCGAAGTTCCGCCGGGCCGCCCGGTCGTCACACCCCATCCTTGGCCGTGGAGGCCCCGGCGTCGATCACTTCGATGAAGGCCGTCCGCACGACGTCCAGCACCTGCTCCAAAAGTCGCGTCTCCTCCGCATCGAGGTTCCCGCGCGTCTTGGACCGGAGCATCCCGAGCTGGTCGATGAAGACCTTCGCGGCCTCGGTATTGGCTTTATCGGGCTTCCCGGTCTGCGGGTTGTCGACCTTGCCCAGGAACGTGAGCGCCATCTGCGCGTGGCCGGTCACGAGCTGCGCGAACAGGTCCGGACGCAGCTCGGCCGGCCCGGCACCTACCGAAGCTCCTACGTCCGGTGAAGTGGGATGCGACATCGCCTCAGGCTTTCTTGGCACGGGTGACCTCGGCCGACAGCAAGCGCACCAGATGCTTCAGCCGCTCCTCGACCTCGACCGCTTGGAGGATGATCTGCCGCTTCGCCCCGTCGGGCAGGAGCATCGTCGCGACCATGTCGGCCATCGCTCCCGGATCGGTCATCCGTCGCAACGGCTCGACGCAGTCCTTCACGGTCACCGCACCATCGGTCTCGCCGCCGCCCACCAATTGGCGCAGCAACGCCAGCGGGATCTTCGTGCCGATGCGCAGCCGCTCCTCCGTCAGGTCGAGCACGCGGGCGACCAAGGCGTCCACAACCAAGCTCTCCTCAGGATCATCTTCCAACGGCTCGATCAGGTGCTGCCGATAAGGTTTGTACCGGACGGCCTTGCCCAACCGGACCCGCGTGAGCCCTTGCAGGACGAGATTGGAGGTGCCGTCGCTGTTCAGCACCGAAGCGCGCACCAATCCGAGCCCGGCGACCTCGCACGGCGAGCCCCGTGTCGACCCCGGTTTCGGCACGGCGAGGCAGAGCATCCGGTCCGTCTCCAGCGCTTCGGACAGCATCGTCCGGTACCGCGGCTCGAAGATGAACAGCGGCATCAACGAACGCGGGAACAGGACGCACTCGCGCACGACCATCACGCCCGCACGTTCGGGAATCTCCATGAATTCAGGCTACCGCCGCCCGGTCGTAGTGCAAGCGCGGCCCGGACGGCGCTTGCCAACCTTCCGGACCGCCCGCACCGTCATCCTGCCAATGAATGCCAAGACCTTCACCATCGTGCTCGTCATCGCCGCCCTCGGTCTCGGCGTCGGCTGGTTCGTGACCAGCAAAAAGGCGACCGATGAACGCGTCGTCGCCGAAACCCGGATCATCGCCCTGTCCAACGACGTCGTCGCCACGACGGTGAAGCTCACCGAGCAGCAGAAGGTCAACGTCCACCTCGAGACCACGCTCGGCCAGCGCGGCGAAGAGCTGAAGCTCACCTCCAACAAGCTCACCACGGTCACCGGCGAGCTCGCCAAGACCGAGGCCGACGCCAAGGCCGCCGCCGAGAAGGCCAAGGCCGAGCTCGACGAGCGCAACGCCAAGATCGCCGAGCTCGAAGGCCAGAAGGACGAGCTCACCAAGAAGATGGACGGCCTCAACACCCAGATCACCGGCCTCGCCGGCCAGATCCGCGAGACCGAGCGCAAGCTCGCCGCCAGCGAAGGCGACCGCGAACTGCTCCAGAAAGAGCTCAAGCGCCTGCTCGCCGAGAAGGCCGAGCTCGAGCGCAAGTTCCAGGACCTCGCCGCCCTCCGCGACCAGGTGCGCAAGCTCAAAGAGGAGCTGAGCATCGCCAACCGTCTCGATTTCATCCGCCGCAGCCTCTACGGGTTCGAGAAGAAGGGTGCGCAGGCCTTGTCCGAAGGCGTCCGGTCGCCCGGAGCCAAGGCCACCAACGCCCCGGTCCAGCTCAACGCCGAGGTCGGCACCGACGGCAGCGCCAAGGTCTCGGTCTCCACCAACGCGCCGGCCGCCAAGTGACGGTCCCCGCCCGCCAGCCGGCACCTCCCTGCCCTCCCCCGTCCCGTCCCTCCGCGCACGCCGAAAGTTCGGTGTTCGCCGTCCGGCCGGGCCACGCTAGCTTGCCCCCGACATGACTGCTGCCGGGTTGCGCGATTCCCACGGACGCGTGATGAAGGACCTCCGGGTCAGCATCACCGACCGCTGCAATTTCCGCTGTCTCTACTGCCTGCCCGAGACGGAGGAAGCGGCGCGCTTCTACCGCGCCAAGTTCGACGCGCTCCGCAACCCGAAGCCGGTCGCGCTCACGCCCATCCGCTACGAGTGGAAGCCCAAGGAGCACCTGCTCACCTACGAGGAGATCGAGCGCCTCGTGCGCATCGCGGCCGGCCTCGGCGTCGAGAAGGTCCGCGTCACCGGCGGCGAACCGCTGCTCCGCCACGGCGTCCCGGAACTCCTGGTCAAACTCGCCGCCATCCCCGGCGTCCGCGACCTCGCGATGACGACCAACGGCTTCCTCTTCGCCAAGCACGCCGAGGCGCTGCGAGCGGCCGGTCTCCGCCGCGTCAGCTTCAGCATGGATTCGTTGGATCCGGTGAACTTCAAGAAGATGACCGGTCGCGAAGGCCTCGACGAGGTCCTCGCCGGCATCGCGCAGGCCCAGCGGATCGGGTTCCACCCGGTGAAGGTCAACGCCGTCGTGATCCGCGGCCTCAACGACCACGAGATCGAGGCGCTCGCGGCGTTCGCACGGGAACACGACCTCAGCCTCCGCTTCATCGAGTTCATGCCGCTCGATTCCGGGCACGCTTGGCAGAAGGAGATGGTCGTCCCCGGACGCGAGATCTTCGAGCGGCTCCGCGCGCGCTTCGATCTCGTGCCGGTCGACCAGTCCGGCAACCCCGCCGAGACCGCGCGCCGCTGGGCCTTCGCCGACGGCCGCGGCGAGGTCGGCATCATCGCCCCGGTCACGGAACCGTTCTGCGGCCATTGCAACCGGCTCCGGCTCACCGCCGACGGCAAGCTCCGCACCTGCCTCTTCAGCGTGGAAGAACACGACCTAAAGCCGCTCCTCCGCGGCGACGCCACCGACGACGATATCGCGGCCAAGCTCGTGGACCTGGTCGCCCACAAAGAAGCCGGCCACCGCATCGGCAAGCCCGATTTTGTCCAACCGGCGCGCACGATGAGCTGCATCGGCGGTTGACCCAGCGGCGGCGCGAGGCCCGCGCTATTCGAGGTCCGCGCGGCCCCAGTCCTCGGGCCTTCCTTGCACACCGGACCGCGGAGCCCACGCGAGGCGCGACTTGTTGATGTTCTCGCCCGGCGCGGCACCGGCCTTGTCGCCGTCGTAGATGAGCACGTTCAGCCCGAAGCGGGCCGCTTCCTTCGACGGCTTGAGGCCGAGCTCCGAGAACGGCACCGAGACGCGGATGGCATAGCCGTCCGCCGTGCGCCACGAGGCGAGCTTCGTCCCCGGCGCGGTGACCTCGACCGGGCCGGCGTTCGCGTCCGCGTCGCGCGCGGCGCGGACCTTGCCGGTGGAATCGAACGGGAAGATGCCGAGCTTGTAGCAGCCGAGCGTGTGCTCCGCCCCGACCTCCGGATCGACGCACAGTTCCACGGAATCGCTGCGCCAGTGGCCCTTGATGTCGTCCGGCGCGATGTTGCCCACCACCACGTCGTCATGCACGCGCACCTCGGCGAAGAGCGTCGCGCCATCGTGCGCGATGCGGAACTCGCCGCTGCAATCCGCCGCGTTCGCGGCCGTCCCCTGCCACGTCCGCGTGTGCGGGATGGCATGGACTGGCAGCGCAGCCCACGCCGAAGCGGCGTCGTCCGCGTCGACCGCGAGCGCCTCGGCGACGCGACGGACGCGCAGCGACGGCACCGGATGCAGCCGCGTCGTGGTCTTCAGGACGGTGCCCGCGATCGTCGTCGTCGCGGTCAACTCGGCATCGGCGGGGAAGCCCGCCGGTGGCGTGACCAGCACGCGCATGCGGTTCTCGACGGCCGGGGAGAAGCGCACGTTCACCTGCTCGAAGTTGAGCTTCCAGCCCGGCGGCGGCGTGAACTTCACCACCGTGTCCACGCCGTCGGTCGTCGGGTTGAAGGTGCGGAGGAAGACATCGTTCACCTCGCCGGCGACGACCGGCACGTCGGCCGCGAACTCCGACGCGGCGTGCTCGATGCGCTGCTCCTTCACCCACCGGCGATACCGCTCCACCGCCGGACGCGGCACGAAGGTCAGTTGGAACCCGCTCTCCGCCACGCCGTCGCCCGGCGCGAGCACGCGGGCCGGCGTCGCTCCGGCGACGGGCAGACCGCGCATGAGATCGGTCTCGTCGGTCGCGAAGGGGACGACGCTCTTGACCAGCGCGAGGTTCTGCGGACGGCGCAGCCACGGCGAGTTCGCGAAGTTGCCGAACGCCTGCGACCGGTGGTTCGCCAACGCCTCGCCTGCGACCTGCGCCGGGGTGCGGCCATCGGGCAGCGGCTGGTTCACGTCGATCGTCGCGCCGGTTCCGGCAGGTCCGCCGAAGTAGAGCTTCCGCGGCTGCCAGGGCTGGAGCCCTTCGTCCGCGAGCTGCTCGGGGAAAATCTTCGCATCCGCCGCAAGGTCGAACGCCTCGATCGCGAGCAGGCCGGCGGCCTGATGGTTGCCGTGCTGTCCCGCGGTCGGCGCCGGGTTCATCGTGAGCATGACCTCGGGTCGCAGCGCGCGGACGAGCCGCACGAGACTCCGCAGCGTCTGCTCGTGGCCCCATTTCTCCAACGTGACCGACAGGCTCTCCGTGTAGGCGAAATCGGCCTGGCCGAGGAAGTAGCAGTGGCGCACGCCCAGCTTGGCGAGGCAGTCCCGCAGTTCCGCCTCGCGCAGGATCCCCAATGCCGGACCGGCCTGCGTCCCCACCATGTTGCCGCCGCCTTCGCCGCGGGTGCAGTAGACGTTGGCGACCGTCGCGCCCTTGCCCAACGCGTAGGTGGCGAGCAACGCCGCGGCCCCGGTCTCGTCGTCCGGATGCGCGAACACGCCCATCACATCGGTCTTCAGTAACACCGCGCCTTGTTTGGGTGCGACGACCGGCAAAGCGGTCTCAGCCAGCAGCTGGAGCAGCAGCGACAGGCAACCCGTGGAGATGGCGGCCCAACGGCGAAAGGAGTTCACGGGCGGAGTGAACCGCGTCCCCTGATTGGAGGCGACGGGGAAAACGGGGTCAGGGTGAGCGAGTGGGCCAGTGAGCGAGTGTGCGAGTGTGCGAGTGAGCCAGTAAGCCAGTAAGCCAGCAGGCCAGAATCGACGGACACGCGGATTCCCCATCTCACTCACCGGCTCACTGGCTCACTGGCTCACTCGCCCACCCGTCCGCCCATGAGCTCAAGCACCGCCGCTGACATCGAGGTGACGCACGCCTTGATGGTGGGCTCCGGGACCGGGGCGAACGTGGCCGAGTGGTTCGACGGCACCGGCACTCCCGTGCGCTCGCTCTCGGCGATGCGCGCCGGGTCCGTCGCCCCGACCCACCAGATGCAGGCCGGCACGCGCTGCCGGCTGAACTCGGAGAAATCTTCGCCGCCCATCACCGGGTCAGCCGGCCCGGCCCGTTCGCTGCCGAACCACTCGACAAACCGCGCCGAAAGCCGACGGGAAAGCGCGGGGTCGTTGCGGGTCACGTCGATCGATTCCGGCGTCATCGTCACGACCGGCAACCGGTCGTCCGGCAGGCCCGCCGACCGCGCGAGGCCGTCGCAGATCCGGCGGATCGACGCGACAAGGTGAGCCATGACCTTCTCATCGAACGCACGCAACGTCAGCTCCAGCTTCACCTCGTCCGAGATGATGTTGCGCTTCAGCCCGCCGTGGATCGTCCCGACGGTGACGACCGCCGGGACGCCGGGCTTGATCTCGCGGCTCACGATGGTCTGGAGCGCCAGCACGACCTGCGAGGCGAGCACGACCGGGTCCTTGGTCGTGTGCGGCGCGGAACCGTGCCCGCCGAAGCCGCGGACGAGGATGTCCATCGAGGAGACGCTCGCGTAGCGCGGCCCTTCGCCATAGCCGATGTTGCCGGCCGCCAAGAGCGACGTGGTGTGCAATGCGACCGCGAAATCCGGCTTCGGGAACCGGGTGTAGAGCCCGTCCGCGAACATCGCCCGCGCACCCGCGACGATCTCCTCCGCGGGCTGCGCCACGAGCACCAACGTGCCGCTCCACCGGTCCTTCATCGACGCCAACGTGCGCGCCGTGCCGATCAGGCCGGTCACGTGCGTGTCGTGCGCGCAACCATGCATGGCCGGCTGATCCTTGCCCGACATGTCCTTCACGATGTCGGTGCTGGCGTAGGCGACGCCCGAGTTCTCCTTGATCGGCAGGCCGTCCATGTCCGCCCGGACGAGCACCGTCGGGCCGGTCCCGTTGGTGAGCACGCCGACGACGCCGGTGTTGCCGACCTTCTCCGTGACGGTGAAGCCGAGCGACCGCAGCTCGCCCGCGACGAGCGCCGCGGTCTTCACCTCCATGAAGGAGAGCTCCGGATGCGCGTGGAGGTTGGTGTAGATGCCGAGGAGCGAAGCATACTCGGCATCGACCTTCGCCTTCACGAGCGCAGCGGCCGGACCCGGCGGAGCGGCGTCCAAGGCGGAGACGGAAACGACGCCGATCAGGAGGGCGAGGAAGCGGGCCGGTCTCATCGCGGCGACTCTTCGCCCGACGGCCGCGCCCTTCAACCTTTTCGATCCAGCGTCAACCGATGCGGAGCGCCGGCACTCCCGCGGCCATCTCTTCGAGCCGTCCCGCGATGAAGCGCGCGATGACCATCAGCTCATCGGCAAGGTCGGCGGCGAAAAGGCGGCGCACCGTCTTCTCCCACAGCGCGAGCCAGCTGGCGAAGTGCTCCGGCCGGAGCCCGAGGCGGATGTGCCGGCCCATGCCGCCTCGGTACAACGGCGGCCCGCCGGTCTGCGTGCTCCAGAAATCTGCGACGGTCGCGAGATGCGACGGCCAGTCGTGGACGTGCTCGCCGAACACCGGCCCGAGCACCGGGTCGTCCTGCGCGTCGCCGTAGAACGCGGCCACCAGCCGGTCGAGCGCCGGGCGCCCGCCGAGCCGCTCGTAGAGGGAAAGAGTTTGCATCGTGTGGGCCCGTGCGGACGCGGACGGCAGCCGGACAAGCCGAAGATCCTCACGATTTCCGCCCCGTACAAGCAGCGAAACTCAGCTCTGCGTCCGTCCAAGAACCATCGTGACGACAGACGCTCGTGCAGGTGCCGCCCCCCCCGGACGAGCACCGGAGGTTGCGCCGCGGGAAGCCTTCCCTAACCTCGGGCTCATGCCAGAAACACAAGCCTCGCGCA
>JBBRQL010000193.1:0-8272 GCA_038226425.1 Verrucomicrobiota bacterium
AACTCGCGACGATAACGGTCGTTCGGCGTCCACTCCCGGTGCGGGGCCTTGTGGTGGCACATCAGGAAGAACGGCTTGTCCTTCGGCCGGTTCTTCAGCAGATCGATCGCGAGGTCGGTGATGACCTCGGTCGCGTAGCCTTTATAGACACGATGGCCGTCGCGGTCGTAGAGGACGGGATCGATGTAGCGGCCTTGGCCGGGAAGGATGTTCCATTGGTCGAAGCCTTGGGGTTCGGAGCCGAGGTGCCATTGCCCGAGCATCGCCGTGTGATAGCCGGCTTGCTGGAGCCGGTGGGCGACGGTGACGGAGGCCGGATCGAGGTGGTTGAAGACGGGGACGCCGTTCTTGTGGCTGTACTGGCCGGTGAGGATGGTGGCGCGGCTGGGCGTGCAGATGGAGTTCACCGCGTAGCAACGGCCGAGACGCAGGCCCTGGGCGGCGAGGCGGTCCATGTTCGGCGTCGTGTTGACCGTGCTGCCGTACGCGCTGATGGCGTGGGCCGCGTGGTCGTCCGTCATGATGAACAGGATGTTCGGTCGCTTGGCGGCGGCCTCGGCCGAGAGCACGAGCCCGATCAGGGCGCCGACGCGGAGCAAGACGCGGAGGAACATGGACCTGTGATTAACGCGTCCGGCTCCGGCAGGCCAGAGCCGAAGTGGAGACGGGACGTTCGCGACGTTCGTGCGTGCTCGAGACCGAGACGAGGACCAAGACCGGGAGACCGGACGATGCCCGTCAGGTCCACCACCATCTATTCACGGGCCCTTGCCCGGACCCACGTCTCGTTGAAGCGGGCATGGCGGATGGTCTTCAGCTCACCGGATCCGCCGGACTTGAGGAAGCAGCTGTAGGTCGCGTGCAGCGAACCGTCACGAGCCTGGATCAGGCTCGGATAGCTGAAGGATCCGCCGCCTCGCTCGACGAGCTCGAGGTGACGCTTCACCGGCCAGGTCCGGCCTTCGTCATCGCTCAACAGCACGGCGAGCGAGTGCCGTCCGTCCTCAGTGTCGTTGCCGATGAAGGCCCAGGCGCCGTCGCGGAGCACCACCGCTTCCAGGCCGGAGCCGGGGTTCGGCAACACGCTGTCCACGACGGGCGACCACGTCTCACCGCGGTCGCGCGATTCCGCGACCAGCGCGCGCTTCGGCGGCGGGCCGTTGTCGCGCATGAAGGCGACGAGCGTCCCGTCGCGCCGGGCCACGATGCTCGGCTGGATGTTCCCGCCGCCGATGAGCGGCGCACTGGTCTTCCAGGTCGTGCCTTCGTCATCCGAGATCGCGACGAGCGAGAACGAGAACCCGTCGTGGTAGAGCGGCAGGAGCCATCGCTTGCCGACCACCGTCGGATGCGCCCGCGGCATCCAACCGAGCCGGCAGTACAGCTCGTCGCGTGAATGCCCGCGCATCGCGTCGAGGAATTCCGCGACCTCAAGCCGGGTCCGCGCATCCCAACCGGACGCCGCGACCGCCGCTTCGAACCGCGGGACCGCTGCGGCCACGGCCGTGGTGAAATCCGCTCCCGGCGTGATGTGGATGGCGCCTTCGCGCTCCCATCTCGGTGCGCCCTTGCCCTGCCAATCGGCACTGACATGGAACTTGAGCAGCGCGCTCTCCCACGTGTGGGCGAGGATGGTCGGATGGAACAGCCAGAGCCGCTGGCGCGCGTCCACGAAGATCGACGGGTTGCAATCCGGATAGCCGGGCGTGTCGGCGAGCGTGAAGCGTCCGTCCCATCTCGTCGCACCCCGCCGGAGACGCGCGCCCTCGATGCGGACGTCGTCCGCCTTGCGCTCGCCGGATCCGTGGACCCACGTGACGAACAGATCGCCGCGCGGCGTCTCGACCAGGCACGAGGCATGGTTGTGCCACGTCTCGGGCGGGAAGATCTCCTCGGAAGTATGGAACGGCTTTTCCGCGCGCAAGCTGCCCGCCAAGAACAGCAACACCGGCCAAAGGAGGAGAGTACGGAGGGACATCGGTCATCCGTGTACCAGAACCGGACCGGAAGGCGCCAGCCCCTGCGGAGTTCCCGGGCCGCCGGGCCCGCCCTCACTGCTGCTGCTGGAACTCCTGCTGGACGAGGATCTCGTCCTCCATGCTGACGAAGGGCTGGAAGATGTAGGCGTTGAACATCGCGGCGCCGACGTTGCCCAGCTTGAGCTGGAGCAGGTCGAGATAATCGTGCAGCCCGTGGGCGAACACCTCGTCGACCGTGCCGAACTCGAGCTCGGCCAGCAGCCGGCCGGAGAGCTTCTCCGCGTCGTTGCTGAAGCGGCGCGCCGGCACGCCGGAGATGTTGCGCAACGAGTGGTCCAGCTCCTCGACGCAGAAGCGGACGGAGCGGGGGAAGTTCTCGCTGAGCAGCAGGAACTCCGCGACCTTCACCGGGCCGACGTCGCCGCCGTGGATGTCCTTGTAGGCATCCCATGCGGAGCAGGAACGGAGCACGGCGCTCCATTCGAGGGCATCGGTCTGGCTGACAGCGGTGGGCGCGCCCTTCACCGGCAGCGAGGCGTGGCGGACGTCGAGGATGCGCGTGGTCTGGTCGGCGCGTTCCAGGAACTTCCCGGCCTGCATGAAATGCCAGCCCTCGTTGTGGATGACGGTCGCGTAGACGATGCCGACCAGCTGGAGCGAGCTGGCCTTGACCTGCTGGAGGAAATCGAACGGGCTGTCGTCCCAGAGCTCGCGGGCCTTGCCGGAGTTGAGGAAGAGATACAGGCGGTTCAGCTCCTCCCAGATCTCCGAGGTGATCTGGTCGCGCACCATGCGGGCGTTCTCGCGGGCTTGCGTCACCGAGGTGAAGATCGAGTTGGGGTTCTCCGGATGGAAGACCAGGAACTCGGTCACCGCGTGCCCGGTGGCCTTCGGGTACAACTTGGCGAACAGGCTCTCGTCGCCGGTCGCTTGGATGATGGGCATCCAGTGCGCGGTGAGCTGCGCGGCGTCGAGATGGCGCGAATCGAGCAGCAGCTGGAGCGTGGTGTCCACGATGCGCGCGGTGTTCTCGGCGCGCTCGATGTAGCGGGACATCCAGTAGAGGGAATTGACGACTCGGGAGAGCATGGCGTGGGGATCTGGACGGGTTGCGGCAGGATCGTTTCGGGCTTCAGGCAGGGGAAGGGACAAGACTGGCCAGCCGACGGCGTTCACGGAGGCGGTTCACCGGAGTTTCGACGAGATGGACGAGCGCGACCGACGCGAGCAGCGAGACCCCGACGAAGGCCACGGTCGCCAGCCGTCGATCGGCGAACCCAGGAAGCCACCCTTTGCGGTCCATGAACGACCAGAGGTAGGCCAAGTTCCAGTGGACCAGGTACAACGGATACGAAAGCTCTCCCAATGCGCGGTCGGCCCTGGAGCCGGCCGTGAGAGCGAACACGAACGGCAATGCCAGCGACAGTGCGACGGCCACGAGCACAGCCCGTGAGGCGGCCGGGAGAAACGGGTACGCCACGAAGAGCCCGATGAGGCCAGGAAGGACGAAGCGGCCGCGGGCGGCCATGGTTGGCAAGTTCCCCAAGGTCCGCTGCGCGGCGAATGCACGATAGCTGAGGACGCCGGCCAAGAAGTAGATCAACTCCGACGGGAGGAAATGGTCATGCCAAAGCGCTGCCAAAGCGGGGACCGTCCACGCCATGAAGAATCGGCATAAGAAGGATGCGAAGCAGACGCACAACAATCTCGACGTCCGCAGAGCCACCAAAACCGGGGCCAAGCAGTAGAATTCCAGCTCGATCCCGAGGGTCCAGCTGGGGGTTATGCCCAAGAAGAAGAACCCGGGCACCAACCCGGGACCGAAATGGTGGTTGGTCCAGACCCAGTTCCCCGTCGCAGCCTCGACGGCACCCGCCCAAGAGAACTCCTGCCCGATCACCGTCAGATTGGAGATCGCCAACAGCACCGCTGGCACCGGGTCGAGATGATGACCATGCATCGCCCAGGTGCTCAGACCGCCGAACGTGAGCGGACGTCCTGTGATGATGCGGCTGGCGATGGTCACAACCACCGGCAGAAGGAGCAGGAGGTAGTAGGTCGGCAGAAGCCGGAGGAACCGGTTGCCGAAGAAGATCCGGAGTGCCCCGGGTCCGGTATATTTCTCTGTCAGGACCAGCGCCATGTAGAACCCGGAGATGATGTAGAACAGCTTCACCGCCACGGGGCCTTCGACCAAGAACGTCACCGCCACCGAAGGCATGAAGTGCATGACGGTGACGCTGACGGCGAGCAGGAGGCGGATGATCCCCATCTGGTGTCCGGGTCAGTCCTGGATGGCGCTCGCGACGCCACAGTTCTTATCACTCATCGCCGTACAGGACCCAGGTGTCCTTGCTGCCGCCGCCTTGGGACGAGTTCACCACCAGCGAGCCTTCGCGCAGCGCGACGCGCGTGAGGCCGCCGGGGACGATGACCGGCTTCTCTCCGTAGAGCACGAACGGCCGCAAGTCGACGTGCCGGCCCGCGAACCGGCCGTCGCCCACGTGCGTCGGATGCGTGGAGAGCGAGATCATCGGCTGGGCGATGTAGTTGCGCGGGTCCTGGAGCACGGCCTCGCGGAACTTGTCCTGCTCGTCCTTCGTCGAACGCGGGCCCATCAACATGCCGTAGCCGCCGGATTCGTTGGCCGCCTTAACCACCAGCTTGTCGAGGTTCTCGACGATGTACTTGCGGTCGGATTCCTCGCTCGCCAGATACGTCGGAACGTTCGGCAGGATCGGGTCCTGGCCGAGGTAGTACTTGATCATCTTCGGCACGAAGTGGTACATCACCTTGTCGTCGGCGATGCCGGTGCCGATGGAGTTGGCGAGGCTCACGTTGCCGGAGCGGTACGCGTGGATGAGCCCGGGCACACCGAGCATCGAGTCGCGGCGGAACACGGTCGGGTCGAGGAAATCGTCGTCCACGCGCCGATAGATCACGTGGACGGGCTGCAAGCCCTTGGTCGTCCGCATCGACACCCGGGCGTCGCGCACGACGAGGTCGCGTCCCTCGACGATCTCGATGCCCATCTGCCGGGCGAGGTAGGTGTGCTCGAAGTAGGCGCTGTTGTGCGTGCCGGGCGTGAGCAGCACCACGGTGGGGTCCACCACTCCGGCCGGCGCGATGTGCTGGAGCATCTTCAGCAGCTCCTGCGGATACTGGTCCACCGGACGCACGCCGATGGCCTCGAACATGCCCGGGAACGACCGCTTCAGCGCGCGCCGGTTCTCGAGCACGTAGCTCACGCCCGAGGGCGTCCGGCCGTTGTCCTCGAGCACCATCCACGTGCCGTCGCCGCCGCGGATGAGGTCGGTGCCGCAGATGTGGATGTAGATGTCCTTCGGCACCTCGAAGTTCACGAACTCGCGGCGGAAATGTTTCCCGGAGAGGATGTAGTAGGGCGGGACGACGCCGTCCTTCACGATCTTCTGCCCGTGGTACAGGTCGTGGAGGAAGAGGTTCAGCGCGGTGATGCGCTGGATGAGCCCGCGCTCGATGTACTCCCATTCCTTCGCCGGGATGATGCGCGGGATGAGGTCGAACGGGAAGATCCGCTCGGTGCCCTC
Organism: Verrucomicrobiota bacterium; assembly: GCA_038226425.1. GTDB lineage: Bacteria > Verrucomicrobiota > Verrucomicrobiia > Limisphaerales > UBA9464 > CAIVQB01. Next base: position 5,549 of record JBBRQL010000193.1, read on the forward strand.
CTTGTCACCGTACACGTTGAACGTGATGCCCTGGCGGAGGAACGCGAGGTCCACCGCGCGACGCTTCTCGTCGAACTCGGCGGGCGTGAGCTCGTTGAAGAGCCGGGCGAATTTCTCGTAGTGGGGACGGAGCTGGCCGCGGGCGCTGGCCATCTCGTCGAAAAAGCCGTTCGGGTCGTAGCTTTGCAGCACGGCTGGAGAGCAAACGGGACGCGGGCCACAGCGGCAAGCCTTTCGGCGCTCCGGACCATAGATCCGGTTCATGGTGGAGCCGCAGCCGTGTTGGACATCCGCCGGTCCCGACCGGATTCTCCCGCCCATGCGACCGCTCGACATCACGCCCATCGGCGAAGAACTGGCCATCCGTTGGGACGACGGCACGGAGAGCTTCACCCAGCTCGAGACCTTGCGCCGCTTCTGCCCGTGCGCGGCGTGCCTCGGCGAGAAGGACATCTTCGGCAACACCTACAAGGCCCCCGGACGGCCCTACGGCCCCCGCGCCTTCCTGCTCGCGCGCCTCGGCTACGTCGGCAGCTACGGCGTGCAGCCCCACTGGGCCGACGGCCACGGCGCCGGCATCTACACGTGGGACTACCTCAAGCGCATCGCGGATCCCGACCCTTCCGCCAGCAGCGCCACCGCCTGACGGAGGCCGGAAAACAAAGACGCCCGCCACCGCACGGAGCGGAGGACGGGCGTCTCGTGGAAGACGGGTCGGTAAGACTTACTTGGCCGCCGCGATCTTGGTGACGGCGAGCATCATCTTGCCGTCCTTCTCGGAGGGCACGCCGGTCACGGTGACCTTCTTGGAGCCGGAGCAGAGGTTGTCGCCGTGGAACGCCTTGCTGACGTCGCCGGTGAGGTAATAGGTCTTGGTCTTGTCGCCGCTCTTGACCTCGACGACGTTCTGGCACTTGTCGGCGACCTTGAGGGCGCACTTGGCGCACTTGCCTTCACCGGTCAGGGTGATGGCCTTGTCCTCGGCGCGGAGAGTGGTGGCACCGAGCGCGAGGGCGGCGACGACAGCGAACTTGAGCATGCTCTTCATAGATAGGATGGGATACAGGGACGGTTCACCCGCGAATGAACCTGACCGCGGAACGATTGGCAAGCGCGGTTTATGGGCGATTTGAACCTCTCAGGGGCAGTCCTCGCCGGCGGCCGCTCGACCCGGATGGGCCAGGACAAGGCCTCGCTCCTCGTCCATGGCGAACCGCTGCTGCTCCGTCAGCTCCGGCTCCTGGTCGAAGCGGGCTGCTCCGACCGCCTCGTCTCGATGGGCGCCTCTGCATCCGTTCCTGCCCTAGCGCTCGTGCCGGACGAGGTCCGCATCGTCGCCGATCGGTCCGCCGATGCCGGTCCGTTGGCGGGCCTGGAGCGTGTCCTGACCGAAGCCCGGCACGAGCTCGTCCTCGTCATCGCCGTGGACCTGCCCGCGCTGGACGCCGGATTCCTCCGAGCGCTGCTCGCTGATGCCCGGCCCGGTGTCGGGGTCGTGCCTTCGCGGGACGGCCAGCTTGAACCGCTCGTCGCCGTCTACCCGCGGGCCGCCGCCGCCGAAGCGCTCGCGCGGCTCGAACACGGGGAATTCGCGCTGCGACCGTTCGTCCGAGCGGGCATCGCCGCGGGCTGGATGCGGGAGCGTCCGGTCGCCGCGGACGAGGCCCCGTTCTTCACCAACTGGAACCGCCCCGAAGACCTCCGGCCAACTGAGCCGCGCTGAACATCCGGCCAGGACCGCGCGTCGGTCCCGCAGACCGCGCTTTCCACGACGACGTGGTTTCCATCAATACTCCCTCATGCACCTGCGTCCGCTCCTCCTGCTCGGTCTTCTCGCGACCGTCGTCCGCCTCGCCGCCCAGACGCCCGAATGGATCTGGGGCTCCGCGACTCCCGAGAACGAGACCCGATATTTCCGCAGGACCATCACCATCCCGGCAGGCGTCCAACGCGGCATCCTGACGGTCGCGGCCGACAACTCCGCGGAAGTGCGCCTGAACGACAAGGTGGTCGCCAAGAACACCTCTTGGAACCAGCCCAAGACCGTGAAGCTCGGCGAGTTCGCCCCCGGCGCGACCACCATCGAGGTCACCGCCGCGAACGAAGGCAGCGCCGCCGGATTGCTGCTCACGCTCCAGCTTTTCCACAGTGGCGACCGGCACGAGACCATCGTGACCGACGCGACCTGGGAGACATCGACGGATGGCAAGACCGGTTGGGTCGCGGCCAAGTCGCTCGGCGCCGTGGGCGTGCAGCCTTGGGGCGATGTGCTCAAACCGGCCGCCGCCACGTCCGCGGAATCGTTGCAGGTGGCAGATGGGTTCAAGGTCGAGCTCCTGCGGTCTGCCTCGCCCGAGGAAGGATCCTGGGTCTCGATGACCGTCGACCCGAAAGGCCGCCTCATCGTCAGCCCGCAGGGGAACGAACCGATGGAGCGCATCACGCTCGATGCCTCCGGCCATGTCGCCAAGGTCGAGACCATCGACCTGCCGGTCCGCGGCGCGATGGGTCTCCTGTCCGCCTTCGACGCGCTCTACGTGAACGGCCAAGGACCCGACGGCTACCATCTCTACCGCCTCCGCGACACCGACGGCGACGACCGCTACGACAAGGTCGAACTCGTCCGGAAATGGCAGGGCGGCCCCGGTGAACACGGCGCGCACGGCATCCTCAAGGGTCCCGACGACCATCTCTACGTCGTCTGCGGCAACTTCGTCGACGTCC
>JBBRQL010000194.1:0-8249 GCA_038226425.1 Verrucomicrobiota bacterium
ATCTTGCGGCGCACCACAAGACCAACGGGCACTCGCCCGCAGTCCGGCACTGCCGGACGAACCGAAAAACCCCTCACCTCAAGTGGGGAATTTTAATCGTCGCCACCGGGAAAAATAATCGTCGTCGTACACTCATCGGCTGGCTTCTGTTCCAACCGCAGGGTTTCTGGGACAGGCCCGCAGGCCGCGACGTCGCGCACTTCGCCCTTCGCGCCGCGGGCTTGCCCGACCTAGGCTCGCGCCATGCGAATTCTCACCGGCATCCAGCCCAGTGGCGCGTTGCACCTAGGCAACTATTTCGGGGCCATGCTCCCGGCGATCCAGCTCCAGGACCAAGGCGAGGCGTTCTACTTCATCGCGGATTACCATTCCATGACGTCGCTCACCGACGCCGTCGCGCGCCGCCGCTACACGTTCGATGTCGCATTGGATTTCCTGGCCTGCGGGCTCGATCCGGCGCGCTGCGTGTTCTGGAAGCAATCGGACACCCCGGAGCACACCGAGCTCGCCTGGATCCTGTCGACCGTTACCCCGATGGGCCTGCTTGAGCGCTGCCACAGCTTCAAGGACAAGGTCGCCAAGCTCGGCGACGGCGAGGTCGGCTCGGTGAACCACGGCCTCTTCGCCTATCCCGTCCTGATGGCGGCGGACATCCTGCTCTACGACTCCAACATCGTCCCCGTGGGCAAGGACCAGAAGCAGCACCTCGAGGTCACGCGCGACATCGCCGTCAAGTTCAACCTGCTCTACGGCGACACCTTCGTCGTGCCCGAGCCGCGGATCCAGGAATCCGTCGCCGTCGTGCCCGGTCTCGACGGGCAGAAGATGAGCAAGAGCTACGGCAACACCATCGAGCTCTTCGGCGAGGAGAAGGCCACGCGGAAGAAGATCATGGGCATCGTGATGGATTCCCGGACACCGGCGGAACCGAAGCCGGACGCCGAGAAGAACATCGCCATCCAGCTGCTCAAACTGGTCGCCCCCGCCGAGGTCGCGACCGACCTCGAGGACCGGTTGCGCGCCGGCGGGCTCGGTTACGGCGACTTGAAAAAGGCCCTGTTCGAGCACTGTTGGGCACACTTCGCCCCGGCACGCGCCCGTCGTGCCGAGTTGGCGGCCGATCCGGCGCACGTTCGGAAGGTGCTCGACGACGGCGCCGCCCGGGCCCGCGAGATCGCTCGGCGCACCTTGTCGCGCGCCCGGAAAGCCTGCGGCCTCGACTGAACGGGAACCGCCGCGGCATTCCGTATGCCCGGGAGCCTCCGGCATTCAGTGGGGCGGCGGGGCGAGGTTGCCCATGTCCACCGCGAGCATCCAATGGCCGTCCGGCGTGCGGTGCCAGATGCTCAGGTACTTGCCTGCGCGGTCACCGCCCGGGGCATGCAGCAGGTAATCGCCCCAGGTCCACGCGAGTTCGCCGCTCATCGCCGTCTCGCCGCCTTGTGGACGCCATTCAAGAGCGCCGGGTGGCATCCCCTCCATCCCAGCCCGGATGGCGTCGCGGCCGACGATCGGCGGCCCGACCGGGACCAGCTGCACCGAGCGCGGATCCGTGTAGCGTGCGAACGCCTCCGCCGGCGGGATCTGCATCGCCAGCCTTGAGAACTCCATGTCCGCCTCCAGCGGAGTGAGCAGCGCGCCCGGGATCATCTTGGGTTTCGGTTTGGTCGCGCAACCGGCCACCAAGAGCAGCGCGAAGAAGCACGGAAGGAACCGTTTCATGGCGACGGTCTAGCGGAGGTCGTGAGGCGGCGGAAGCCCGGACTCGCATCTGCGATGGTCATCGGAGTGCTTGGGCGAAGAAGCCGAAGGTGTCCTCCAGATGCTCTTCCCAATACGGCCACGTGTGCCCGCCCGTGAATTCTTCGTACACGTGCGGGATCCCCGCCGCATCGAGCGCCTGGTGCAGCTCGCGGTTAGGTCCGACCAGGAAGTCCTCGGTGCCGCAGTCGAAGCGGATCGGCGGCAGCTTGTGGCGGTTCATCAGCATCGCCGCGAGCACCGACCGATCTTCCTCCGCATCGCTCCAAGCGTCGAGGCGCGCGCCGAGCAGCTCCCGGAACTGTTCCTTGTGCGTCGCCGATGAATGACCGGAGACCGCCCGGAACCGGTGGGGATGCTTCGCGCCCAAGCGCAACGCGCCGAAGCCGCCCATGCTCAGGCCCGCGAGGCACAGCGGCGACCTCGTCGAGACTTCCGGCACCGCCGCCGCGACCGCCAGCGGGACTTCGTCGACGATCCACTTCTCGAAATCAGGCGCCGCCGTCGCGAAGACCGGATCCGCGATGCCTTCGGCAGGCCCTTTCGAATCGTTCATCACCATCCCGGAATGGCGCTGTCGATCCTCGGGCAAGACATGCGGGACGTAGCCGGAGCCGTCGCTCCACAGGCCGTCGCTCGGCATCGCCAGGACCACCGGCGGTAGTTCCCCGGCCTCGATCATCCGCGCCGCTGTCCGGTGCGCGCCGCCGCTGAACGCCCACGCCCAATGCGATCCGTACACGCCGTGCAACAGGATGACGACCGGCACGTCCTCCAGGCCGCTCGCTTGCGGCGGGACGAACAGGGAGAGGTCCGCGCGGCCGCCGAGGGCCGGGCTCTGGACGGTCACGAAGCGCAGCCCTTCCACCTCGAAGCGCGGATCCGATATCTCTACGGTGCGGAACATGCGCCGATGAAAACTGCCGGACCGGACGGCGCACAGGGGATTTTCGGGGCCATCGGCTGCGTCCGGGTCCGGACCGGTCGTCCCTGGCAGGACCGCGCGTTCACCTCGCGATGCAGTAGAGCGAACGCTCGCCCCGCAGATACAGCTCGCCGTCCACGGGCGCCGCGGAGGCGCTGAAGCTGTCGTCGAGACGGTTCACCGCCAGTGTCGCGTTCTCGCGGTCGTGCCGGAGGACGACCGTCGTGCCGTCCCGGCCGGTCACGTAGATCCGGCCCGCCGCCCCGCCGGGCGAGGCGAAGATGAAGTCGTTGATGCCTTCCAGCCGCAATGGTTGGCCGCGGAGCTGGCCTGTCGCCGGATCCAGCCGCACGAGCACGTTCTGGTTGTGGCGGAGATGGTAGAGGGTATCGCCGTAGAGCAGCGGCGAGGACACGTAAGGCGTGAGCCGGCCGAGCTTCCACGCCACGTTCGTCGTGCCGGTGACATCGCCCTTCGCGCCGGCGAGCCGCACCGCCACCATGGATTGCTGATAGTAGCTGTTCCCGGCGATCAAGATCCCGCGCCAATGCACCGGCGACGCGACGACGTTGTCCGTCAACCCGGCGCATTGCCAGATCTCGGCACCCGTCGCGAGGTCGTATCCGCGCAGCCGCTGGGTGGCGCACACGACGACCTGCGTCCGGCCTTCGACATCGACGACCAAAGGCGTGGACCACGAGGTCTTCTCGTCGCGCGGGACCGTCCAGAGCTCCTTGCCGCTGCGTTTGTCGAAGGCGCGGATGGACGAACCGCCCTCATGGTCCCAGTTGACGATGAGCGTGTCGCCGTGGAGCACCGGCGAACTGCCCTCGCCGTGCGCGTGCAACGTCCGCATCCGGCCGAGGTCCTTCTCCCAGAGCACCGAGCCGTCGAGATCGAGGCAATACAGGCCGCGCGAACCGAAGAACGCGTACAACCGCTCGCCGTCGGTGACCGGCGAAGCCGACACCAAGCTGCCGGTCGTGTGCCCGCCCTCGTGCGGCCATTCCTCGCGGACCATCTTCTGCCAAAGCATCCGCCCGTCCTTGCGCGCCATCGCCATCGCCACGAACCGATGTCGCTGCGTGACCGGCACGCTGTCGTGGACGCCCGGCGCGGAATCGAGGACCGGTGCCTGCGCCTCGCCGGACGGCACCGCGGCGAGCAGGAAGACGCGGTCGCCGGCCACGATGGGCGACGAATGCCCCTTTCCCGGCAGGGGGACCTTCCAGCGGACGTTCTTGGTCTCGCTCCACTCGACCGGCGGATCCGCGTCCGGCGCGACGCCGTCGGCCATCGGTCCGCGCCACTGGGCCCAAGCGCGGGACAGGTCCGGCGCTGTGTCACCGCGCGCCGCTGCGACTCCAGCGAGGAGGCATGACAGCGCTGCGACCGCCTTGAGTCTTTGGAACGGGTTGTTCAGGAAAATCATGCTGGACCCCCGACTGCGCAGCCTACCCGCGACGCACTCCTGTCGCACCGCGTCGCCGAGGCGGAGCTGCACGCGTATTTCGCGAGTTCGTGAGGTCCGGTCGCCGTTAGGGCGGGCGGGTGCTCGCCGCGAAACAGGGGTGGTACCCGCCCGACCTGCCGCAGATCGGACCGACAATGCGTCGAGATCGCGGAAGATCTGGCCTTTGCCAAGGCCGGCAACAGCGTCGCTGCGAGGACCGCGATGATGGCGACCACGACGAGCAGCTCGATGAGAGTGAAGCCTCGAGAGGGACCGGGCTTGGACACGTTGGGAAACTGCTCATGACGGCCCGTTGTTGCAAATGGAGTTCATATCGAGGGAGGCCGTAGACCGACGTCACTGATGCCGATGTGACCGACGCTGATGGAAGCCGGACAGACACCAGCTTGTTCCGAGGAGCAGGGATGTTGATGTGTCCCGTCCAAGCGACGGGACGTCGCCTTGGGCGTTGGACTTCCTCGGCCCGTGGCCGCTAGCTTGCGCGCGTGAACTTCTCCGTCACCGAGCTCACCCAGGCGTTGCTCGCCAGTTATCGGCGCCACGGCGGGATCAACCATCTCGACGGCGTCAACCTGCCGTCGAAGGGCGTCGTCGTGGACATCACCCGCGACCTGTTGCGGCTCGTGTTCCCCGGCTTCTTCGACGACCACGTCATCCATTCCTCCGAGCTGCAGGCGGAGACGGCGATGCTGCTCGATTCGGTCGCCGGCCGGCTCGAGGACGAGATCTACAAGAGTCTCCGCTGCTTCGATTGCGCGGACGAGGCGAAGCGCGACCCGCGCCGCGCTTCGCAGGAGCTCACGGCTGATTTCCTCCGCCAGCTCCCGCGCGTGCGCGAGCTGCTCCAGACCGATGTCGAGGCGGCCTTCACGGGCGATCCTGCGGCGCGCAACCGGGAAGAGATCATCGTCGCGTACCCGTTCGTCGAGGCCATCGCGGTGCAACGGCTCGCGCACGAGCTGCATGTCCGCGGCGTGCCGCTGCTGCCGCGGATCATGACCGAATGGGCGCACAGCCGGACGGGCGCGGACATCCATCCGGGCGCGAAGATCGGTTCCCATTTCTTCCTCGACCACGGCACCGGCACGGTGATCGGCGAGACCTGCGTCCTGGGGAACCACGTGAAGATGTTCCACGGCGTGACGCTCGGGGCGACCAGCACGAGCGGCGGCCAGGCGTTGCGCGGGAAGAAGCGGCACCCGACGGTCGAGGACCGCGTCACGATCTACTCCGGCGCGGTCATCCTCGGCGGCGACACGGTGATCGGCGCCGGCAGCACGGTGGGCGCGAACGCGTTCCTGTTGCAGAGCGTCCCGCCGGATTCCGTCGTGCTGATGGAAGACGTGCGCGTGAAGGTCATGAGCAAGCGGGACCGAGCGGCCACCATCGACTTCCAGATCTGATGACCATCCGCCCCGCCATCGCTGAGGACGCACCGCTCGTCGCCGAGTTCAACCGCCGTCTAGCGCGCGAGACCGAGGGGCGCGAACTCGATGCCGACACGGTCTTGGCCGGCGTCCGCGCGCTGTTGGCGGATCCGGCGAAGGGCCGGTACTTCGTCGCGGTGGAGGACGGCGAGGTCATCGGCCAGATCATGCACACGCACGAGTGGAGCGACTGGCGCAACGGCGACATCTGGTGGATCCAGAGCGTGTACGTACGGGCGGACCGGCGAGGACGAGGCGTGTTCACCGCGCTGTTCCGGCACCTCGAGGCGTTGGCCCGGCAGGATCGCGGCGTGCGGGCGCTGCGGTTGTACGTCGAGCGGAACAACGCGCCGGCGCAGGCGGTCTACCGGAAGCTCGGATTGCACGGTGGCGAGTACGAGGTGATGGAGGTCGACTTCACGTCGCTGTCGAGGGCCGGTGCCCAAGGTTCTCCCGGCGAGCCTTGAAAAAAGCTGTTGGCCGCTCCAAGCGCGCTGTCTAGCTTCCGCGCGCGTTTGGCCGATGGTGTAATGGTAGCACAGGCGACTTTGACTCGCCTAGTCATGGTTCGAATCCATGTCGGCCAACCAAACGCAGCCACCCTTCTTCCCCGACTTGCGGTATCCAAGCCCAACCGGCTTGGCCGAAGCAGTCGCTCCGGACCACCCAGCGCGTGAATCGCCCGCTTGCATTTCGCGTCGGGCCACTTCCACGCTCATCACTCCACCGTCCACATGAAAACAGCCACATTCGTCGCGATCATCGCGCTCAGCGCCACCGCAGCCCTCGCCCAAGGCGTGGGTTACACCGACACCCCGCAGATCCGCGGGCAGAAGTGGAAGGTCCACGACAAGGACCGTCCGAATCCCCCCGAGGTCACTCCAGGGGCGACGTTCAGCCACGGCGCACCGGCGCCGAGCGATGCGACCATCCTGTTCGACGGCAAGGATTTCAGCGCTTGGGAAAAAGACGGCGGCGGAGCCGTCCCTTGGAAGGTGGAGAACGGCTACATGGAAGTCGTCGGCAAGAGCGGCGGCATCCACACCAAGCAGGAGTTCGGTGATGCCCAATTGCACATCGAGTTCGCCACCCCGATAGAGGTCAAGGGCGATAGCCAAGGTCGCGGCAACAGCGGCGTCTTCTTCCATCGGTTCTTCGAGATCCAGGTGCTCGATGGCTACCACAACAAGACCTACGCCGACGGCCAAGCAGGCGCTCTCTACGGCCAGTGGCCGCCCTTGGTGGACGCCATCAAGCCGCCTGGCCAGTGGAACAGCTACGACATCGTCTTCGAGGCGCCGAAGTTCGACGACGCCGGCAAACTCACGAAGCCAGCGTACGCCACGGTCATCCTCAACGGCGTGGTCTTGCACAACCGGAAGGAGCTCAACGGACCCACCAACCACCGCGCGACCGACCCCTACAAGGCCTACTCCGGAAAGGGGCCGGTCAGCCTCCAGGACCACGGGAACCCGACCCGCTTCCGCAACGTCTGGATCCGCTCTCTCGGCGGATACAACTGACCAGCGCCGAGGGTAGCCTGCGGTCATCAGAGGGACGGCAATCTTGCCGTCCCTTTTTGCATTTTGGGCGCCGATCGGCGCCGATACGGGTTACCCTCCAAACGATGAGCCGGCTGCAGGAACAACGGTACGAGATCAAGTACCTGATCGACGAACGGACCGCCAGACGGGTACGGGCGTACGTCCAACAGCATCTCCTGCTCGATCCATTCGGTGCGGACCACCCCGGTCTGAGCTACCCGGTCCACAGCCTGTACCTCGATTCCGCCAGCCTCGAGACGTACTGGAACACGGTCAACGGAGACAAAAACCGCTTCAAGCTCAGGTTGCGGTACTACGACGACCAGCCTGGCTCCCCGGTGTTCTTCGAGATCAAACGAAGGGTGAACAACGTCATCATCAAGGAAAGAGGCGGTGTCCGGAAGCAGTTCGTCCCGACCCTCCTCGCCGGACAGTTGGCTGAGCGCCACCACCTGCTGTCACCGTCCTCCGATGCCGACTTGGTGGCTACCCAGCGCTTCCAGGAACTGATGCTCCGTCTGGCTGCGCGCCCTGCGATGCATGTCGGATATCTGCGGGAGGCCTACGAAAAGGAGGGCGACAACTCCGTCCGCGTCACCATGGACCGCTCTGTCCTCACAGCACCGAACCATATCGGGAGCCTCAAGATACAGAGCCTCGCTCCATGCGACGTCTTCGGCCCGACCGTGGTCTTGGAGCTGAAGTACACCGATCGCTTCCCGAACTGGTTCACCGACCTGGTCCAGACGTTCGATTGCGTCTGGACCGGCGCCGCGAAATACGCCGACGGGATTGAGCTGAAGGGTACCCGGTGGGCTCGGCTACCGCTGCCGGATTGGATCTGAAATCGCCCGAAAGATGTGGTTTCCCGTTGCGGACGCCGCCCCAAGGGGGCGTTCGGCGTGCGGTAGCGCGAGGGTCGACACCCTTGGGGGCGCAGCGAGAACTCCATCCATTTGTGGTGCGTTGGACGAGGCGGTTAGGAGTGTGACCGCCGCCTCCTGAAAAATGCTCGATGGTCGGTGGAGAGGTCGCACTGGATGCGGAACGTCATTGTCCCGAGCATGTTACAGTTTCGATTGGGGATGGGTTTGGAGTCCCTTTTTGGGTGGGTTTGG
>JBBRQL010000195.1:0-8217 GCA_038226425.1 Verrucomicrobiota bacterium
CACGACAGTTTGCGCACGTGGCGGAATTGGCAGACGCGCTACTTTGAGGTGGTAGTGCCGTAAGGCGTGCAGGTTCAAGTCCTGCCGTGCGCACCAACAGGACAGAGGCCCGCGAGCGATCGCGGGCCTTCGTCGTTCCCGACCTCGCCGGCTGCGCGCTCAGCGCGCCCCGGGGATCGGCGGCGGCGGGAGCCTTCCGCTGCTGGCGCTGGGGTTCGACACCGGTCCGGGAGCCGCCGGGACCGTGAAGGCCGACGGCGGGACGACATGGGCGATCACCGCTTGCTCCTGCGGGACCCCGCCGTTCTGCCCGGCGACGTAGACTCCACGACGGGTAGGCACTTGGCGGACCGGCGCGACCTCGGCACCGCCGTTCGCCGAGGCGACCTGGACCGAGTTGTCGGCGACCACTCCTCCGCGACCGATGATGGTCGCTCCGCCCGGGAGCGGCGCCGCGGTGTAGGCCGGTGCCGGCGGTGCCGGGAGCCCCGGGGCCGGCATGCCGCCCTGCGGAGGTTTCTGGCCCGGGCCGGGAGTGGGCACTGGTGCCCCCTTCATCCCGTTGTCCTTGAAGTTCAACGTCACCTCCGTGCCGGAGTTCATCACCCGCACGGTCTGCTTCTTGTGGTCGATGTCCAAGATCTTCAGCCCGTCCACGTCGTAGCCCTCGTCCACCGAGAGATAGTCCGGCGTCTTGCCGTTCGGCCGGTTGACCACGAGGTACGCGCGCTTCAGGCCATGAAGGTGGCTGATGCCCGTGAGGAAAAGATTGGGGGGCGCCACCACGGGCGCGACCGGCACCGGCTCGGCCGGGGGCGCCGGCGGTTTGATGCCGAACGCGTTCCGGTTGGTGATGACGATGTAGGGGTTCGCCGGGGCTTCAGCGACGACCGGCACCACGGGGACCGCTGCCGCGTCGTCCGAAGGGACGACCGCCCGCACGGCGAGCCCGCTGAGGCTGCATCCCAAGGCCGCGACCAAGGTCCATCTGCGCATGTCGGCAAGATATGCCATGGTGGCTGCAACACCACGCGGAAAGTTTGGTTGCGGCGGACCATCGGGGCGCATCAGGACAGCATGGTGATCCGTGGCGCCAACGTGCCGCCGTGAGTCTCGCCAGCAGAGGACACGGACGGCCAAGCCCGGTCCGGTCTCACTGTGGACGGCCCTCGCGGCGTGCCTTTCCGGGTGCAGCGGAGCCCGGACCTGCACGTTTGGAGCGACCTCCAAAGCATCACGCCTGGTGATTTTCCGGCCACACTATCCGACACCAATCTGCCCACCGTTCCCGCTCGTTTCTACCGTGCCGTCCATCCGTGACCGGGACGCGGCCTCGCCCCGAGGCCCGCGCAAGATTCCCGACGACTCGGGATTGAAAACGGGCTGTCCACGACGCACCTTCCGCCCGGAATGAAATTCATCCTCACGACGCACAACGTCACCTTGACCGACGCCATCGAGCAGCACGTGCTCGCCAAGCTCGACAAGCTCGAGCACATCGACCGGTGGCTGCTCGACGCCCGGGTCTGCCTCGAGAAGGACCACACGCCCCGTTCGCCCGACAAGACCTTCAAGTGCTCAATCCGGCTCGCCGTCCGTGGCAACGACCTCTATGCCGAGGACAAGGAGGCCGACCTCTACGCCGCCATCGACCTCGTGACCAAGAAGCTCGAGCAGCAGCTCCGCCAGAAACACAGCAAGGCCAAGGCGAAGACCCACAAGGTCGCCGCCCGTCTCAAGGAGAAGCGCCGCACCGCCGCCTCGTCCGACGAAGCGTGATCCTCCGCGCCCGGATCGTCCTCCCCATCACCGCGCCGCCCGTCGAGGACGGCGCGGTCCTCGTGTCAGGGGACCGCGTCCTCGCGGTCGGCGCTTGGACCGATCTCCGCGCGGACCACTCCGGCCCCGTGACGGACCTCGGCGACGTCGTGCTGCTGCCCGGCCTCGTCGATGCCCACTGCCATCTCGACTACACCCACCTCGCCGGCCAGCTCGCGCCGCCGCGCAGTTTCCCCGATTGGATCAAGGCCATCCTCGCGGCGAAGAACGGCTGGGGCTTCAGCGAGTTCGCCGCGTCCTGGCTCGACGGCGCGCGCCAGCTCCTGAAGTCCGGCACCACGACCGTCGCCGACATCGCGAGCGTCCCCGAGCTGCTCGACGTCTGCCGCGCCGCCACGCCGCTGCGGGTCTGGTCGTTCATCGAGATGACCGGCGTGCGCAGCCAGCGCCCGCCCGCCGAGGTCCTCGCCGCCGCGGAGGATCTCATCCACGGGCTTCCGACCAGACGCGGCGGCTTCGGGCTCTCGCCCCATGCGCCTTACTCCACCACGCCCGGACTGCTCAGCCTCTGCGGCGAAGCGATGCGGCGGGACGGACGCCTGGTCTCCTCCCACGTCGCGGAATCGCAGGCCGAGTTCGAGATGTTCATGTTCCGCCGGGGACCGATGTTCGAATGGCTCGAGCATCAACGACCGATGGACGATTGCGGGCACGGTTCACCGGTCCGGCATCTCGACCGGTGCGGCCTGCTCGGCGCCCGGCATCTGCTGGCCCATGTGAACTACCTCTGGGACGGCGACGCCCGGTTGCTCGCCGAGCGCGGCGCCAGCGTCGTCCATTGCCCGCAGAGCCATGCGTACTTCCGGCATCATCGTTTCCCTCGGACCGACCTCGCCGAGGCGGGCGTGAACCTCTGCCTCGGGACCGACAGCCTGGCCTCGACCCGGTTCGCCAAGGGCCGGCCGCAGGAGCTGTCGCTCTTCGACGAGATGCGCGTGCTCGCGGCGACCGATTCACAGGTGTCGCCCGACGAGATCCTCTCCATGGCCACGGTGAACGGCGCCCGCGCGCTCGGCCTGCTCGGCGCGGTCGGCGCGATCGCCCCGGACCACAAGGCCGACCTCGTCGCAATTCCGTTCAGCGGCAAGCTGTCCGGCGCGACCGATGCGGTCGTCCACCATGACGGCGATGTCGCGGCGGTCTGGATCGACGGCATCCGCGAATGGTGCCGCGACCGAACGGGCCCGGCCGTCCCCTGCCCTGTCGCGTCATGAACCCTTCCGCCCCATCGCGGGTCGTGCTCGTCACCGGCGCCGCCGGCGGATTGGGCCAGGCCTTGGCCGCGGCCTTCGCGGCGCAAGGTTGGCAGGTCGTCGCCGCGTGCCGCGCGGGACCGCTCCAGGGACCGACCGCTTCCGTGTGGCCGGTGAAGCTCGACGTCACGGACACGCCCGAGGTCGGCGAAGTGTTCGACGCGGTGACGGCGCGTTTCGGCCGCTTGGACGTGCTCGTGAACAATGCCGGCATCGCGGCCGATTCGCTCGTCGCACAGATGACCGAGGACGCCTGGCAGCGCGTGCTCGATGTGAACTTAAAGGGCGCGTTCCTCTGTTCCCAGGCCGCGCTCCGCCCGATGTGCCGGCAACGTGACGGGCACATCCTCAACATCGGGAGCCACGGCGGGAAGGTCGGCCGCGCCGGACAGGCGAACTACGCGGCGTCCAAGGCAGGTCTGATCGGGCTGACGCAATCGCTCGCCAAAGAGGTCGGCCCGCGCGACGTGCGGGTGAACGCCGTGTTGCCCGGGTTCCTGCGCACGAAGCTCGTCGGCTCGCTCACCGACGAGCAGGTCGCCGCGCACGCCGCGTCCAACGCGCTCGGTCGCTTGAACGACCTCGACGAAGCGGCCCGGGCCATCGTCTTCATCGCCGGGCTGCGCAACGTCTCCGGACAGGTCTTCCAGCTCGACAGCCGGATCGCGCCGTGGACGTGAAGCTTGTCGCCGCCTCATCGCGCAGGCTCTGATGGCACCGCACCGCGACACCGTGACCGATCTCGACCAAGAGCTTGCCGGCCGCCTCGGCCAGATCCGCGAGGCAGGCCTCTGGCGCGAGCTACGCCGCGTGGATTCTCCCCAAGGTCCGCGCGTGCGGATCGCCGGCCGGGAGATGCTGAACTTCTCGTCCAACGACTATCTAGGGCTGGCGGACCATCCGGCCCTGCGCGATGCCGCCGCGAAAGCCGCGCAAGATTTCGGCGCCGGCTCGGGAGCGTCGCGCTTGATCTGCGGTTCGCTCGCGCCTCACCACCAGCTCGAGGAGACGCTCGCGGAGTTCAAGGGCACAGAGGCCGCGCTCGCCTTCAGCACCGGTTACGCGGCCGCCCTTGGCGCCATCACGGCGCTGCTCGGGAAAGACGACGTCATCGTTGTCGACAAGCTCGTCCACGCTTGCTGCGTCGACGCGGCCAGGCTCAGCGGGGCGAAGCTGCGCGTCTTCGGCCACAACGACCTCGACGACCTGGAACGGATCCTGAAGTGGGCCGACAGCCGCGGCGTAGGAGGCCGGCGCGGACGCACGTTGGTCGTGACCGAGAGCGTCTTCTCCATGGACGGCGACCTCGCGCCGCTGAAGGACATCGTCGAGCTCAAGGAACGCCACGGCGCTTGGCTGATGTTGGACGAGGCGCACGCCACGGGGTTGTTCGGGGAACGGCGCCGCGGCGTCGCGGAGGCCTTCGGCGTCGCCGACCGCGTCGACATCCAGATGGGCACGCTCGGAAAAGCCGTCGGCGCCGCCGGCGGATACATCGCCGGGTCGCGCACGCTCGCCGATTATCTCGTGAACCGCGCGCGCAGCTTCATCTTCTCGACCGCGCCGGTGCCCGCCGCGGCCGCGGCCGCGCGCGCCGGGATCGAGGTCGTCGCCGGCAGCGAAGGCGCCGAGCGATGCCACCGGCTCTGGACGTTGGTGGACTTCTTCAAGAACAGCCTCGTCAACTCCGGCTGGCCGCCCGGGTTGGTCCAGAGCGCCATCGTCCCTTTGATGGTCGGCGACGAATCCGCGGCCGTCGCCCTCGCGGACACTTTGCGCGCTTCCGGCGTCTTCATCCCGGCGATCCGGTATCCCACCGTGGCGCGCGGCATGGCCCGGCTGCGGGTGACGTTGTCCGCGGGCCACACGGTCGAGGATGTCACCGCAGCGGTCGCTGCCCTCGTCGCGAACCGTCCGCCAGCCCCCGCCTCCTGATGCACCCGATCGCCCGGCTCGACCACGCGCACGTCTGGCATCCGTTCACGCAGATGCGCGACTGGCAGACGACCGAACCCATCGTGCTCGTCGATGGACACGGCGCGGTGCTCCGCGACATCCACGGCAAAGAGTACTTGGACGCGAACTCGTCGATCTGGACCAACCTCCACGGGCACCGCCATCCGGCCATCAATGCCGCCCTGCGCCGCCAGCTCGGGAAGGTCGCCCACACCTCCGCGCTCGGTTTCGCCAACGAGCCCGCGAGCCGCTTGGCCGCGGAGCTGGTGAAGGCGGCCGCCGGCCCGGCCGTTCCCCGCTCCGCGCTCCCCGCTCCGCGCTTGGAGAAGGTCTTCTTCTCCGACGACGGTTCGACCGCGATGGAGGTGGCGTTGAAGCTGGCCTACGAGTTCACCCGGCGGACGAAAGGGCAGAAATCACCTCGCTTCCTCGGGCTGAAGGGCGCGTATCACGGCGACACCGTGGGCGCGGTCTCGCTCGGGCACATCGACCTCTTCCACAAAGCCTACGCCGGACTGCTCTTCAAGACCGACGCGGTGATGTCGCCGTATTGCTATCGGTGCCCGTTCAACCGCGCGAAGCCGGAGCGCGCCGACGCCCGCGAGTATCGTCGTTGCGGTTGGGAATGCGTCGGCAAAGTCGAGCAGAAGCTCGACTCCGCTAAGAACCGCGGGAAGCCTTATTCCGGGTTCGTGTTCGAGCCTTTGATGCAAGGTGCGGCCGGTATGATCCCGCAGCCCGCGGGCTGGCTGAAGCGCGTGACCGACCTCGCCCGCGGCCACGGCGCGCTGCTGATCGCGGACGAGGTGATGACCGGCTTCGGACGTGTCGGCGTGGGGCGTGCAGGGGAAGCTGGGGATGCAGGGGAGCGGGGGAGAAAGGGGGCAGGGGAGAAAAATTCCCTCGCACCCCTGCTCCCTTTCTCCCCCGCTCCCCCGCTCCCCCGCCCCCCCGCCCCGCTCTTCGCCTGCCAGCAGGAAGGTGTGAGACCTGATTTCCTCGCGCTTGCGAAGGGTCTCACCGGCGGATACCTGCCGATGGCGGCGACGTTGACCACGCAGGACGTGTTCGACGCGTTCCTCGGCGAGTACGAGGAGTTCAAGACGTTCTTCCACGGCCACAGTTTCACCGGCAACCCGCTCGGTGCCGCCGCCGGACTTGCCAGCCTCGCGTTGCTGGACTCCCCGCGGTCCGTCGCCGCACGGGCGAAGCTGGAAGCGACGTTGCGCACCGAATCGAGCACGTTGTGGACGTCGCCGCATGTCGGCGATGTCCGGCAAGTCGGACTGGTCATCGGCGTGGAACTCGTCCGCGACTGGACGAAGCGCACACCGTTCGACCTGCGCGAACGGGCGGGCATCCGCGTCTGCGAAGCGATGGCCCGGCGCGGTGTGCTCACGCGGCCGATCGGCAACGTGGTGGTGCTGATGCCGCCGTACTGCACGACGACGGCGCAGGCGAAGCGCATGGTCGGCGCGCTCCGGGAATCGGTCGACGAGACGCTGGGCCGGGCCGGGGCCGTCTGAGGCGCCCGACATCGACGAAAAAGGCGGCCTTGCGGCCGCCCTTCGTCGTCGATGTCGCCGCGCTCAGGCGAGCAGCGGGGAGGTCTCGTCCACTTCGGACGCGACGGGAGCCGGTTCGTCCTCGGGGACTTCGACCAACATCTTGAGGACCACGCCGCGATGGCGGTCGAAGCCCGTTCCGGCCGGGATGATGTGGCCCATGATGACGTTCTCCTTGAAGCCGCGGAGCGCGTCGGACTTGCCCAACGTGGCGGCCTCGGTGAGGACGCGGGTGGTGTCCTGGAACGACGCGGCGCTGAGGAACGACTCGGTCTCGAGGGATGCCTTGGTGATGCCGAGCAGCACCGGGGCCGCCTCGGCGGGCTTGCCGCCCATCTTCTCGATCCGATGGTTCTCGTCCTCGAACATGACCTTATCGATCTGCTCGCCCCAAAGGAAGATCGTGTCGCCGGGCTCGGTGATGCGGACCTTGCGGAGCATCTGACGGACGATGATCTCGATGTGCTTGTCGTTGATCGTGACGCCTTGGAGGCGGTAGACCTCCTGGACCTCGTTGACCATGTGCTCCTGGAGCTCGTGAGGTCCGCAGATGTCGAGGATCTCGTGCGGGACGACCGGTCCGTCCGTGAGCTGCTGGCCCTTCTTCACGAAGTCGCCCTTGTACACGATGACGTGCTTGCTCATCGGGATCAGGTGCTCCTCCTCGGAGTCGGTGTGGGGATCCTTGACCACGATGCAGCGCTTGCCGCGCACGCTCGGGCCGAAGTCCACCACGCCGTCGATCTTGGCGATCTCCGCGGCGTCCTTCGGACGGCGGGCCTCGAAGAGCTCGGCGACACGCGGCAGACCGCCGGTGATGTCCTTGGTCTTCGACGCTTTGCGGGGCGTCTTCGCCAGCAGCGCGCCGGCGCCGATGTCGTCGCCTTCGCCCACGACCAAGTGCGCGCCGGCCGGGATCGGGTACTGCGCGATCGGGTCGCCGTTCCTGTCCTCGACGACCACTTGGGGATGCAGGTCCTCCTTGTGCTCGACGATGACCATGTCCTCGGTGCCCGTGGCCTGATCGGTCTCCTGCTTCATCGTGACGCCCTCGATGATGTCATGGAAGCGGACGCGGCCCGCTTTCTCGGAGATGATGGGCACGTTATACGCGTCCCACTCGACGAAGACCTCGTTCTTCTTCACCTGGCCGCCGTCCGGCACCGCGATGATCGAGCCGACGACGATGGTGTGGGTCTCCAGCTCCTTGCCGTCCGGGCTCGAGATGGTGATGGAACCGTTCTTGTTCAGGACGATGTTGTTGCCGTCGCCGAGCTCCACCACGCGGAGCTCGTTGTACCGGGCGATGCCGTCGTGCTTGGCCTTGATCTGCGGCTGCTTGTAGGTCTGCGCCGCGGCGCCACCGATGTGGAACGTGCGCATCGTCAGCTGCGTGCCCGGCTCGCCGATCGATTGGGCGGCGATGATGCCGACCGCTTCGCCGTGCTTCACCAGCTTGCCGGTGGACAGGTTGCGGCCGTAGCAACGGGCGCAGATGCCGATCTTGGTCTCGCAGGTGAGCACCGACCGGATCTTGATCCGCTCGACGCCCGCGCGCTCGATGTTCTTGGACTTGATCTCGTCGAACTCCTCGCCCGCGCCCA
>JBBRQL010000196.1:0-8204 GCA_038226425.1 Verrucomicrobiota bacterium
CGAGCGCCTGATAAATCGGGACGGTACCGATGGGCACGGGGGAGTTGCGGAGAATCCATTCGCGCGTGGCGTGGATGTTCTTGCCGGTGGAGAGGTCCATGACGGTGTCCGCGCCCCACTTGGTGGCCCAGCGCATCTTCTCGACTTCCTCCTCGATGCTCGATGCGACGGCGCTGTTGCCGATGTTGGCGTTGATCTTCACGAGGAAGTTGCGCCCGATGATCATCGGCTCGGACTCGGGATGGTTGACGTTGTTCGGGATGATGGCACGGCCGGCGGCGACTTCCTCGCGGACGAACTCGGGCGTGATCTGCGCGGGCATGCGCTGGGGGAAGCGGCGGAAGATGCTGGGAGAGTAGGGATTGGGGATCGCGGATTGGGGATCGCGGATCGAATCCTGGCCAGAACCCTCGTGTTGTTTGGAAAGATCGTTGCGGACGAGGTCTTTACTCAGATCCGCGATCTGCAATCCGCGTTCCGCGATCATCTGGCGTCCCATGTTCTCGCGGATGGCGATGAACTCCATCTCCGGCGTGATGATGCCGGCGCGGGCGTAGGCGAGCTGGGTGACGACCTTGCCGGCCTTCGCGCGGAGCGGACGGCGACGCTGGCCGGTGAGCCCGGGGAACTCGACGAGGCGGTTCTTCTCGGCCTTGCTGGCGTACTCGGCGTGCTTGCCGGAGAGGTAGCCGTTGTCCTGCGGCTTCACCTCGCGGCCGTCGTATTCTTCGACGTCGTCGCGACGGACGATCCAGGCGCGGCGCAGGGCGGGAAGGCCTTCGTCCGAGGTGCCGGTGTACGCCGGATCGCCCCAAGGTCCGCTGCAATCGTAGACGCGGACGGGATCGTTCGGCGTGACGGCGCCGGTGTACGACCGGGTGGGCGTGACGGTGATCTCGCGCATCGGCACCTGGACGTCGGGATGGAGGGTGCCGGGCACGAGGACGCGCTGGCTGTTGGGCAACTGTTCGCGGCTGTGCGGTTCGAACGATTCGGGGGTGGCGATCATGGGAAATGGGTCGTGGGGCGGGGATCGGTGCCGGACCGGCGCGGGCCTGTCGGTGACAAGGCTGCGGGCCGGGATCCGGTGGTGTCGTGTCGTTGGTGCCTTCGGTCGTCGCTGGTCGGTGGCCCGGGAAAGGCGGAGGCGGAGGAGGAGATCCCGAGGACGCTTCCCTTCGCCGGCATTACCCGGGCAGGTTCAACGGGTCTCGCACTGCGGAGCGACTCTCAGCCGTGACAGAACGGCTCCCCGAACAATGGGGAGAATGGCGTCCCGGCGCGCAGGGTCAAGGCGTCCGACAGGGGCGGCCCGGCCGTGTTCCCGGTCGCGCATTGCCTCGGCCGGTGCCGGGCGCGTAGGCTTGCCCGCTCATGGACATGCCCGCACCCCGCGCCGACGGACGCCTCCCCGACCAGCTCCGGCCGGTCCGCTTCCAGAACCACATCGCGCCCCACGCCTCCGGCTCGACGCTGATCGAGTGGGGCAACACCCGCGTGATCTGCGGCGTCACCATCGAGGAATCGGTGCCTCGCTGGATGAAGGACCAGAAGGTCCCGGGCGGCTGGATCACCGCGGAGTACTCGATGCTCCCCTACTCCACGCTCGACCGGAAGGCTCGCGACATCTCGAAGCTGAAGCTCGACGGCCGTTCGCAGGAGATCCAGCGCTTGATCGGCCGTTCGCTGCGCGCGGTGCTGGACCTGGAGAAGCTCGGGCCGCGCACGCTGTGGATCGATTGCGACGTGCTGCAGGCCGACGGCGGCACGCGCACCGCGAGCATCACCGGTGCGTACGTGGCCATCTCGCTCGCGGTGAACAAGCTCATCGCCCAGGGCAAGCTGACCGCGAGCCCCTTCACCCAACCGGTCGCGGCGGTGAGCTGCGGCGTGGTCGCCGGACGTCCGGTGCTCGACCTAGATTACCTTGAGGACAAGGACGCGGCGGTGGACATGAACATCGTGATGGGCGGCTCGGGCGAGTTCATCGAACTCCAAGCGGCCGGTGAAGAGGCGACCTTCGGCGACGACCAGCTGGCCGAGCTGCTGCGGCTGGCCAAGGTCGGCATCCGCGGATTGCTTTCGCTCCAACAGGCGGCCATTTTGGCGTAATGAGATCGGTCGCCGAGATCATCAAAGACGTCTCCGAGATGCCCTTGGAGGCGCAGAACCAGATCTCCGCGCATCTGCTCCGGCTGCGTCGGCAGCGGGACGAGGATTGGCGCCGCCGCATGGCCGACAAGATCGACGACCGCGACACGTCCCGCTGGGTCGGCCTCGACCAGTTGCAGGATGAACTGGGGCGGGCCGAAGTCCGGCCATGAGCCCTTATCGGGTCTCCATCGACCTGGAAGCGGTCGAGTTCTGGCGTGGGTGCCCGCGCCGTGACCAAGAGCTCGTCATCAAGTTCTTGTCGATGCTGTCGCATGGTCCAGGCCGCGCGGGCGATTACACCGAGCACGACAGCATCGGCCGCCGGCTCCAAGAATGTGTGGTCGGCGGCTGCGCGGTGACCTGGTGGCCCGACCATGCGGTCCGCGAGATCCGCGTGGTCGCCCTGAGCGCGGCCGATTGAACCCGGCGCCATCCGATCGCCCTCGATTTTCCATGCCCGCCACCCGTCTTTTCCTCCTCCGCCACGGCGAAGTGGAGTCCCGTTACCACCGCGTCTTCGGCGGCAGCCGCATCGACATGGAGCTCTCGCCGGCCGGACACCAACAGGCGGAGCGCCTGGCGAACTGGCTCGCGCGGACGCCGTTCGACGCGCTCTACGCCAGCCCGATGCGCCGCGTGCAGCTCACGCTCGAGCCCTTCCGCCGCCATTTCACCGGCGAACCGGTCATCTTGCCCGGTCTGCGCGAGATCGATTTCGGCGACTGGACCGGCTGCGGATGGGACGAGATCCAAGCGCGCTTCGGTATGTCCGCCTACGATTGGCTGCACCATCTGGAGCACGACCGCGTCGCCGGTGCGGAGACGTTGGCGCACTTCATCGGCCGCCTCTCGGCTTGCCTCCAGCAGATCCTCGCGGAGCAACCGGGCAAGACGGTGGCCGTCTACTGCCACGGCGGCGTGATCCGCGGGCTTCTGTCGTTGTTGCTCAGCCAGCCGCTGCGCTGGTTCGAGCATGTCGAGATCGATTACGCCGGCGTCACCTGGGTGGATGTCGGCGTGCAGAAGGCCGGCAAGCTCGGCAACGAACTCCAGCTGCTCAACTTCACCCCGTGGCGCGACCTCCCATGAAAAGCCTCCCGAGAACCAAGACCGCAGCCGACCTCCGCCAAGTCTCCGTCACCACGTATCCCGGCGCCGAAGAGGCCGTGGCCGCGCTGGTCGGTCGCGTCTCCGGCCAGACCCCGAGCGTCTATGCTGACATGGCGACCGGGCTCGTCACCGTGAGCGTGTACCTGCCGCTGCCCGATACGGAGGTCGCGACGACGCGCGCGGCCTTGCGCGCCGGTCTCGCGGAGCTGGAGGACGCCGGCATCGGCGCCGCGCCAGGCCGCATCGCCATCCGGCGCGTGAAACCGCTCGATTGGAGCGAATCGTGGAAGCGGCATTTCCGCCCCATCGAGATCGGTGCCGCGCTGCTCGTCCGTCCGACCTGGAGCCGTCGCAAGCCCAAGGCTGGCCAGCAGGTGGTGCTGCTCGATCCCGGGCTCAGCTTCGGCACAGGCCAACATGCGACGACGCACTTCTGCCTCACGCAGGTCGCCGCGCTGCGCGGACGCGCCGCCGCGCCCGCACCCTCGCTCATCGACATGGGCACCGGCAGCGGGATCCTGGCGATCGCCGCTGCCAAGCTCGGCTACTCACCGGTCCGCGCGTTCGACTTCGACGCGGATTGCGTCCGCATCACCCAGGAGAACGCGGAGCTCAACGGGGTCGCCGCGCAGGTGAAGCCCGTGCTCGCGGACGTCACCCGGCTGCCGCGCACTTCCAAGGAGCAGCACGATGTCGTCTGCGCGAACTTGATGAGCGACCTCCTGCTCGCCGAGCGCGACCGCATCCTGGCGCGGTTGAAGCCCGGCGGTTCGCTGGTGCTCGCCGGCATCCTCTCGACGCAGTTCGCCGCGGTCGAGAAGGCCTTCCGCGCCGCCGGCCTCAAGCTGGTCATCGCGAAGACCGACAAGGAATGGCGCTCCGGACGGTTCCAGCGCGGGTGAACGCGGGACCGGTAGGGCCGGACCGTCGATCGGCACCGATCGACGGTCACTTCGCCCGGAAATGCTTCTTCACCGACAGCATGTAGGTGACGAACGCGACGGCGAACAGCACCGAGGCCCAGATCATCAGCGACGACGTCATGAAGTTGAACTTCTGCATCTGCTCGAGCTGCTGCTCCGGGAAACCCATCGCGCGGTACATCTCCATCGGGTCGACCCGGGAGAACGTGATCGCGCCCGAGAGCGTCGCGAGGCACGAACCGACGGTCATCAACCACCAACCGACGGGACGCAGCCGATGCAGCGCCCACGCCGAATAAGCCAGCAGCGCCGCGACGACGACGCTGATGAGCGCGGCCGGCAGACCGGTGACCAGCACGCCGAAGAAGGGGAACACGCTCCGATACGCCACCGGCCCGACCAGGACCATGGGAGCGCTCAAAGCCGTCCACACGCTGAGCGCGAGCACCGCTGGCGGACAGGCATCGGTCCAGGCCGGAACGGGGTCGTTCGCCTCGCAGGTCGCCCGCACGTCCGGGCTGCGGTAGAAGAGGATCCACGCGATCGGCAGGAGGACCAAAAGCACCGAGATCGCGACGAACTGCACGACGATGATCATCTCGATCATCGGGTCGGGCATCTGCGGCTGGCCGGTCGGCACCGCGGACCGGATCACCTCGATGAGCCGGGGCGCCAAGAAAGCCAGGCCGGCGAGCGAGACCATTCCCATCAACAGCCATGTCCACGAGAAGATGAGGATGAGCACGCGCGCCCAGCGCCGGGCCATGATGGAGCCGATACCCAGCCAGACTAGCGCCACCGCGAGCGTCCCGTACATCAGCATCGCCGGGAGCATGGACCGGGTGCCCGCGGGGATGCCGGTGGACCGCTCGGCCATCTGTTGCCCGAAGAACATCAGCGGCACGAGCATCCCGCAGACGGCGCCGAGCAGGATGGTGAAGACGCCGAACACGGTCAGGCCCGTGCGACGGTCCTTGAAGGCGGCGACGACGGGAGAAGGTCGGGAGGGGTTCATGGGATCTCGATTGTGGTCCGCATCCAAACCCATCGCTCCCTCGCAAGCGAGCGTTTGGTCGGGGGGGGCGACGCGGAGTGGCGGCAGGAGAATCGGCGAGCGCGAGGGGCACCGATGGAAAGGCGCCACCACCCCCCCTGGACCAATCCTCGGAATCCCCGTCGGGTCTCGGCTTGGAGAGGCTGCGGCTGACGTGTACGCTGGGCAGCGATGACTGTGTTCCTGAAGCTGTCCTTGGCCATCGGATCGGGGTTCGTGATCCTGGCGTTGCTATGATCCGCTTCGGCTACCTGCGCGATGCCCTCTTTGTCGGTGCTTCCGGCGCGTATGCGCTCAACCGTTGGTTTCTCAAGCCGGCGGTGGCTTCGCCGTTCCTCAGGGGACACTTCAACGATTTGCTCCTGATCCCCGCCGGCCTTCCGGTGATCCTCTGGATCCAGCGCGTCACCGGGCTCCGGCAGACCGATGCGCCGCCGTCTTGGTCAGAGATCGGGATGCATCTGGTCGTCTGGTCGATCGTCTGCGAATACATCGGCCCCTTCTGGCTGCATCGCGGGACTGCCGACATTCGGGACGTATTGGCCTATTCCGCGGGAGCGGCTGTGTCCGGGATCTGGTGGAACCGGAGGGCACCCGGGCTCTCGCGATCCTGCCGATGAGTTTCGACACGCTGGCACCCGTCTACCGGGGAACGGAGACCGTCCTCGCAGGAGGGACGCTCCAACGTTGCCGCACAGCATTTCTAGCCGAGACAGGGGGCTGCCACCGGGCGCTGCTGCTCGGCGAAGGTCCGGGAAGGTTCTTGGTCGAGTTGCTGCGGACCCGTCCGCACATGGAGATCACCTGCGTCGAACGCAGCCCGGCGATGATCCGGGAAGCCGCCAAACAGGCAAGACGCATGGGATTGGATGCATCGAGAGTCCGGTTCGAACAAGCGGACGCATTGGAATGGTCCCCGGACGGCGAGAGCTTCGACCTGATCGCCAGTCATTTCTTCCTCGATTGTTTCCAGCCTTTCGATCTGGAGCGGCTGATCCGAAAACTCGGGACGGGCGCTGCCGACAACGCGCGATGGTTGCTGGCGGATTTCCGTGTTCCCGACCGGGGGTGGCGGCGGAGCCGGGCGATCGCCGTGCATCGTCTGATGTATACGTTTTTCCGCGTCGTCACCGGACTTTCGGCGTCAAGGTTGACCCCGCCGGACCCGTTCCTGGAAAGCGCCGGATTCCGGCTGGGCGGGCGGATGCATTTCAATTTTGGCCTGCTCCACTCGGACTGCTGGCACAAGGCCCCCCGATGAATCCCCTTCTGCAAGCACGACTCCAACGGCTTCCGGCGCGGACCCGTAGCGTCCTGACCACGGTCCTCTACGGGGTGGGGGCGGGCGGGTCGGCGGTCGCGTTCCAATCGGGGATCAGCTGGGCCTACTCCGCGGGCATCGGACGATTGGCCCACCATTCCTTCACGACGTTCCTGCTGGGAAGCTTCGCCATCTTGTCGGGCTCGTCCCTGATCGTCGGTTGGTTGTTGAGCTCCTACTGCCGCGAGGCCGCCGGCAGCGGCATTCCCCAGCTCAAGCTCGCTTTCTGGAAGGATTTCGGAGCCGTACCAGCCCGGGTCATCTGGGTGAAATTCGTGGCCGGGATCATCAGTGTCGGGGGTGGTTCAAGCTTGGGACGCGAGGGCCCGAGCGTGCAGCTGGCCGGAGCGGTCGGGTCCAATCTCGCGGCATGGGCCGGCGAGGCGAAGCAAAGCCGTCGTGGTCCCGCGGCTGCCGGGGCTGCTGCGGGGCTGGCTGCCGCGTTCAACACACCTCTCGCGGCCACGATGTTCGTGCTGGAGGAGATCATCGGCGACCTGAACAGCCGGCTCTTGGGCCCCATCCTGTTGGCCTCGGTGTTGGGTGCATTTGTCGTCCATGGGATCATCGGCCGGCAGCCGTCCTTTTCCCTGACCGGTGTCTCCTCGCCGTCTTGGCGAGGCTACCTCCTGACGCCGGTGGTGGCGGCCCTGGCCAGTCTTGCCGGGGTCTACTTCCAACGTTCCTCGCTCGGGCTTCGCCTTCGGGTGAAAGACCTCCGGCGATTTCCCCGTTGGATGCTCCCGGCGCTGGGGGCGGGGATCACCTGGCTGCTGGGCTGTCTGGTCTTTTGGAAGACCGGGCACCTCGGCGTGTTCAGCCTGGGCTATGACGATCTTTCGAGCGCCTTGGCAGGGGACCTTGGGTGGCAACTGGCGGCGATCCTTCTGCTCACCAAGTTCATCGCCACCGTATGCTGCTACGGCACGGGCGGATGCGGTGGCATCTTTTCACCGACGCTCTTCTTCGGAGGCATGACCGGTGTCTTGGTGGCCGGTCTGGCGGGATTGGAGATGCCCATCGGGCGCGCGGACACCATCGCCTTGGGGGTGGTGGGGATGAGCGCCAGCCTAGGGGCGGTGGTCTTTGCGCCGGTGACGGGGATCCTCATGGTGTTCGAGATGACGCATGAGTTTTCGTTGGTCCCTGCGTTGATGCTGGGCGCGTTGGTCAGCCAGACCATCAGCCGCCGGATGAACCGGGAGAACTTTTATGACGCGTTGCTGACCCAGGACGGCCACCGCCTCGAACATGTGCGGCCGCCCCGGGACTTGCTGAGTTGGCGGGAATTGCCGGTTTCGGCCATCGCCAACTTTTCGCCGGTGCTCCTCGAAGATCTTTCCCCCTCTGCGATCCGTGCAGCCTTGGCGTCACCCTATGAACGGTTCCCGGTCTTGGAGGCCGGCCGCATGAAGGGGATGCTGACGCGGATCGAAGCCGAGGCATCGACCACCCAGAACCGGGCCCCATCGTTGGCGCCCGCGGTGACCTGCCTACGGGAGCAGACCGTCGCGGACCTACAGGCGCTCCTGATCCAATCGGAGACGCACCTAGTGTCGGTTTTGGACCGGGAAGGCGGCACCGTCGTCGGTTTGGTGACCCTTCACGACCTGCTGCGGGCCGAGTCCTCGATGGCGCAGAA
>JBBRQL010000197.1:0-8184 GCA_038226425.1 Verrucomicrobiota bacterium
CAGCGTGGGACGCTGCGACGGGAACACGAAGCGGATGCCGTCGGTGAACCGCGCGCCGCGAAGATCGACCGCGTGGTCCGACAGGTTGGCCAGCACAAGGTGCTCGCTGCCGTCGTCGCCGGGAGGGTTGAAATCGATCCCGGACACGACGACGTCGCCGGGCGCGAGGGCATCCGGCCCGACCTGGAAGAAGGCCTCGTTGATGGCGGACCACTGGGTCGCGTTCTTGGCGCGGCTCTTGATCACCGTGTTCTTCGCGATCGTCGGCAACGCCCCGCCCGCCGCTCCGTACCGCGTGACGGCGAGCTCGAGGTCGAAGCTGGCATCCGACGTCGTCGGCGAGGACTGGTGCAGCTCGACGGCGACGATGTTCGTGCCGGCGCGGAGCAGAGCCGGGTCGATCGGCAGCTCGTTGAAGGACTGCCCGTCGTCCGACGCGTTGTCGCCCGGCGTCGTGGCGGTGACGGTCCCCGCGCGGATGGACATGCGGGCCGCTTCGTGGCCGTTGAGATAGACGATCGCGCCGTCGTCGCGCTTGAGCCGGAGCAGCAGCACGGTGATCCCGGCGGTGTCCTTGAGCGTGAACGCATGGCGGAAATACGAGGACACCCACTTGGCGTTCACCGGGCCGGACGGGATGACCGTGGCCTCGTCGCCCTCGCCGTAGCCGAGCTGCGCGGGGCCTTCTCTCCACGCGCCGTCGTCGAACGCGGGATGTTTCCAATCCGTGGCCGACCAGGCGGCGCTGCCTTCCACGACATCGCTGGCGCTGAGGCCGGCGGCGTCGGTCGACCAGCGCCAGCGCGATCCGGCGGGCACGGGCATCTCGGAGCTGCCGCCCGGGTTGTAGCTGCGCGCCGCCGACGAGACGGCGCCGCCGGGCAGGCGCGGATCGGTGCCGTCGAGCGTGTACCAGATGGTGGCGCCCGGCGGACCGGGGAAGCGGACCGGGAACCCGTTGGTCACGACGCCGCCCTGCTGGTTGAGCAGCGGCGCGCCGAGCGATGGATAGAATCCCGCGGAGCGGAACTGCGCGAGCGCCTCCGACGTGCGCTTGGGCAGCCAGGTGTTCAGCACCGAATCGCGGCGCGTCGCCCACGCGGCGGGCGTGAGGTAGTTCCAGCGGGCCGATTCGGCGAGGAAGGCGCGGCGGATCTGTTCGGTGCGGTGGGTGAGCCGCGCCGCGGTGCGGGCGGGCGTGAGCGCGCCGTCGTTGGAGAGAGCGCGCTGGATGCGGTCGGCGAGCAAGACGCGGTGGTCGGGGTCTCCTTGCTTGAAGAGCATCGAGAAGATGCTGCCGGGGCCGTCGCCGGACTGCTTGCCCGGCGAGCTGCGGGCGGTGCGGTCGCCGGCGGCGCAGTAGTTCGGCACGCAGAACCAGCCGTCGGCGTCGTTGAGGTAGAACTTGAAGCCGCTGCCGGGGACGTTCGGGCCGACGCAGCGGTACTCGTCCTCGCTGCCGCCGAACAGGAACGTGACCATGTAGTCGGTGTACTGCGCGACATCGAGCCACGGCTTCACCGCCTGGTAATCGCCGCGCAGGGCCTTGACCCGCTTCCAGACCGAACCGTCGCCGTCGTAGACCGTGCCGTCGCTCCAGCCGCCGACGTTCAGGTTGCCGTTGATGGATTCGTAGTTGGTGACCGATCCGCCGAAGTAGCGCTGGTGCATCGCGGCGTCCCACCGCTCGCGGAGATGGTACATGCCCCAGTAGGTGCCGTTGAGGTAGAGGTGGACGAAGCGGCCGTGCGGGTTGAGCTGGCCCATCTCCAGCAACGTGTCGTCGGTGCAGATGTTCGACATGTAGAAGCCCCGCATCTCCATGTCGTGCGAGCAGCTCCTCAGCTCCAGTTGGTCGAACTCCTCGACCGCGGCCAGCCCGTGCTCGTGGCCGGCGAAGAACGGGTAGCTCACCTTCGCGGGGCCGAACTCGCGGCGGAAATAGAGACGGAAGCTCTTCTTCGCGAAATCCGTGTAGGCACCGCCGTAGAGCCTCACCCCGCAGTCGGCCTGGACGCCTTTCACGCCGTCGGGCCGGATGTACTCGAACGACGTCTTCACCTCCGCGGTGCCGTTGATGGCGGACGTGGTCGAGAGCGAGACGCTCGGCAGGTCGAGCAACGCGTCGCGCATCTGCGGCCGGTAGAGCGCGTTCGTCGTGATGGACTTCCTCATCACCGACGAGTCGATGACGTTGGTCGGGAAGACGTAGGTGTGGGTGTCCACCTCGGTCGGCGCGAAGCCGTCCTTGAACGCCGCCGCGCGCAGCACCGTGGTCGTCGCGACCGGGACCGGGCCGGAGTAGACGAGGCCCTTGGTCGCGGTCGGCGCGGTGCGGTCGGTGGTGTAGCGGACGGTCGCGCCGGGCGTCGCGGTGGTGATCTCCACCGTGATGTTGGTGTCGTAGAAGCCCCGGTCGTGGCTGAACTTCGTGTCGGCCACGAACCCGGCGAACGACGGACCGTTGGTCGTCCCGGGCGTCGGCGGACGGAAGAACCCCGTCGAGCCGTCCGGTCCGAGGCCGTAGCTGATGTCCTGGTACTGCTTGGGGAAGGACTTCGTCGCCGGGAAATCCGCCGGGAACTGCTGGAGCACGGTCTTGCCGTCGCGGTCCACGAGCGCGAGATAATCGCCGCCGGCGCCGAGCTTGAAGTTCGTGTGCAGCTGCGCGCGCGGATCGTGGCGGTCCTTGCCCGAGGCGAAGACCACCAACGAGCCGCCGCCCGGGATCCGGACCGCGGGCAAGAGCCATTTCCTCAGGTCGGTCGCGTCATCGGTGAGGTAGCATCCGCCCGCGTCGAGCCCGAAGATTCCTGTGTTCCCGAGCTTGATCCAGTCGGACGGATCGCCGTCCTCGTCCTTCAGGCCGGAGGAGTTGTCGGCGAGGAATTCGGCGATGCGCGGCGGTGCGACCACCACGCCGACGCCGATGGTGGCCGTGGCGCTGACGCTGCCGTTCTCGTTCGACGCGGTGAAGGTGTAGGTCGTCGTGACGGCCGGTCTCACAGCGACGGACCCGCCCGTGCCCGTGATCGCGACCGGGCCGACGCCGGGCAAGACCGCCCCGCTGGTGGCGTTGACCGTCTCCCAGCGCAACGTGGTGCCCTGGCCGGGATCGATGACGTCCTTGTCCGGCGCGAAACGGATGATCAACGGCGCCGCGCCGCCGTAGACCTCGAGCTCGGCGAGCTGCGGGCTGTAGGCCGCGCCGGTGCCGTTGACGACCCGGATGAAACGCCCGGCGAACGTCCCGGCCGGCGCCGCGTCCGCCTTGATCGTGTCGATGCCGTTGACCCCGGAGTTCGAGCCGTCGGCGCGCACTTCGGCGCTCCAGTTGAGCGCGCCGGTGTCGCCGCCGCTGTCCGCGTAGACCTCCACCCGGTAATCGCTCAGGCGCTCGGTGCAGCAGCCGTCGCCGCGGTTGCGCAGGACGATGCGGTCGAGCCGATAGGACCGCCCGAGATCCACCTCGTAATAGAAGCCGAGCGTGCCCGTCGCGTCGGCCGGATGGGTGAAGGTCGTCGCGTCGCCGTCGGTGATGGCGGCGGGCTGGAACGTGCCCCAGTTCGGTCCCGACGAGACCGCGGGCTTGCCGAGGGCGAGGTTCTCGTCGGCGGACGCGGGCACGGCCAACGTCGCGACGAAAGCGATGACCGGACCGAGAGATCGGGCGATGCGTGCGAAAGAAATCATCGGATGGACCGGTCCAGCCTAGCGATTCCAGTGCCGAAGACCAGCGGCCTGCCGGGCGGGTGCGTGATTGGAAGCGGCGGCAAGCCGCGCGCACTCCAAGACGTTGGCGCGCGGATGTCGCCTCGATCCGGTTCAAGCATCCGGTCCAGCCTTGCTCAGTCACCCGCCAGGACAGGCCGCTCCGCTCCGGCTTCGTCCGCTTCTGTCCGCCACTTCGGATCCTCCCCAACGGACTTCGGCGTCGCGGAAATGTTCGCGAGCGCATGATCTGCTTTCTCGCCCCGGCTCCAGCCCTCGCCGGAGCAATCAATACGGGATCACCGCATGGCCGTTGCCGGCCATCTCGAACTGCCACTGCAACTGCTTCGTGGCGCGCGTCTCGACGTGGCCGTCGACGAACAGCGCGTTGATGTTCCAGAGGAAGAAGCGCGGGAATTGATGTCCGCCGGCAAACTTGCCCGCTCCGATCTCCATGGCGGTCTTGTCCTCGTTCCAACCGCCATGGATACGGTCAGTCATGATGGGCTGGACCGCGCCCGACGGATCTTCGAGCCGGCTCGGCCAGCCGTCCGGGATCCGGCAACGCACCACCGCCGGATCCGGGTACCGGGTCGAAGTCCCTTCGAGCGGGCGCGGGACGAACCAGTTGTAGTCGATGATCGCGAAGCTCCGCGGGTTGCCCTTCCGGTCCTTGCCTGCGTCCCACGCCCAGTAGGCGGTCAGGTCTTCCAACGAGCTCAGGGTCCATCCAGGGCGGATGAAGACCATGTTGTCCTTCACCAACTGCAGGTCGCCCGGACGCGCAGGACAGAACCAAAGCGGGACGGTGACGCCGTAGCGACCGAGGTTCGTGCCCATCTCCCGCGACACCATCCAAGGCAGGATGTCCCCGTAGCCTGCGAAATCCGTCACCTTCATGGTGTAGGCGGGCAAGCGGCCTTTCGGGTCCTCGGCGGCGTAGAGGTTCACGGCGATGCCCCATTGCCGGAAGTTGTTCGAGCATGACGTCACCCGCGACCGGAACTGCGCGCCGGTCACCGCGCCGACCAACAACGCCGCCAGCACGGCGATGATGCCGATGGTCACCATCAGCTCGATCATCGTGAAGGCGCGGCGAGCGTGCCGGCACCGCGGACCGAATGGGACCGGTGGCGGGGCGTCCGGGACTTCGTGCTCAAGGGAGGGAGCCATGGAACGGGGAAGTTCTGAAGGCGTTGCGCTTCGCTTCAAGGCGACGGACGCGGCTGGAGCCCGTAGCGCTTCATCATCGCGGGATCCATCTTGAAGGCGGGCGGATTGGTGCCCGCGGCGGGAAGGTTCGTCCCGGACGCGGCCTCGATCGGCGGACCTTTCGGGATGAGTCCGTAGCGTCTGGCCAAGATCGGATCCATCCGGTAGCGCTCGGCGGCCGTTTTCCCCACGCCTTCGAGAGTCAGGAGGGGCGCCACCTCTGGGAGCGTGTCGATCCGGTCCGCGGCCGAAGGCCCGTCCTTGGCGATGACCGCGTCCACCAACGTGGTCGGCGAAGCATTCGTCGCCAGACCGTACCTCCGCATGATCTCGGGCGTAAGTCGTCCGCCTTTTGCCAACGACTCCACGGTCTTCACGGCGGCGGCGCGGCGATGCGCCATCTCCTCGACCCACGAGACCTGTTCGAGGCGGAGCTCGCACAGCCACAGCTCCTTTCCTCCCACCCACCCGATCGCCAGGCAGACGGCGATGATCGTCGCCAATTGTCGCACGACCGTCGCGGTCGAAGCCCCGAGCGTGCGGAAGTTGCGCATCCCCATCCAGAGCATGCCGACGAACGGCACCAGCATGAACACGGCGACGAGCGCTATGCCGAAAGCCATCAAGCCTTCTTTCGTCGGGGCCCAAGGCGGAGCGAGCACCGGGACGGGGCTGGCTTCCCATGTCAGGCGGGTCAGCGTCACGGCTTCATCCCACGATGTGAACATAGAGACGCCGATGGCATAGGCCATCCCGCCCAGCACAGCCCCGACCGCGACCGCCGCCGCGACCGCTGTCATCGTGTTCCGCGAGAACGACGACGCATAGACGCTGGTCGCGCCGACCAACAGGAAGATCCCCGCAAAGGCCCAGCACGCGACGGGCGGCACGTCACCGAACGTGGCGCCGAGCCGTTCCCGGTCGAAACCGAGGAACACCAGCACCGCCGGCAAGATGACGCCGAGCACGACGCTCAACACCCCGACCACCGCCACCTTGGTCCACCACTGGCGCCGCACCGACACCGGTTGGGTGAGCTGCCATTCCAAGGTCCCGAGCTCCCGCTCCTCCGCGACGCTCGCCGCACCCGTGGCGACGACGATCAACGCGCCGAAAATGCCCATGAACGCCGTCAGGGTCGGCACCTCGTTCAAGGTCGACCGGAGACCCTCATCGGTGGTGGTCCGCCTCACGATCATCCATAGCGCCCACAAGACGACCATCAGGCCCGCGACCAGCCAAGGCACGACGTGCAGGCGGAGTTCCTTCCGCAGCAGGCGTCCGGCACCGCCCATCGAAGGCGACAACCGGCCGAGCAGCGCGTCCATCGGCAAGCTCAGCGGATGCAGGCTGGTGCTCGATCGACCACCGGCCCCGCCATCGCGTATCTCCAAGCCCCGGAACACACGCCACCCCAGCCACGACGTGCCGATCAGATAGGCCGGGGTGCCTATCCCCATCAGCCACCAGAACCAGACCTCCGGCATTTCTGTGCCCGGATACCAGACCCGATAACTCATCTCGAGCGTCAGCATCACGGATAGCGCGACGAAGAACGGCGTCGTGAGCGTGAACACCAACCCGGCCAGCGTGCTCCGGGTCAACAAGCTGAAGAGCGGCGCCGAGCAGAACACGAAGACCGGGACCCACAAGAAAACAAGCCAGTCGGAAGTCCGGGACCATGCGGAGTTGACCCATGCCGCCCGCATCGCGTAGACGGCACCGACCAAGAAAAGCATCCCTCCCAGCGCGGCGAGTTTTTCCCGGTACACCTTTCCGCGAGAGACGGGCTGACCCAGCAACCCGCCGATGGTGCGCTGCTCGAACTCGCTGCCGAACGTCGCAGCACCCATCATGAGGCAACCGAAGGCAAAGAACCACGACCCGGTCTCCATCGCCTCCCGCTCGCCGTTCAACGCCAGGAGGCCGGGGACCAGGATGGCAACCAAGGTTCCCGGCATCAGCGTCCGCAGATCCTTCAGCAGGCGAACCGCGCGGCCCGCGACCACGTTGCCGCGCAACCAGAGCAGGAGCATCACCACCGTGAGCGCGCCGAGCACGCGGAAGGTGTCCACGACGCGCTCCACCGGGTTGTCGTTCGACCAGTCCACCACGGACCGGGCCAACGGCGGCACGAGCAGCAGGAGCCAGGCAAGATGGACGCTGTTCCGACGCGTGGTGAGATTGAAGATCATACGGGTCTCTTTCAGAAGGTGGATCGCAGTCCAGGGGCCGGGTGTCGTCTTGTCGTCGTGTTCTGCTCAGCGCACCGAGGCCATGAAGATCTCCTCGAGCGTCAACGATTCGGTGGTGACCTCGGCCGGCTTCATCGTGCGCAGCTTCGCCATCAGCTCGTCCCCGTTGCCGTTGACGATCAGCTCCAGCGAACGGCCGTCGCGCTTCACCGACTTGGCCGTCTTGAACTCGGATTCCGCCGGCGCATCGCCCTCGAAGCGCGCCCGGAGCCGGCGGAACTTGGCGCGCGCCTCGTCCGCGTCCGAGGTCAGCACCGCGCGGCCTTGGTCCACCACTGTGAAGCGGTCGATCAACCCCTCGAACTCGGTGATGAGATGCGTGGAGACGAAGACCGTCCGCTTGCCCGGAGCGGCGTCCTGGTAGGCGCCGATGACGGTCTGGATGAACTCGCGCCGCACCAGCGGGTCGAGGCCGGAGGTCGGCTCGTCGAGCACCAGCATCTCCGGCTCGGCGGCGATGGCGCCGATGAGCGCGAGCTGCGTGCGCTGGCCCTTGCTCAGGCCGGAGGTCGGCGCGGCGGGATCGAGCTGGAACTGCTTGAGCAACGAGCCTTCGACATCGCGGTTCCAATGCCCGCGGAAGCTGGCCTGATAATCGAGCGCCTCGCGCACGCTCATCCACGGATAGAACGCGACGAAGTCCGGCACGTAGGCGAGCCGTGTCTTCACCTCGGCCTCGTGGGCCCGCGGATCCAGGCCGAACACCCGCACCGATCCGCTGTGCGGACGGAGCAGGTTGAGCAGGCATTTGATGGTCGTGGTCTTGCCGGCGCCGTTGCGGCCGAAGAAGCCGTAGCACTGGCCGGGCTCGACGGTGAGGTCGAGACCGTGCAGCGCCTCGGCGCGGCCGTAGCGGTGGACGAGTTGCCGGACTTCGATGGCAGGAGTGCTCATAGGGCGGAGATATGGAGGTCGAGGACGGGGCGAGAAGACGTTCAGGGGCGGGAACCGCGGGCGCCGATGAAGAGCGGAACGGCCCCGCCGAGCATCAGTACGCAGCCTAGAG
>JBBRQL010000198.1:0-8163 GCA_038226425.1 Verrucomicrobiota bacterium
GGCGGTCCCGGCCGACCTTCGTTCTCCCCACCCGCGTGGGGATGGTCCGAAGCCAGCGCCTTGACCTTCGCCGGGGCTTTGGTTCTCCCCACCCGCGTGGGGATGGTCCGCAGACGCATCCGCTCGACGTAGGGCAGGGCCAGTTCTCCCCACCCGCGTGGGGATGGTCCGGCACCGGTCCCGACTTCATCCTGCGCTGGTCCGTTCTCCCCACCCGCGTGGGGATGGTCCGTTCATCGGCCAGCCTCCTCGGACGGTTCGACGGTTCTCCCCACCCGCGTGGGGATGGTCCGTTGTTTGTGAGTTCACACGTTGTCCGGGTCGTGTTCTCCCCACCCGCGTGGGGATGGTCCGATGGACGAAAGCTCCGCCGTCACGCTCAGGATGTTCTCCCCACCCGCGTGGGGATGGTCCGCACCCGCTCTATGTCGCGGCGAACGTCCAATTGTTCTCCCCACCCGCGTGGGGATGGTCCGCTCAAAGCCTTGCTGTACGGGACCTACGGGTCGTTCTCCCCACCCGCGTGGGGATGGTCCGTAAACGGGGACGGGTATCGTCCCCCTCATAGTGTTCTCCCCACCCGCGTGGGGATGGTCCGACGCGAGACCTAGAATGTGGGCAACTATTAAAGTTCTCCCCACCCGCGTGGGGATGGTCCAGCGGTTCCATCGCGTACTCGATGTCCTCGCTCGGTTCTCCCCACCCGCGTGGGGATGGTCCGGCCAGCATCGCCTCCTATATGCGCCGCTACATGTTCTCCCCACCCGCGTGGGGATGGTCCGCTGAACGGCAAGGAACCGTTCTCCCGGCCTGAGTTCTCCCCACCCGCGTGGGGATGGTCCGCGGGCGGAGGTGGACTTCATCGCGGCCTTCACGTTCTCCCCACCCGCGTGGGGATGGTCCGTCGGCCAGCGGGGTGGCCTCGGCCTTCGCGATGTTCTCCCCACCCGCGTGGGGATGGTCCGAATTTCAACGGCACCAACCGAGCCTGAGTGCCGTTCTCCCCACCCGCGTGGGGATGGTCCGGGTCGATGTCCCACCACACAGTTCGCACGCCTGTTCTCCCCACCCGCGTGGGGATGGTCCGCCTTTGAGCTTGCCGGGTTTCACGTCCTCAGGGTTCTCCCCACCCGCGTGGGGATGGTCCGGGCTTGGCCTGGAGCGTCACGTTGTGACGGGCGTTCTCCCCACCCGCGTGGGGATGGTCCGAGATAGTGCTGCGCGCCGGCGACGGGGGAGATGTTCTCCCCACCCGCGTGGGGATGGTCCGCGCCATCAATCGTCGAGTAGGTGATCGGCTGGGTTCTCCCCACCCGCGTGGGGATGGTCCGTGGAAGGAGAAGACGATGGGGAAAGGCGCTGAGTTCTCCCCACCCGCGTGGGGATGGTCCGCCGCCATCGGCGAGCTTGGTGCGGCGACGATGGTTCTCCCCACCCGCGTGGGGATGGTCCGAGTGCATCGACGAATCCATCGGCGCCGCAAGGGTTCTCCCCACCCGCGTGGGGATGGTCCGGAAGGCGTGCGCGAGCGTGAGCGGTCTGAGGGGTTCTCCCCACCCGCGTGGGGATGGTCCGGGGCCGAAGGTGACGCATCCGGGCAGGGCGACGTTCTCCCCACCCGCGTGGGGATGGTCCGTGGTGCTGGGAGGCTCGTGGTTGCGGCAACGCGTTCTCCCCACCCGCGTGGGGATGGTCCGAACGCAGAACTCAGCGCCTCCGCGCCTCCGCGGTCCTCCCCTCTGGCACCAGCGTTTTCCCTCAAGCTCTCCGCGGTCGGTCCGGTCTGGTGCCGACTCGTCCGAGGAGTTCCGTCCTGGTCCGGGCATGTCCTCGCCTGCCCCCCCCTCTTCACCGTCCGTCCGCGTCAGAGACGGCCATCGGCGGGCAGCCGCTTCAGATCCGAGCGCGTCGTGCCGGATGGCGCTGTCCTTTCGCGGTTGGCTTCCATCCTGCCGGAACGGGATCCGTGGATCGAGGATGGGTCGTGGGATTTCGGATTTGCATGATGCAATCGCCACCGCATCATCTCGCGTCACGCCCCGCTATCTCCTTGTCGTCCCATGCCTTTTTTCCCGTCGTCCCGCCGGATCCCGCTCATCACGGCCCTTGCCGCGCTCGTGCTTCTCCCTGTCCTCCGCGGGGAGATCCATCTTCCGCCCGGGTTCTCGGTGGAGATCGTCGCGGATTCTGCCACATTATCTGAACCGATGGACCTGACGTTCTCCCCGGACGGGGCTGCTTGGGTCACCGGTCGTGCCGGGAGCCTTTGGCGCATCGACCCGGCCTCCCGCACCACGCGGCGTGTGGGTGGAGTGGACACCGATGTCAGCGGCGACCGCGGACTGCACGGGGTCGCGTTGCATCCGGATTTCCCCGGAACTCCCCACGTTTTTCTTGCCTATCATCTGACCAACCATCTCGAAGGGAAGTACCGCTCGCGCATCGCCCGTTGGACGGTGACGGGCAAGGGGGAGGCCGCCACCCTGGACCCTTCGAGTGAGAAGAGCCTGGTCGAATGGGACGGGGACCAGGCGGGTCAGCACGTGGGAGGCGGTCTCTTGGCGCATCCTACCGAACGGGTTCTCTACGTGACCACCGGCGAGAACAACCAGAACGCCGATCTCCTGAAGTACTGCGATGATCCGCAGAACAAGGCGCAATCGCTGCACGATCTCCGCGGGAAGGTGCTTCGCGTGGGGTTCGACGGCTCCGTTCCCAAGGACAATCCGAACGCGGGCGCTCCCGGTCCGCTCGGACTGATCCACACGCGCGGACACCGCCAGCCTTGGTCGCTCAGTTTCGATCCCAAGGTCGGCGTCCTGCTCGCCGAGAACGGCGGCGATCTCGCCGATGACTACGACGAAGTGAACCGGCTGGTGCCCGGCGGGAACTACGGATGGCCGAAGGTGTTCGGCGATGGATTGCTGACCTCCTCCCGGACCAACCGCGTGGATGGATTCACGTCGCCATGGTTCAAGTACCGTCGGAACACCGGGGCTTCCTGCACCGGGGCGGTCATCTATCGGTCGTCCTCCAAGACCGCGGCCTATCCCTCGCACTACCAAGGAGGACTTTTCTACGCCGATTTCGGGCGCAAGACGATCCGCTATGCCGCGGTCGATCCCAAGAGCAACCGGCCCGGCGAGAGCGAGGCGTTTCTTCAGGGACTCCCGGCAGGTCCCGTTGCCCTCCGCCAAGGACCCGATGGAGCCCTGTACTTCATCGCGCACGGTGGCGCCACCAAGGCCTCCACCAACGACGCTGTCGTGCGTATCGTCTGGAAGCCCTGAGGGCGGGGCTCGTGAGCGCCCCAGGGAGATCCTCCGGGCGTCGTCAAGACGCGCGGCGGATCGGATGGCATTGATGTCGTCGTGGTCCGGGAGCGGCTTGGAACCGATGGCCTTCCGTCGGTCGTCGCGGTTGGTCACGGCGCCGGCACGCGGTATCTTCGACGCATGACCAAAGTTTACGCCTACTCCGGCTGCGGCACATGCCGGGCAGCGCTGAAGTTCCTCAAAGCCCACGGGATCGCGCACGAAGCGGTGCCTATCCGCGAACGGCCGCCGACGAAGGCCGAGCTCCGGAGGATGCTGGCGGTCCAAGGTGGCGCAGTGCGCCGGTTGTTCAACACGTCGGGCGCGGATTATCGCGCGCTCGGGCTGGGCGCGATGTTGCCGACGATGACCACGGATGCCGCCCTCGACGTGCTGGCCGCGAACGGCAACCTGGTGAAGCGGCCGTTCTTGCTCACCGCGGACGGCGGGGCGGTCGGCTTCGACGAAGGCGTCTGGCGCGGGCTGCTCGGGATCCAGGGTTAGCCGTCGTTTCTTGGTTGCCGAAGGACTTCTGTCGGAACCACGTTGGCTTCCTCACCATGAAAGTCGCCGCCACCACCGTCCTTCTGCTCGCCGCGGACATCCTGCTCGCCGCGCCGCCCGAACCCAGGTTCCGCGCGGTCGAGATCGATACGGCCGTCGGCATCGGGTACGGCCTGGCCATCGCCGATGTCGACGGCGACAAGCGGCCGGACATCGTGCTTTGCGACAAGGACAAGGTCGTCTGGTACCACAACCCGGGCTGGGAGAAGCACGTGATCGCGGAGAAGCTCACCGAGCTCGACCACGTGTGCGTCGCGGCGGCGGACATCGATGGCGACGGCAAGGCCGAGATCGCGGTCGGCGCGGGTTGGAACCCCGGCGACACCACCGGGTCCGGCGCGCTCTTCTATCTGGTGGCACCGGCCGACCGCACGCAGCGGTGGACGCCGGTGAAGCTGCCGCACGAGCCGACGGTCCACCGGATCCGCTGGGCCAAGGACCGCTCCGGCAGGAGCACGCTCATCAGCGTCCCGCTCCACGGGCGGGGCGACAACCCGGGCAAGGGCGAAGGCGTCGGCGCCCGGATCCAGCGGCACACGCCGCCGACATCTCCCGGCGGCGAGTGGAAGGTCGATGTCTTGGACGAAGGGTTGCACAAGGTCCACAACCTGGAGCCGGTCCGATGGGGCGACGATCCGGCGCAAGAGATCCTCGTGGCGGCCAAGGAAGGCGTCTTCAAGCTGGGTTGGTCGCGCGAGAAAGGGGCCTTCGTCCGCGAGCAGATCGGTTCCGGCGAGAACGGCGGCTGCGGCGAGGTCCGGCCCGGTTCGGCCGGCGGCGGCAAGCGCTTCGTGGCCGCGGTCTCGCCGATGCACGGCAACCAGCTCGTGGTGTTCACGCCGCCGGTCGACGCGCCGGGCAAGCTTTGGCAGCGCCAGGTACTTGACGAGACGTTGGTGGACGGCCATGCGCTCGCGTGCGGCGACCTGCTCGGGCTGGGACGCGACCAGATCGTGGTCGGCTGGCGGGCGATGGGGAAACCCAAGACGGTGAAGGTCGGCATCAAGCTGTTCACGCCGATGGACGCCGAGGGCAAAGAGTGGCGGACCACCGTGGTCGACGACGACACGATGGCCTGCGAGGACCTCCAGCTCGCCGATCTGGATGGCGACGGCCGGCTGGACATCATCGCCGCCGGTCGTGCGACGAAGAACCTGAAAGTCTGGTTCAACGTGCGTCCCTGAGCCGTCCCGCCGGCGAAGATCTTGTGGCGGAAACCGGTGATCCGGCCACCATCGGCACCGTTTCCTCGATGCTCTTGGGCGGCGATGGCGACGCCATCATCCCATGGAGCACCTGCCCCCATCGATCCTGGAGACCGCGGCCGTCGCGGCCCGTGTCGGCGTCTGGTCGGTCGAGTTCTACTTCGGGCATCTTCTTCTCATCGCGGCCCTCGGTGTTCCGGCCGCGGTCTTGGGCGGCGTCCTCGCTGTCCGCGCGTGGAAGATGTCCGCGACCGCTCGTTGGTCGGTCCGCTGGTCGGTGGTGGCGCTCCGGACCGTGCTCTTGGCCGGGCTGCTCGGCACCGCGCTGGTCGGACAATCCGAGGGCGGACCGTCCGAGGTCCTCTCGTTGGCTTTCGGTTGGACCGATGTGATCCGGTTGGCTGCCGTCTATGCGAAGGACACTTGGCCGGCCCCGGTGGGGAACTGGCTATGGTTCGTGGCGTTCCAGATGGTGGTGTTGATTCTCCAGGCAAGCTTGACCCACGTCAGCGTGGTCGCCTTGGCGTTGGTGGTCGCGGGCGTCCGCGATGTCTCCGCGGAGATGCTGGGCAAGGCGGTCCGGGCCGCCAGTTGGAGCGTGGTGGTGTTCCCTGTCGCGGTGATCCAGATCATCGCGATCCTGCTCCCGGTGAGCGGTTGAGCCGGAAGCTCGCCTGCCGCGGGGCCTTGTCGCAGGCTCCTCCCATGTCCTCCGCACCGCTCACCGGCCTCAACGTCCTGCTGCTCGATGACGAACCGTTGCTGCGCCGACAGCTCTCCGCCGCTCTCGAACGGCTGGGCGCCGATGTCGTCGCCGCCGATTGCCTCGCGACCGCGCGCCGGCTCGCGTCCGAGATGAGCTTCGATTTCGCGCTGCTCGACGTGAACCTGCCGGACGGCCTCGGGCCCGACCTGATCCGAGACAAGGTGTTCCCGGCGTCCACCGGCGTGGTCGTGATGACCGCGGAAGGCGCGGTGGGCGGGGCCGTCGAGGCGATGAAGCTGGGCGCGCTGGATTACCTCACGAAACCGTTCGAGCCGGCGGCGCTCGCCCTCGTGCTCACCCGGGCGCGGCAGACGCGCCAGACCGCGCGGGCCGCCGAGCATCGGCGCGCCGAGGCACCGGAGCAGGCCTTCTTCTTCGGAGGCGCCCTCGCGCCGTTGCAGGCGCAGCTGGACAAGATCGTCGCCGCAGACCGGCGCATGCAGACCGGCCTCGCGCCGGTGCTCATCCAGGGCGAGACCGGCACCGGCAAGACGACCCTCGCGCGCTGGATCCACGCGAACGGCCCGCGCGCCGCGGCGCCCTTGGTCGAGGCGAACTGCGCCGCCATCCCGGAAAACCTCGCGGAATCGGAGCTGTTCGGCCACGAGAAAGGCGCCTTCACCGACGCGCGGTCGACCCGCATGGGGCTCTTCGAGGCGGCGGACGGCGGCACGCTTTTCCTCGATGAGCTGGCGAGCCTGCCGCTCGGGATGCAGGCCAAGCTGCTCACCGCGCTCGAGGACCGGCGCATCCGGCGGGTCGGCGGGTCGCGCGACATCCCGGTCGACGTCCGCGTCATCGGCGCCGCCAACCGCGACCTCAAGCAACTCGTCGCAGAGAAAGCCTTCCGGGAGGACCTCTACCACCGCCTCGACCTCTTCCGCATCGCCATCCCGCCGCTGCGCGAACGCGGCGCCGATATCGTCGCGCTCGCCGAGTCGCTGCTCGCCCGCCAAGCGCGCCGGCATCACCTGCCGTCCCGCCCGATCTCCGCGACGGGGCGTCGCCGTCTGCTCGCCTACGCATGGCCCGGCAACGTGCGGGAGCTCTCCCACGAGCTGGAGCGCGCGCTGGTGTTCGAGGACGGCGACGAGCTGGCCTTCGACCAGTTGATGGGCGCGGTCGGGGCCGATATCGCTGCGGCGCCGCCCGCAGGAGCACCGGCTGCCCAAGGTGATTGGATGCGTCCCGGTTTCCGCTTCCCGGAGTCCGGCTTCTCGCTCGAGGACGCCATCCTCCGGCTGATCCGCCAGGCGTTGGCGCAGACCGAAGGGAACGTCTCCGGCGCCGCCCGGTTGTTGGGGGTGTCGCGGGATTATCTCCGTTACCGGCTCGGCGGTTGGAAGGATGGCAACAAGGTCGGCTGATCGCCGATCGGGGATAATCCCCCAGAGCTCAGGCACGGATCGGGGGGCGTACCCCGGGAAGGGGTGGCGGGTAAGGGGCATAGGCTCTGGAAACCCATGAAATCATCGGTTTCTGTGCGGCAGCACACGGCGGGGCGGTTGGCATCCATCGCGCTTGGAAAGAAGCAGCGGCGGGACGGGAAGTTCCGCCGGAACGACAACATCACACCGTATCCAGTCATGAAGAAGCTCAACAAACTCACGCTGTTGGCCGCGCTCGTCGCCGGCCTGTCCACGTTCACCGGCGTCCGCGCCGACGACAAGCCGGAGAAGCCGGAAAAGGTCGAGAAGCCGGAAGGCGTCCCGGGCAAGCCCGCCGACATCGGCGTCCGCGTGCCGGAACGCTTCAAGGACGACGCGAAGCTCCAAGAGCTCGTCGCGGCGGCCAAGGCCCAGCGCGAGGCGTTCGTCGCCAAGCAAAAGGACATCGCGGCCACTCTCAAGGGCTCGACGGCCGACCAGAAAGAGAAGATCAAGGAGCAGCTGAAGGCCAACAAAGAGCAGTTCCTCGCGGACACCAAGCAACTCCGCACCGATATCCGCGACCGCGTGAAGGAGCTCGTCGGCGAGCTCAAGGCCGGCAACGTCAAGGGAGCCGGCACCGAGGGCGCCGGCCACGGCCGCCGCGGCGGGAACTGATCCCAAGGTCGGGATGTCCGGCAAGGTGGCCGGACGAGTGGTTGACACCACGGCCGGCGATCCCCTATGGGTCGCCGGCTTTTCCTTGGCCCGGTCCTCCCGTCCGAACCGATGTCCTCCTTCCGATTCCTTCTCCGCGCGACCGCGGTGGTGTTCCTCGCGGCCCGGACCTTGGACGCAGGGCCTTTCGAACGGTCCGTCCCGATGGCGGAGCCGAGCCCGTTCCTCCTCTGGGACACTTCGCTGACGTTGCGGTCCGCCGGCGGCCA
>JBBRQL010000199.1:0-8092 GCA_038226425.1 Verrucomicrobiota bacterium
ATCCGGCGGCAGCAGCAGCGGGGTGTCGCGGTCGATCGTGATGAAGCGGGCGGACATGCAGGTCAGACGCACGCCCCGCGGGCGGGTTCAATCACTTCACCAAAAATAGCAGGCTTCTAAGTCCGACAGGCTGCTAGGACCGGGTCTACTGATGGGCCGCATCGCCGCCCGCGACGTCGTCGCGCACCTGAAGTCCGACGGGAAGTTGCCCCCAAACAACTCTGCGCGCTCGCCACCAGCGAAATCCTTCGTCACGAAAACCAGCGATCCCGAGTCGCTCCGCGCCTGGCGAGCAAGGAATGAGGGTTCTGAACCTGAAACCAAACCGCGAAGAACTGCTGTTCCAACTGGCGTGGACCAAGCCGGTCGAGCAACACGGCTCGGCCTTGGTCTGGCCGCTACGCGATAATCTCCAGCGCCTTGCGCTGGGCCAACTTCGGTTCGGTCAACGCCGCGATGCGTTCGTCCAACGTCGCGAGCACGCCGCCCCGGCGGAGCGCAAGACCCAAAAGATATGCATCCG
Source organism: Verrucomicrobiota bacterium (assembly GCA_038226425.1). Classification (GTDB taxonomy): domain Bacteria; phylum Verrucomicrobiota; class Verrucomicrobiia; order Limisphaerales; family UBA9464; genus CAIVQB01. The sequence continues at coordinate 524 of JBBRQL010000199.1, forward strand.
TCACCTGCTGATGACCGACCAGCCGCGTCCCGGCAAAAGCGATGGCTTCAGCGAAGGGCACTTCATCCGGCCAGAACGCATGGTCCTTTGCCGCCGTGTTGGCTGCCAGCACGCCGGCGGCTTCCCGGGGTGTGACCGCATCGCGGGAGAAGGCGGGGTTCGACACGATGCGGACGAAGCCTGCCTCGGTGAGCGGGCAGGTGGCCCAGCCTTTGGCCCGGTGCCGCGCGAACCAGTTCACCGCCAGCTCGTGGCGGGCGTGGCTCGGCCAGAGCAGCGCGACCAGCACGTTGGTGTCGAGGAGGTAGCCTTTCATGCGCCCTCCGCTTCGATGCGGCGCACGTCGTCCGTGGTGACTTTGGGCGAGTCCTTGGGGAGCTGGAAAACCACGAGGCCGTCCTTTTCCGTGGACGGCGTGGGGGCGTTGAGCCCGCGACGCACGAGATCGGACACCGTCTTGCCCAGCGACAGGCCGCGAGCCTTGGCCTGCCGGGCCACCAAGGCAGCGATATCATCCTCCAACGTCAGCGTTGTCCTCACGGTCAGAAGATGTTTTTTCGGTTGAATGATGTCAATTACACGAAATCGCATCAATGTTCCAGGAACGCATCTTGGCAGGGTGCGATCCGAAGTGGCGGTCAGCGGAGAGTGGCACTTGCTCTGGAGAAGACACCGGCCGGAGAGAGGATCTGGAAAACAGGAAAGCAGGAAAAACGAGGCTTTGCCCGCTCTGTTCCTGTTTTCCTGCTTTCCAGATCCATCTCGTCCCGTCTCCGCCACTTCGGATCGCACCCGTCAATGACGGGTGCGATCCGAAGTGACGGACACCCGCGGAGCGATGCCGCGGGAGTGGTCCCCGGATCGGAACTGGCCGGACCGGCGACCGATGCACCGACGACATCCGGCGGCTTTCCCCTCTCCCGGAGGGAGAGGGGCAGGGTGAGGGGGAATGCTTCCCATCCATCTCGGCGCCAAGGGTTTGCCTGCTCCGTTCTCCCTCACCCCTGCCCTCTCCCGCTGGGACAGGGAGGATCGAAGGACCGCCCTGGAGCATCCGTGGCCGGACCGACGGATGGGACAGGCCCGCTGTGTGCCCACAGCCAAGGCAGCCAAGGCCAGACATGTGGGAGAACGGGGCGTTCCGGTCCCGCTCCACCACTTCTGACCGCCACTTCGGATCGCACCCATCTTGGCATTGCCCCCGCGACGAAACAGGTGGCGTCCGGAGCTCGGCTTTTTGAGCGGCGGGTGGCGGGCCAGTCTGCGACCAGCCGGTTGGAAACCGGCGCTCCGGGGGCGGTGTCCGGTTGCCCCATGTTCCAGCGTGATGCCGGGGTGGCGCCTCCGCTGGACCGGCCTTTCTTCGCGCCAGTCCCGATGGCATCGCCCCCCCGTGTCCGACGTGACCCACATCGTGCAGGCCGCCTCGGCCGGCGATCCGCGCGGCGGCGGAGTTGTTGCCGCTGGTCTATGACGAGCTGCGCCGGCTGGCGGCGCACCGGCTCGCGGGCGAGGCGCATGCGCACACCCTCCAGCCCACCGCGCTCGTACACGAGGCGTGGCTCAAGAACGCCGGCGCGGACGAGCGCACGTGGCACGGGCGGCAGCACTTCTTCGCCGCCGCCGCGGAGGCGATGCGGCGCATCCTCGTGGACCGCGCCCGCCGTCGTCTGGCCGCCAAGCGCGGCGCGGGCGTCGAGCCGTTGGACGCGGACGAAGTGGACCTGCCCGCGCCGGCCGATGACGACTGGTTGCTCGCCGTCAACGAGGCGCTCGCGAAGTTCGCCGCGATGGACCCGCGCAAGGCGGAGTTGGTGAAGCTCCGCTATTTCGCCGGCTTCAGCTTCGAAGAGGCCGCGGAAGCCCTGGGCATCGCCGTGCCGACCGCCAAGCAGTGGTGGGCCTACTCCCGCGCTTGGCTCCGGGTCGAGATGTCGCGCAGGGATGATCGCCGGCCGCGCGGCGGGGCCGCCCTGCCCCTTCATCCGACCGCACATCAGAGCGACGCTGCCGTGTCCTGCGTCGTCGCCGCGGGCGGGGTCTATGACACCCAGTTCCCGAACAACAGCCCGATCACGTACTCGAGCCTGCCGTTCAACCTCCAGGACTTCACGGTCGAGCTGGACATCAACAACGTCCAGGACGGCGGGCTCTGGCTCCGCAGCTCGGACAACCAGAACGGCGTGCTGCTCGTGACCGGGGCCAATGGCGGTGACCTCTACTGGCACGTCATCTCCGGCGGTGCGGTCAGTCCGAGCCTCGATGTCGCCCACGGCATCTTCACGCCGGGCGTCAGCGATCCGCATCTGCGCATCACAGCCCAAGGCAGCCTCTACTCGGTCTTCGTGGACGGAGCGCTCACCCCGGCGACGACGTTGACGGACGCGACCTTCGCCAGCGGCAAGGTGGCGCTCTACGATTTCAGCGCCCAGACCTTCGACAACGTCTCGGTCTCCGTGCCCGAGCCCGGCGAGTACGCGGCCGTGGCCGGCTTGGCTTTGACGGCCTTCGCGGCGTGGCGTCGTCGCCGCTGACGAGTGCGGTGAGGCGCGGTGGACGAAGCGCTTCCTGACCTCGCCCGATCCGGGCGCTTGCCGCGCGGACGGCCCGGGAGGAATGTCGGTCCCGATGATCCGCCCCGGCATCCACTTCGTCCGCCGCGCCGTCCTGAGGGTCGCGCTCGGGTCCGCAACGGTCTTCTCCGCCATCGCCGCGCCGAGGCCGATGACCTTCGACGATCTCGTCGCGTGCCACCGGCTCTCCAGCCCGCATGTGTCGCCGGACGGCAAGTGGGTCGCCTACGTCGCCACCGACGTCGACAAGGCCGCGAACAAGACCGACAGCGACATCTGGCTCGTCCCCGCGGACGGCGGCACGCCGCGCCGGCTCACCAGTTCGCCCAAGCACGACCGGCATCCCACTTGGTCGCCGGACGGCCGGTGGATCGCCTTCGAATCGAACCGAGGCGGCGACTTCCAGGTCTGGGTCATCCCGTCCGATGGCGGCGAGGCGCGCAAGCTCACCTCCGTCTCCACCGAGGCCACGCAGCCGGTCTGGTCGCCCGACGGCAAGAACATCGCCTTCGTGTCCGCCGTGTTCCCGGAGTTCTCCGACCAGCCGTTCGCGCGTTCCGACAAGGCGAACAAGGAGAAGCTCGAAGCCCGCGAGCAGAGCAAGGTGAAGGCCCGCGTCATCACCAAGTTGCTCTATCGCCACTGGGATTCCTGGGTGGACGACAAGCGCCAGCATCTCTTCGTCGTGCCCGTAGCGGATGGCGCGATCGCCGGCGAACCGCGCGACCTCACGCCCGGCGACCGCGATGCCGTCCCGACGTCCGACACCTTCAGCGCCGGCGACGAGTTCGCCTTCTCGCCCGACGGAGCCGAGCTGGCCTATACCGCCACGCCCACGCCGCCGCACAGCGAGGCCTGGAGCACCGACCATGACCTCTGGGCCGTGGACCTGAAGACCGGAGCCCGGCGCCAGCTCACGAAGAACCCGGCCGCGGACGGATGCCCCCGCTATTCGCCCGACGGCAAATCCATCGCCTTCCGCGCGCAGGCACGCGCCGGGTTCGAGGCCGACCGCTGGCAACTGATGCTGCTCGACCGCGCGACCGGCGCGACGCGCAGCCTGACCGCCGGCTTCGATTCCTCGGTCGAGGACATCACTTGGACGCCCGGATCGAAGACTCTTGTCATCGCTGCCGAGGACAAAGGGACGAAGGCGCTGTGGACCGTCTCCACCGCTGGCGACGACGTGAAACCGTTCGCCACCGGCGGCGTCTCCGCCGAGGCGGACGTGGCACCGGACGGCAAGGCGATCGTCTTCACCCGCCACCACATGGGCGCGCCGGCCGAGGTCTTCCGCGCGCCTTTGACCGGCGGCGGGGCGGTTCCGTTGACACATGTGAACGATGCGATCGTCGCGCAGCTCGACCTGGCGCGCCCGGAGACGGTCACGGTGCCAGGGGCCGGCGGCGCGCCGGTGCAGATGTGGATCCTGAAACCGCCCGGCTTCGATCCGGCGAAGAAGTGGCCGCTCGTCTTCTGGGTCCATGGCGGTCCGCAGAGCGCCTTCATGGATTCGTGGTCGTACCGTTGGAACCCGCAGGTCTGGGCGGCGCAGGGCTACGTGGTCGCGATGCCCAACCCGCGCGGCTCGACCGGGTTCGGCCAGAAGTTCACCGACGAGATCTCCGGCGACTGGGGCGGCAAGGTGGTGGAGGACCTGATGGCGTCCTTGGCGTTCCTCGAGAAGCAGCCCTACGTGGACACGACCCGGATGGCGTCCGCCGGCGCGTCGTTCGGCGGCTACATGATGAACTGGTTCCAGGGCCACACGGACAAGTTCAAGACGCTGGTCACGCACTGCGGCGTTTACAACTTCGACACGATGTACGGCACGACCGAAGAGCTGTGGTTCGACGAATGGGACCACGGCCTGCCGTGGGAGAACCCGAAGTTCAGCGACCACTCGCCGCACCGGTTCGCGAAGCAGTTCAAGACGCCGAACCTGGTCGTCCATAACGAGCTCGATTTCCGCGTCCCCATCGCGCAGGGGCTGGATCTTTTCACCGCGCTGCAACGGCAGGGCGTGCCGTCCAAGCTGCTCTATTTCCCCGACGAGGGCCACTGGGTGCTCAAGCCCCAGAACAGCGAGCTCTGGCACCAGACGATCTTCGCGTGGCTGGCGGAGTATCTGAAGAAGTAGGTCCGGGCTGAAGGGCCCAAGTCTCAAGTCTCAGGTCTCAGGTCGAAGGTCTCAGGTCTCAGGTCGAAGGTCGAAGGTCGGGCGCATCACGCATCACGCATCACGCATCACGCATCACGCCTTCACCCGACGTGAGCCGTGAGACCTCGGACCCGAGACCCATCACGCTTCGCGATACCAGTTGTCGCGCTGGCGGGGTTCGTGGCCGAGGTCGGCGATGAGACGCCGCATGTCGGACACGCCCATGCGGAAGGTCGTGCCGGCGCTGCTCACCACGTTCTCCTCGATCATGATCGACCCGAGGTCGTTCGCGCCGAACTTCAGCGCGATCTGGCCGATCTCCTGGCCCTGCGTGACCCATGAGCTCTGGATGTTCGGGATGTTGTCCAGGTAGATGCGGCCGAGCGCCTGCGTCTTGAGATACTCGTGCGCGCCGACGGTCGGCGCCTTGAGCACCGTGTTCTCCGGCTGGAACGTCCAGCAGATGAACGCCGTGAACGCGCCGCCGTTCACCGTGCCGCTCTCCAGCGCCTCCGCATAGGCCGCCGCCTGGCGGATAGGTGAAGCTTCGTCATGCCGCATCCCGCTTCCCGCATGCCGCAACCGCGCCAGCGACTTGTCCTGCTGCGCGCGGACGACGTCCAGGTGCTCGATGCGCTCATCAAGGGTCTCGACGTGGCCGAACATCATCGTCGCCGTGCTCGCCAGGCCGAGACGGTGAGCGGTGTCCATCACGCCCATCCACTCGGCGGTGTCCGCCTTGAGCGGCGAGATCTTCTTGCGCACGCGGTCCACGAGGATCTCGCCGCCGCCGCCGGGCAACGATCCGTAACCGGCGGCCACGAAATCACGGAGGATCTGCTCGACCGGTTCGCCGAAGACCTCCTGGAAATGGATGAACTCGCTCGGGCTGAAGCCGTGGACGTTGAAGCCCGGGAACTTCTCGCGCACATGGCCGAGCAGGTCGAGGTACCACTGCTTGGTGAGCTTCGGATGGTGGCCGCCCTGCATCAGCATCTGCGTGCCGCCGAGCGCGATCGTCTCCTCGATCTTGCGGTCCAGCTCGTCGAGCGTGATGACGTAGCTGTCGGCGTCCTTCTCGGTGCGCCAGAACGCGCAGAACTTGCAGTAGACGTCGCAGACGTTGGTGTAGTTGACGTTGCGGTCGACGATGTAGGTGACGATATCGGCCCCGCGGCCACCGAAGGCGGAGGCTTTCACGAGCTGCCGGCGGCGATCGGCCAGTGCGCCGAGCTCCTCGAGCGGGAGCTGCCAGAGACGCGATGCTTCCGCGCGATCGATGCGCCCGCCGTCCCAGACTTTCTGGAGCAGCGCATCGTGGGACGGGTCATGGACCATGGGCGCAGGCTACGGGCGGGACCGAGAGGTCGCAACCGCGAGCGGTGCGAAGAGATTAATCTGGAAAACCGGAAAACAGGAACGAACCCGTCAAAGCTCGGATTTTCCTGCTTTCCTGTTTTCCAGATTCACTCTCCGGCCGGTGTTTTCTACAGAGCAAGTCCGAATCTGCGCCGGCCGCCTTGTCCGCCACTTCGGACCGCACCCTCGACCGCGGGCGCGGCCACCGGGGACGTTCCTGTCGTCCGCTACTTGGAAAGACGGTGCCCTTTTTATCCACCGGAAGACGGGGCGCGATCGCGAAAGTTCGTCCTCTTGCTTTTCGGCGAGGCCGAGCAGCGGACCGATGCGGCCCGTCCGACCTTTGCCCCGGGACTCCAAGACTCCACCGCCGCGGGACCGTGGTCTGTCAGACGACACGAAAAAAAGCGCAGCCCTTCAAGGACTGCGCCTTCATTGGAGACCAAGGACGACGGCTCAGGCCGCTTTCGCCTCGGGCTTCTTCCACGTGCGCAGCGGCGCCAACTTGAGCTGGCCCTTCTTGATCACGCTCACCGCGACGCGGATGCGCTTCACCTGGCCGTTGGGCAGGAGGACCTTCACCTTCTGCAGGTTCGGGAAGAACCGGCGCTTGGTGATGGCGGTCACGTGCGTGCCGATGCCGCCTTTTTTCTTCGCCTTACCGGAGCGCCAGATGTGGTTGCCCTTGATGGGGCGCTTGCCGGAGATAGGACAGATACGAGCCATAAAATTTTGCCTTTCGTCTTAAAGGAGCGGCGTAGTTAACGGTCCGCCAAATCCGGTGCAAGCCTTATTTCGGTCGTCTTGCGTTCCCCCGGTCCGCCGCCACACTCCGCGGCGGTGAAAGAAGCCTACATCGCGGCCAAAGAACGCTGGGCACGCAAGCAATCCGCTCTCGCCAAGCCGGCCGTCCGCTCCTCCGACCGGCTGCCCCCGGGACAACGCCAGGTCGAGAACTTCCCGGTGCTCGACCTCGGCGTGAAGCCGGAGGTGCCGCCCGACCGATGGGAGCTCAAGATCGGCGGCCATGTCGAGAACCCGGTCACGCTCTCGTGGGACGCCTTCCTCGCGCTGCCTCAATCGAAGGACGTGAGCGACTTCCACTGCGTGACGACCTGGAGCCAGTTCGACATGGCGTGGGAAGGCGTGTCGTTCTTCACGCTCGCCGACCTCGTGCGACCCAAGGACAGCGCCACCCACGTCTTCTTCAAGAGCTACGACGGCTACTCCACCAACAACCCGCTCGACGTGATGATGGACGACGACGTGCTCATCGCGCACTCGTGGAACGGCGCTCCCCTGCCCCGCGAGCACGGCGGCCCGGCCCGCGTCATCGTCCCCAAGCGCTACGCCTGGAAGGGCGCGAAGTGGATCCGCGAGATCACCTTCCTCGACCGCGACATCCTCGGATTCTGGGAAGTGCGCGGCTACTCGAACACCGCCGATCCCTGGACCGACGACCGCTTCTCCTGAACG
>JBBRQL010000200.1:0-7911 GCA_038226425.1 Verrucomicrobiota bacterium
GGGGACAGCGTCCGGACGAAGCGGTCGAGGTTCAAGACCCAAGTCATCGTCGGGCAGGGCCGACGCATCCAAATTCCGCGTGGATCCCGGACCAAAACGAGTGGCTCGGAAAATCCGGCAGAGTTGAACCACCGGTTGCCCCAGTGAGAATCTTTGGATTCGTTGGATTTGCTCACAATCTTGATGCGTCGGCCCGGCGACGACATCCGACGACTATCCCGGACGGAGGGGCAGGGTAGGGGGGAGGCCGCCAGTTCATCGATGTGCCAAGGGTTTGCCCGATCCATTCACTCTCGTCCCGGCCCTTGCCCATGAACCGGACAGGAGGCGAGGGCGGGCCGCCCGCGCTCCGGTCCGGGGGCTCTCTCGACGAAATTTCGTGGACCGGTGGATCTCTCCCGCTGGGATAGGGAGGATCGAAAGGACGCTCTGGAGCATCCGAGGCCAGATCGACCGACGGGAAAACCCGATGCGAGCCCACAGACAACGCAGCCTGCGCCGGACATGCCGGAGACCGGGACGTTCCGTTCCGGCCCCCCACTTCCGTCTGCCACTTCCGGTCACACCCGACTTGGGGCTTGGAGTTTTCCCGCGACGGTCTTAATTGGCGGTCGCGATGACACCGGATGCCGCCCCCATGCCCGCCTCGGTCGGCGGGCCCTTCGACGATCTCGCGAACCTCGCCGCGCAGGTCGGGTTCGTGCCCGTCGCCCTCGTGGTCCTGGCGGAGGGCGACCCGGCGCAGATCGAGGGCCAGTTCGGGCTCGGGAGCGAGCATGTCGCCGTCGCGCTCGGGCTCTGCCGGCAGGTGCTGGGACAGCACGATTGGCTCGAGCTCCGCGAGCCGCCGGAGGCCAGGGCGGCGGGTTTCCGCTGGTTCACCGGGATGCCCTTGCGCAACTCCGCGGGCGAAGTGGTCGGCGCGCTCGGGTTGATGGACCGCGCGCCGCGGCGGTTGACCACCCGCCAGCGGGCCGGCCTCCAGACCGTGGCCCGCGAGGTCGTGATGCGCCTCGACCTCCGGCATCATGCGCGCAGCCTCTCCCGGGCGACCGAGGAGCACCGGCGGACCGAGGCGATGCTGCGCGATAGCGAGACCTTCTTCGAGGCGCTGGTCGAGAGCCTTCCCCAGAACATCTTCCGCAAGGACCTCTCGGGAAGGTTCACGTTCGTGAACCGCCGCTTCTGCGAGACGGTCGACCGGGCGCGGGCGGACATCGTCGGGCAGACCGACTTCGACCTGTTCCCGCGCGACCTGGCGGCCCGCATCACGCAGGACGACCAGCGGGTGATCTCGTCCGGCGAGCTGTTCGAGACCACCGAGATCAACGTCACTCCCGACGGCGAGACGCACTGGTTCCACGTCATCAAGACGCCGCTGCTCGACGCCACCGGCCAACCGGTCGGGCTCCAGGGCATCTTCTGGGACGTCACCGCGGAGCACCGGGCCCAGGCTGCGCTGGCCCATGAACAGGACCTCCTGCGCGCGCTGCTCGATTCGGCGCCGGACGTGATCTACTTCAAGGACCGGTCGTCGCGGATCATCCGCGCCAGCCACGCGCTGGCGGTGAAGCTCGGCCAGGCCGACGCCCGCCTGCTCGAGGGGAAGACCGACCACGATTTCTTCTCCAAGGAGCACGCCGACGCCGCGCTCGCCGACGAACAGCGCGTCATCGCCACCGGCGGACCGCTGCTCGGCTTCACCGAGAAGGAGACCTGGGCCGACGGGCGGGCCACCTGGGCGCTCACCAGCAAGCTGCCGCTGCGCGACGCCCGCGGAGAAGTCGTGGGCACCTTCGGCATCTCCAAGGACATCACCGAGCTGAAGGCCGCGCAGGAACTGCTCGAACAGGCCGAGGCCAACTACCGCGGCATCGTCGAGAACGCCGTCGAAGGCATCTTCCAGACCACCCCCGAGGGCAACTACCGCAGCGCGAACATCGCCCTCGCCAAGATCTACGGCTTCGACACACCGGAGGAGCTGGTCGCCAAACGCACCGACATCGAGCACCAGCTCTACGTGGAGAGCGGCCGGCGCGACGAGTTCGCCGCGGCCCTCCAAGGATCCGACAAGGTCGACAAGTTCGAGAGCCAGGTCTTCCGCAAGGACGGCAGCGTCATCTGGATCTCGGAGAACTCCCGCGCCGTCCGCGGCCCTTCGGGCGAGCTCCGCTACTACGAGGGCACGGTAGAGGACATCACCGCCCGCAAGCGCGCCGAGGAGGAGCTCAGCCGCGCCAACGCCGAGCTCGCCGCTGCCCGCGACGCCGCCCTCGCCAGCGCGAAGGCCAAGTCGCAGTTCCTCGCCAACACCAGCCACGAGATCCGCACGCCGATGAACGCCATCATCGGCATGACCCGGCTGCTGCTCGACACGCCGCTCACCGCCGAGCAGCGCGACTACGCCGAGCTGGTCCGCGACGCCGGGAACGCGCTGCTCACCATCATCAACGACCTGCTCGACCTGTCGAAGCTCGAGTCGGGCAAGGTCAGCTTCGAGACCTCGGACCTCGATCTGCGCGACACCATCGAGGACACGGCCGAGCTGCTCGCCGAGCGCGCCTACAGCAAGCACATCGAGTTCTCCGTGTGGATCGACCACCGGTTGCCGCAGCTCGTCCGCGGCGACGCCGGCCGGCTCCGGCAGGTGCTCACCAACCTGCTCGGCAACGCGATCAAGTTCACCCTGGAAGGCGAGGTCGCGCTCCGCGCCGAGGTCGTCTCCGCCACGCCGGACGACGTGCAGGTGCGCTTCGAGGTCCGCGACACCGGCATCGGCATCCGGTCCGAGTCGCAGTCGAAGATCTTCGAGGCCTTCGAACAGGCCGACGGCTCGACGACCCGGCGGTTCGGCGGCACCGGCCTAGGCTTGTCCATCAGCCGCCAGCTCGTCGCGCGCATGGGCGGCGAGATCGGCCTGAGCAGCACCGAAGGGCAGGGGAGCACCTTCTGGTTCACCACCCGCTTCGCGCGGAGCACCACGATGGTCACACCGGTGCCGCTCCCGGCGTTCCCGCCCGGCCCCCCGGCCCGCATCCTGGTCGTGGACGACCACGCATCCACGCGCACGGCTCTCCAGCACGAGCTCGGGACGTTGCCGGTCGAGGCCGCGTTCGCGGCGTCCGCCGCCGAGGCGCTCGCGATGCTCCGGCAGGGCGACGCCGACGGCCGCCCCTTCGCCGCCGCGCTGGTGAAGCTCCAGTTGCCGGACATGGACGGCCTCACCTTCGCCCACGAGGCGCATTCGTTGCCCGGCCTCGCCTCGTTGCACGTTGTGCTCCTGGCGCCGCTCGGCCAGCGCCTTGATCCGGGTCTGCTGAGGACGGTCGGCATCGCCGGACATCTGGTGAAACCGGTGAAACAGGCACGCCTCCGCGACGTCATCGGCCGGTTGCTCCGCGGCGAGGACATCTTGGCCGAATCCGAGGCCCGGCGCTTCGCCACGACCGGCATCGAGGACGGGCTGCCCAACGGGACGCGCCCGCTGCGGCTCCTGCTCGCCGAGGACAACGTGGTCAACCAGCGCGTCGCGCTCACGCTGCTCAAGAAGCTCGGGCACACCGCCGTGGTCGCGTCGGACGGCCTGGCCGCTCTCGAGCTGCTGGCCCGCGAACCGTTCGAGGCCGTGCTGATGGATTGCCAGATGCCCGAGCTCGACGGCTACGAGACGACCCGTCGCATCCGTCGCGCCGAAGGCGATGGGGACTACGGCGTGCGTCCGGCGCACTACATCATCGCGCTCACCGCGAACGCCATGGCAGGCGACCGCGAGCGCTGCCTCGCGTCGGGCATGGACGATTTCATCACCAAGCCGCTCGACGAGGCCGCCCTCGCGGCGGCCCTCAAACGGGGACTGGACCAGCTGACCGCCCCGGGCGCCGTCGCCCCGGCCGCTCGGACGCCGCCCACAGCGGCGGTCCCGGGTTCCAAGGAGCCCGCCTCCGAGCTGCCGACGCTGGAGTTCTCCGCGTTGGACGCCTACCGGGTGCCCGGCGATTCCTCGGCCCTCGTCGAGCTGATCCGGTTGGTCTTGGACGACCTCGGTCCACGGGTGGCCGCGATCCGGTCCGCCGCGGATGCAGGGGACATCGGCCGGCTCAAGGACGCCGCGCACACGTTGAAAGGCAGCGCCAGCAACTTGGGCGGACGGCGGCTCGCTGCACTGTGCTCGCACCTGGAGCAGCAGGCAAGATCCGGCGATACCGGAAACCTCCTCGACCTGGTCGGCTCGATCGAGGCCGAAGCCGCCAACTTCCGCGCCGCCTTGGCGACCGAGGGCTGACCGAGCAAGTAAGCGCGATGCCGCAGGGCAGGGGAACCGGGGGGCTTGGCCGGGACGTTGCGCTGTCCGAGGTCGCTCATCCCGGGTCCCGTCCAAATCACCGGTCTGTCCCGGCGGGCGAACCGGCCGCGGAGGTTCCGCGTAAGTGGCGGCCAGCCGGTCCAGCAACGGATATTGCCAGTATGCACCTCGGTCTGGTGAGTCGTGTCTCCTCCACGTTCGGCGAAACAGAAATTCGAGGTTTGAAAGAACTCATTGCTGGACAGCCGATTCCATCTCCGAGAGGTTCCTGCCTCGGCAATATGGCGACCATCACGCACCAAGAAAGTCGCCGAATACGATGTTAGGCGCGACCTCGCACATTCTCCGAACCGCATGAAACCCTTTACCGAAACACAGGAAAAGCTGTTCTTGGGATTGGCATTGTTTGGCCTCATCATTCCCAACGGCTTCTTTCTCTACTATTCCCTTGTCGCTCCGGCATCTCTCCATGCCGCACTCACCAACCCAATCGCGTTGGTGTTCATCACGGAGGCAGTTCTTCTCATGTTTCTTTTCGCCTGGCTCATTCACCGCTGGGGCATCCGCTCTCCGGGTTGGCTTGCGTTCATTATCATGTCGGTGGTCGGCAGCATGGTTTTCAGCGTCCCAGCCTTTCTCAACCTCGCCAGCAGAAACTCTCGTCAGGCGGCTCCAACGCAATGACAAACGCGCCTCCTGAGTAACAGGACTGAGATGCTGTTATGCTGGAACGAGTTTCATGTTCAGGGCGAGGGCTTGGTCGTGGAGGTTCTTGAGACGACGGGCGGTGGCTGCGGGCGCTGAGCTTGGGTCGTCAGGCGGCGTTCGCGCGTCTCGTGAAAACACGCACCATCATCCTTGTCGTAGTTGGGCTGCTACTTGTAGAGGCGACCGCCGTTCCTTACCTTGTTCACCGAAGCGTTCAGTCACGCATCGGACCACCGCCTACTTTCGCACTTTCCGAGACGCCTCGATTTCTCACCGAGGAATCGCCTCGGCTCGTTCCCGTGACGCTCAACGGCAGCCGAGTGGTTTGCCAGGCTCCCATCGCAAAATGACCAGGCTGCTAACCATACGTTGCAGGGAACCCCTCCATCGCACTCTTGTTCCAGTCCACGCCGTTCATGGGCCAGATCACCAAGCTCGGGTCGTTGGGCAAACCACCATGACTTCAAAGAGACTATGGCACCATGTCGCGGTTAGTTTTGTCGCTGCGGTTCCCGTTGGAGAGTTAATATTATGAATTCTCAACGCTGGAGATTCGGAATCGAACCCTGTCGGGCGAATATTCTTGCGTGCTGTGGCTGTTTTGACGCCTTTACACGCCGCCTTACCTCCTCATGACGAAGCTGGAGTGGGCCGGTCTTTCAATTTCGGGCCGCATTTAGCAATCTCCTGATTTCTGATATTCAAATGGTTCATCCATCGTGACCGGAAGATAGATAAGAATAAAAACGGATAATATCCTTGCGCTGCACCGAACGGAGGTGGCACACGTCGTGTAGTCGGTCTTCCTCCCTGCCCGCCTTCGGTGGGCTTGGGTCTAGGCCCCATGTAACCGTCACCCCAAACACCACAGGTCAAAGGTTCAAATGAAGCGGGTCACAGGTATCGGCGGTATATTCTTCAAGGCAAAAGATGCGCCTGCGCTGCAGGCGTGGTACAAGCGTCACCTCGGTATCGATGTCCAGGAGTGGGGCGGAGCGGCTTTCGACTGGGCCGCCCCGGACGGCAAGCCCACAGGTGGAACGACCGCGTGGTTGATCTGTCCGGAGGAAAGCGATCAGTTTGCGCCCAGCAAAGCGTCCTTCATGGTGAACTACGGCGTTGAGGACATTCACGCTTTGGTCGAGGCGCTCAAAGTGGAAGGCTGCGACGTCCTCGAAAGGAGCGATGACTCTGAGCATGGCAAGTTTGCTTGGGTCATCGATCCTGAGGGGAACAAGGTCGAGTTGTGGCAACCGCCTGCCGTTCAGTGAAACGCGCCCAGGCTCCCTGCGGTAGGCTGTTGTCGACCCTGCGCTTCAGCCGACCCGCCCACCCTGCTCCGGAAGGACTCCATGAGTCCCGTCAGCCAGGTCGCTGAGCCTGGGTCTGGGCTCCTGAAAACATGCTCACCACTCCACCCGACTGGTTCTTCTGGGCAGCGCTGTCTGCCTGCTTCGCCGCGCTCACGGCGATCTTCGCGAAGATCGGGATCCAAGGCGTCGACTCCGACTTTGCCACGCTGATCCGCACCGTCTTCATCGTCTTGGTGCTCGGGGCCTTTGTCACTTACGCGGGGAAATGGAGCGATCCGCGAACGCTCTCGACCAAGACCTTGGCCTTTCTCGGATTGTCCGCGTTGGCGACGGGAGCTTCCTGGGTCTGCTACTTCCGCGCTCTGCAACTTGGGGAAGCCTCAAAGGTCGCGCCGATCGACAAGTTCAGCCTGGTTCTTGTGGCCGTGTTCGCCTTCGCCTTTCTGGGTGAGCGCCCATCCGCACGGGAGTGGCTTGGCATCGCTCTGGTCGCCGGTGGTGTTTTGGTCATGGCGTTCAAGCGATAGCAGGCATACCGGGGCCTACCGAAGCACTGCACTGACGGCCGGAGCGCCGTCGCGGTCGCAGTGGCCGCGCCTCGGGGCCACTGTCGCAGAAGGTGGTTCGGCAGGCCGCTATCACGCGACATCCTATGCCCGAAATCCTCGTCGCGGAACCCGACATCTGCAGTTCTGACGCAGATGTAGCAGTTCGAAAATTCGCGGCCCGAGGACTCAGGAAAGGCCGGACGCGACCTGCGCTCACCCGCTCTGACGCGGCGGGGCAAGTGCATTCCGGATATGGTCTTCAGGGCCAGTTCGAAAAGGGGTATAGGCATCCTGCCTGTCTGCGGGCGGGCTTCCAGCCCGCGTCGGTCGTCTCTGTGACCGCGGGCTGGAGGCCTGTCCCGCTACTGTCGGTGAGTTTTCAAACAGGCTCTGAGCCGGAACCCTGCGGTTGGAACAGAAGCCAACGAAGGGAACACAGAGCGGGGAGGCGGGAATTGAACTGCGTGTCATAATGGAAGGGTCCACCAAAGGGTGGCGGCAGTGAGCGACCGCAAAGGCCTGGTCGCCCCTGCTGGTCGCTTCGTTTCCTTCGTTCCCTTCTGTTCAAATGAAGGGTCCCGGCTGAGAGAACTCGACCGGTTTCACTGCTTGGCAGGCGTATTCCACGAACATTCTCCGGTCTGGATTCCAAAGTGACCGGGCCCGTGTCTTCGCCGGGGGCGGCTACTTTTTCCGAGCGGTGGTCGCGGACTAGCGCGCGGCTGACTCCCGGTTTGCTGAGAGCAGGCCGGGCACCGGATCGGGCCGCGGACCTTGTTATTTCTCCAGCGTCACGTCGCCGCCGACGATGCGTTCGAGGCGGCCGTGCTCGCTGCGGACCAGCAGCGCGCCTTTTTCGTCGAGCGCCTCCGCGGTGCCGCAGAAGGTGCGGTCGCCGACGCGGATGCGGACGCGTCGGACGCAACGGTGTCCGTGTTATCAAGCGAGTGGTGGAGGAGTGAAAGGCCTTGGGAGAGCGTCGGAGGCGTATCCGCGGGTCGGCCTTCGTGAGGTCTGCGGCAGGCTCCCGGGTGATGAA
>JBBRQL010000201.1:0-7747 GCA_038226425.1 Verrucomicrobiota bacterium
CGGAACGTTGAACGCGGAACGTTGAACGTTGAACGCGGAACGTTGAACGTCGAACGTTGAACGTCGAACGTCGAACGTCGAACGTCGAACGTCGAACGTCGAACGTCGAACGTCGAACGTTGGACCGACCACTGATCACTGGTCACTGGTCACTGGTCACCAATCACCGGTCACTGATCACACTGACCCGCCTCACCACTTCAACCCCGTGATGATCCGCGCGCCGCGGCGATACGTGACGTAGCTGTAGAACCACTGCCAGAGCACCGCGACCTTGTTGCGGAACCCGACGAGGAAGAGCAGGTGGACGAACAACCACGCGGTCCAGGCGAAGAAGCCCGTCATCTGCAAGGGTCCCAGCTTCGCGACCGCGGCGGAACGGCCGATGGTGGCCATGCTCCCCTTGTCCCAGTAGTCGAACGGCGGCCGTTCGGGCGTGCCGTCCAGCTCGCTTGCGATGATCCGGGCGACGTGCTTGGCCCCTTGCATCGCCGCGGGCGACACGCCGGGGACGACCTGGCCGTCCTTGTCCAAGAGGTAGGCCGCGTCACCGACCACGAAGATCTCCGGATGCCCCGGGATGCTGAGGTCGGGTCCCACGAGCACCCTACCCGCGCGGTCGAGCGGCACGCCCAGCTTCGCGGTCAACGGCGACGCGGCGACGCCGGCCGCCCACAGGATGTTCTCCGCCTCGATCGCCGAGCCGTCCATCAGCTCGACCCGGCCTTTGGTGATGTTCTTCACCCGCGTGTCGCAGCGGACCTCGACGCCCATCGCCTCCAAGGCCTCGCGGGCGTTCTGGGCGAGCTCCTCGGGGAACGGCCCGAGCAGCCGCGGGCTGCCCTCGATGAGCACCACCTTGGCCTGCGCCGGATCGATGCGTTTGAAGTCCCGGCGCAGCACGTGCCGAGCGAGTTCGCTGCACGCGCCCGCCAGCTCCACGCCGGTCGGGCCGCCGCCGACGACCACGATGGTCATCAAGCGGCGGCGTTCGGCCTCGTCGGAGGTGTTCTCAGCGTGCTCGAACGCGCAGAGCAGCTCGCGGCGGATCCGTTGCGCGTCGTCCAGCGACTTGAGCCCGGGCGCGAAGGCTTCCCACTCGGGATGACCGAAGTAGCTCGTGCGCCCGCCGAGGGCGAAGACGAGGTAGTCGTACGAGTGCGCCTTGCCATCGACCACGATCTCGCGGGTCGCCGGCCGGATGTCCTCCACGTTGGCGAGGTGGACATGGACATCGGGCCGGTCGTGGAACACGGCGCGGATCGGCTGCGCGATCTCCGGCGCGGAAAGGCCGGCGGTCGCCACCTGGTAGAGCAGCGGCTGGAAGAGGTGGTGGTTCTGCCGGTCCACGAGATAGACCACGGCGCGGGGATGGCGGAACGCCTGGCAGAAGGTCAGCCCGCCGAACCCGGCACCGAGCACGACGACCCGTGGGATTGCTTGTTCCATACGGGCCAGAGGATCGCGTAGAAGGCGGGTCGTGGCAAACTTGGCGTCAGGTGGCGGGTGCGAAGGTGCGGTTTCAACCCGGAGGGTTGCTCAAGCATCCGGATTTTTCAGGCAGTCCAACCCGGGACCAAGCAGTCCAAGGCTGGGTGGAACGGGCCGCCGCGTCGGGTGCGCCGGGAACGCATCCTCCGGTGGGTGCGCCCTCGTGCCGAAGCTCGGCGGCAAGTTGCCGCCGAGAACGGCCAGGTTGGCCGTTCCACCCATATCCATCTGCATCGTTCTGGCGGAGACGGCAGACAGCCGGGCTCACCGCTCGAACTCCAGCCAGCCGAACCGGTCCGGCGTGTGGAAGCTACCGTTGAGCACCGGGTTCGACGCGAGGAAGGCTTTGTGCGCGCGGTCGATGCGGTAGAGGTTCGCGCGCCAGCGCGTGCCGGCTTGCGGCAACTTGTCGCCGAACGCGGCCAGCGGGATCCGCACCTCGGTGGTCCAGACCTTCTTCGCCGTGTCCACGCGGACCTTCCACTCCATGCCGCTGCTCCACGCGAAGTCCGATTCCGGCCGCTTCAACCGCAGGTCGAGCGCCTCGTTGTTCGGCGCCCATTCGTATTCGGTGTAGTGCGTGAGCTTCGACGGATCCGGCGCGACGAAGAGCTCCACGACATCCTTGTCCCAGAGCGAAGCGGCCGGCGCGACACGCTCGCCCGGACGCGCGGGACCGAAGTCGGTGAGCTCGGTGAACGGGCTCTCGTAGCTCAAGTAGAGGAACTTGTCGGACCAGAGCACCCGGCATGTGGTGCTGATCTCCGGACGCGCCCGTCCGTCGACGGCCTCCTGCTCAAGCCGGAACGGCGTCGCCAGCGCCCACTCGGGCTCGGACAAGATCCCGTCGGGCACGAAGTCGCGGGTGATATGTTTCGCCTTCACGGTCGCGAACGGCAGCGAGCGCACGAGCAGCTTCCGCGCGTTGTCGAAGTAGATCTTCCGCAGCACCTCCGGCGGCAAGCCGATGGCGCTGATGGTCCAGTCGCCCTGGATCTGCGTCATGTGCTGCCAATCGCGGTCGCCCGTCTCGAGCCATCGCCATTCCTTGTGGAAGAAGGTCGCCGCGTCGTCGTCGGTCGGGTCCTCGTCGTCGCCGGACGAGCCGAGGATGAGCTTGGCGTACACCTGGAAATCGGAGGCGAAGAGGATGCGGTCCTGGTGCTTCGTGAACATCCGGCGGACCTTCTCCGGCGCGTGCCGTCCGAGCTCCGGGATGCGCGCAGCGAGGTCGGCATGCATGTTCGGATGCGCGTCGAGCTGGCGGTCCACCCAGTCGATGTCCTCGGAGTTGTTGGCGAAGTGGACGCAGACGAACGTGGTCTTCGGATGGCGCGTGATGACGCGTTCCAAGGCGGCCAGCAGATCCTCGCGGGCCGGGTACTTCTTCGCGTCGCCGAACCACCACGGCCGGTGGTCGCGCAGCTCGCGCCAGCGCTCGTTCTCCTTGTCGAAGGGCAGCCAGAAAGCGCGCGGATCGGCGACGTGGATGCTCACCGGCAATCCCAGCTCGCCGCAGCGCCGCCAGACACCGTCGAGCTTCGGGTCGTCGATCTTGATGAGCTCGCCCTTGCCGTCGCGCAGATAGAGCCCGAGGCGCTTCCATTCTTTGAAGCCCGCGGCGCCGAGCTTGTGGGCGCGATCGATCTGGTCCACGGCACGTTCGGCGAAGCCCGGTTCGTCCCAGCCCGCGTAGTCGAGGTTGAAGTACTGCACGAAGCGGCCGGGCGCGACCTGGTCGGCCAGCTCCTTCATCCGCTCGAACTCCGATTTCTCGCCCGGCTTCGCGGTCACCACGCCGCCGCTGAGGTTCGCGCCGATGCCGATGCCCGCGCGGTCCATGATCCGCACCGCGCGCCCGGTGCGCTCGGCCGTGCCGTCGATGTGCTGGTGCAGGTCGATGACGCGGTGCTCGCGCCGCCAACCGTCGCCGGGCCACGGCGGCGGCGTCTCCGCGCGGAGCGCGGCGCCGGAGCCCAAGAGCAGACCAGCGGCGACCTTGAGGGCGAAAGAGGAGGACCGGGAAGTCATGCGCCGATGGAAATCCTCGGCGGCGTCTTTGGCGAGCCCGGCTTCGTGGTGGCTTCCGGCTCCCGCAAGAAACGGCTCGACGACCGCGGAGGCGTCGAACAATTTCACGGCGCTGCCCGCTGCGTCGGTCAGCCCACCGTGGGGAGGTGGCAGACAAGTAATGCACTTGCTTTGCAAGCAAGGCCATGCGGGAGCGTTACCCGTCCTCTCCACCACTTCGATCGCGGACGCCCGAGGCTGATCAGCCCCGGGCGTCTTTGTTTTCCGCCGGGGAGAGAACCGCTGATCGGCGCTCATTTTTTTGCGAAGAGTCCGCCGCACGACCGCCGTCCTCGCCCATCCAACAGCTTGGATTAGCGGCGATTCCTCAAAGCTTGTTTGTAAAAGTCGCCTGTCTGAGCAACCCGGAGGGTTGCCAGCGATTAGCCGGGGGTCGAGGAGCGGAGCGCGACGACACCCCCGGTTCACCGGTCCCAATCCGAAGCATCCCGGAGGGATGCCAGCCACATGACCAAGCTGCCGACGGGCTGCTGACGGGCTGCTGGCACCCTTCCAGGGTGCAATCCCTCGCGGCGCGTTTCCGGGGGTGTCGCTGCGCTCACCCCCGGCTAATGGCTGCCAACCCTCCGGGTTGGGGAATCCGCATCGCTCGCAACCCCCTTCCAGGCCCGGATCAGCATCGGCTTTTCGAGCGACTCTGCTTTTTCAACCGAGCTCTGACGGCTCAGAGCTCGGTGTGCTCGACCTTGCGCAAGCCGAGGCGCAGTGGGAACCAGCCGGCCAGCGCGCTCATCAACAGGAACACGGTCCACGTGAACGCCGCCTTGCCCGGTTCGAAGTCGTCCATCGAGCTCGGGCTCCATCCCCACGGGCTGCCCAAGGCCAGCAGCACGACCGACACCACGATGTAGAGGAAGCTCAGCACCAGGCAGAACGTACCTCCGAACCCGCTCACGATCTTGCTCGGGTTCGTCTCCTTGAAATCCGGGTACAACGCTCCTAGGCCGACCGCCAGCGCGTTCAGCACGAAGGTCATCACCGTGACCGTCGCCGCGAAGAACGCCGTCCGCGCCGGCCCGAGATGCAGCAGCGTGCAGGACAGCAAGGTCAGCGCCTGCATCACGACCAGCGTGGCGACCGTCGCGCACCAGAACTTGAGCCGCACGACCGCGACGAGCCCGAGCGGCGCGAGGCCCACGACCCACACGCGCTTCCCTTCGAGCGAGAACTGCGGGAACACGAAGCGCGTGGTGATGGTCGCGAGGTTCAGCGCGCAGGCGCCGAGGTTCAGGTAGCTCACCAGCGAGATCCAGAACGGCGAATCGAGCTGCCGCGTGAAGTGCCGGAGGTTGATGATGTACACCGTGAGCAGGCCGAAGAGCATCAGCGTCTGGCCCCACTGCGCCGTGTCGCGCCAGAAGACCCGCAGGTCCTTGGCCACCAGCGCCCGGACGTCCGAGGGCAGGATCCCGCGCCAGCCTAGGACCGCATCCATCCAGTCGCGCGGACGCAGCAGCAGGCTGAGCTTCGCGAGCTTGCGCCGGCGCGCCTCCACCCGTTGGAACCATGTCCAGCGCGCGAACATGCTGCCACGGCTCTGCACCACGCTCGACGCCTCGTAGAAGGCGGGGCCCAGCCGCGTCGTCGCCAACATGCCGAAGAACAGCGCGTGGCTCAGCAGCACCAACGCGAAGAAGCCCGCCGACCTCAGCGCGCCCTCCGCCATGTTCTGCACGCTCGCGCTCAGCCAATAGCTAGGCAGCAGCGGGAACTGCGCGAACCGCGTGTTCTCCAGCAACCGGTCGATCACCGCCAGCACGCGCGTCTCCAGCTCGTCGTCCTTGACCACCTCCGGCCGGAACTTGAACAGCACCACCGCCACCATCGCCAGCAGCGCGCCGATCAGCAGCACCTGGAACGCGCGGCGGTCCAGATGCCGCGCCAGCAGGATGGACAACCCGGCCCCGGCCGCGCCCGGCAGCACGATGAACAGCGCCACCAGCACCACGATCGCCGGATAGAAGAACCAGGCCACGTTGTTCACCAATCCGTAAGCGACCAGCATCGGCGCGATGAGGAAGAGGAAGGCCCACGAAGCCAGCAGCGTCGATTCCAGCAGCTTCCACTGGAACACCGTCCGCGTCGGCACCGGCAGCGTGAGCAGGAACGACGTCTCCCGGTTGCGGAAGAGGTTCGTGTAGCTGATGACCAGGTTCGACAGCAGCAGCAGCCCGAACAGGAAGGCGAACAGCAGGAACAACAGCCGCTCGACCAGGAGGCCGCCGATGCCCGGGAACTTGCCGAGGAAGCGCAGCCCGAAATGGAACAGCGCGAACGCCAGCACCGCGTAACCGGCCAAGAACACCACGATCAGCCCGAGCAGCAGCCACGATTGTTCGCGCAACGCCACCAGCCGCCGCCACGCCGAGCGGACGGAGACCTCGAGCAGGAGCCGGAGCGGAGCGGCGTGGGAGGACATCGGCGTGCCGAATCTCGGCGAGAGGGGACGCGACCGCAACTGTGCCCGCGCGTCCCGATCGGGTGCGATCCGAAGTGCCGGTCCGGATCGGAGGGGCTGGGAAGGGATCAATCTAGAAAGCCGGAAAACAGGAACGGAGCCGGCAAAGCCCCGGTCTTCCTGCTTTCCTGTTTTCCAGATTCTCTCTCCGGCCGGTGTTTTCTACAGAGCAAGTACCACTCTACCCCGTCCGCCGCTTCCGCGGCTTCTGTTCGTGCCCGCGCGTCCCGACTTCCGCCGTTGCCCGCTCTGCGGCGGCTGCCCTACGGTCCCCGCCCTTATGGCGCGGCGACAGTATCCGTTTCACCTCATCGAACCGAAGTGGCAGCAGCATTGGGACGTCGAGCAGACGTTCCGCGCGTGGAACCCCGGGGATTCCGTGCCCGCCGGGCATCCCTTCGGTGCGCGCCACGGCCTTGCCGGCAAGACGCCCTCTGCCGCCGAGCTCCCGCCCAAGTTCTACATCCTCGACATGTTCCCGTATCCGTCCGGCGCCGGCCTGCACGTCGGCCATCCGGAGGGCTACACCGCGACGGACATCCTGGCCCGCTACCGCCGCGCGCAGGGCCTCAACGTGCTGCACCCGATGGGATGGGATTCCTTCGGCCTGCCCGCCGAGCAGTACGCGGTGAAGACCGGCCAGCATCCGCGCAAGACCACCGAGGAGAACATCGCCAACTTCACCCGCCAGATCAAGTCGCTCGGCTTCAGCTACGACTGGTCGCGCGAACTGGCCACCACGGATCCGGATTACTTCCGCTGGACGCAGTGGATCTTCCTCCAGCTCTACAACGCTTGGGTCGACCCGGAGACCGGCAAGGCGCAGCCGATCAGCACGCTGCGCTATCCGGCCGAGTGCGACACGGAGGACAAACAGCGCGCCTATCGCGATGGCAAGCGCCTCGCCTTCGTGAGCGAGGCCCCGGTGAACTGGTGCCCCGAGCTCGGCACGGTGCTGGCCAACGAGGAAGTCATCGACGGCAAGAGCGAGGTCGGCGGCTTCCCGGTCATCCGCAGGCCGATGAAGCAATGGATGCTGCGCATCACCGCCCTCGCCGACCGCCTGCTGACCGGTCTCGACACCATCGAGTGGTCCGATTCGCTGAAGGAGATGCAGCGGAACTGGATCGGCCGCAGCGAAGGCGCGCTCGTCGACTTCCAGCTCGATGGATCCGCGGGCAAGGTCACCGTGTTCACCACGCGGCCGGACACCTTGTTCGGCGCGACGTACATGGTGCTATCGCCCGAGCACGCGCTGGTGAAGGAGATCACCACGGCGGACCAGGCCGGAGCCGTGAAGCAGTATCAAGAGTTCGCCGCCGGCCGGTCCGACCTCGAACGCACCGAGCTCGCGAAGGAGAAGACCGGCGTCTTCACCGGCGCCTACGCCGTCAACCCGGTCAACGACGCCAAGATCCCCGTGTGGATCGCCGACTACGTGCTCGCGAGCTACGGCACCGGCGCGATCATGGCCGTGCCGGCGCATGACGAGCGCGACTTCGAGTTCGCCAAGAAGTTCGGCTTGCCGGTCGTCCAGGTCGTCCAGCCGCCGGACGCGAAGACCGATTGGAAGGGCTTCACCGACGACGGCACAGCGGTCAACTCGACCGGCCCCGACCTCTCGCTCGACGGCCTGCCCACCGCGGAAGCCAAGAAGACGATCGCCGCATGGCTCGAAGCGAAGGGCCTCGGCAAGACGACGGTGAA
>JBBRQL010000202.1:0-7728 GCA_038226425.1 Verrucomicrobiota bacterium
CCCTTCGGAGCCTGGCTCCGCGAACCTTCGAGGCGTTGATCGACGCCTCCAAATCCGCCTTCGAATCCCTCTCACCGGAGGATTGCCTCGGGTTCTTTCAAAACGCTCATTACGCTACATGATTAGTGGAAGTGCTCTAAGGAAGGAATTGACGCCAACGGCCGTTCTCAAATCGTCGGCAGAGGCCCGGGCGGGACAGGTTCGACGCGAACGGCTGAACGGACTGTTCCGCGCAAGCCTTGAAGATCAACCGTTACATGCCAGAGCCCAGAACGAGGAACGCCGAGCCTGACCGGCGAGCGCTCGGCGAGTCCGCCGAAGTAGTTATGTCTGCGCCCAGAGCGGTAGCTGCTGAAGTCCGAGCTATCCATTAGCCTCACGTTTGCCGCGCTGCCTGACAATGTAACCACCACCACTTCACCCCCAGAAAGATGCCCCAAGTCGTAGTGCTGGAAATTCATGGCGCAGTTTTCTTTAAGATTAACCTGCCCCGACTGCAGACGTGGCAGCAGTAGGTCCCGCGTCCGAAGGAAGCAATGGGTTTCGAGTTTCACATCGCTCATTCCTCGGCGGAGATTCCCAAGCCATCGGGCTTCTTGAGAGCCCTTTTTCCTTCCGATGCCAGACGGCGCCCGACCTTTTGCCGACCATTTTGCTGGCATCAGCAAAATGGCCGGGCGGTGGCGCGAGGCAGTCGCGGTCTTTCATCACCGGCCTGGTTGCTCCTTCATCATCGTGAGCGTGGCTTCGGCGAAGGCCCGGCCCATGAGCGCGAAGGTCTTCGCGCAGCCGAGGTAGTGGTAGCCGGCGTTGGATGCACCGCGTTCCCACGTCGCGGCCTCGGCGGGGGAGATGAGTTTGGCCTCGTAGGCTTTCACGTACTCACGCTGCTCCGCGTCGGTCATGGTGCCGTCTTTGTTCGCTTCGTTCTTGTTCTTCGACCTGAGGAGATAAGACATCTGGCTCACCTTTTCCCTCTTGGCGGCGATGGCCCCGAGTTCCTCCGACCAGAACGGCGCGGTCGGCACGGCGATGACGTTGCCTTTGAACTCCGGCAGCAGCGCGGGCGCGGTCATGGCCTCGCGGAAGGCGATGACGTCCTTGCCGGCTTTCGCACCGTCCACGCCCATGACGCCGATGACGAAGGGCATCTTCGGCGCGTTGAGGTCCTTGCGCACGTCGCGGATGAAGGCCGCCAACCACTCGCTGTAGTCGGCGAAGCGATTGCCCGCCGCGCCCTTCGCCGGATCAGGATAGACGTGCCCGTCCACCATGTCGTTGAAGCCCTGTAGCCAAACGAATCCCGCGATCTCGAAGCCCTGCGCGGCGTCGTAGGCGGGGCAGACGCGCTTCGGGTCAGCGAGCACCTTCTTCACATGCTCGACCATGAGCCGGTAGTAGCGGCCGGTATCGCTCTTCTTCTCGGCGAGCCACTGGTCCATGTCCTTCGGAACGCCGTGGCCCGGCGGGCCGTGGTAGAGCTTGCGCTGGTAGCTGTTGAGTTCATAGGCCCCGGCGCTCGGCGGGCGGAAATCCGTGTGCAAGCTGCGGCCGCCCCACGCGGTCTTGATGAGCAGGACCGGCTCGCCCAGCCGCTTCTCCATTTGGATGCCAAAGGTGAATTCCGGGCCGATCTTGCCTTCGGGAGCGCCGAATCCAGCGGTCAGCTTCCCCGTCTTCTCGGTCAGATCTGAATAGGCATCACCGAGGCAGCCGATGGACGAGATCCAGACCTGGTCGCAGACCCGCGGCTTGCCTCCGGCATCGCGCATCTCCTTCAGGATGGGTGCTGTCGCCGGGTCGTCGCCGATATAGTCAAAGGTCTCGATCTTCGCGTGGCCCTGCATGTTCGATTGCCCGGCGAGGATGAACACCTTGAGCGGCTTGGCGTCCACCGACCGGGCGAGGACGAGGAGCGAGAAGAGGAGGATGAAACGTCTCATAGATCGGTTTGGCACGAGTTGCTCCAAGGACAGTTATCCGACGATGACCACCGGCTGGCCGAGCACGTCCATCTTCGGCTCCACGCCGAGGCCGGGACACTTCGAGGCCGCCATCCGCCCGTCGACGCGCTGCGGCGCCCCGTCGGCGATGCTCACGGTGCCGTAGCTGTTGAAATCCGTGGTGCTGAAAAGGAACTCGGTCGGCGTGCTGTGCGCGAGATGCGCGATAGCGGCGGTGGCGATGTCGCCGCCCCAGGAATCTTCCAACGTCATGCCGATGCCCATCGACACACACAGATCGCGCGCCTGGCGGATCTTGGTGAGACCGCCGAGCTTGCTGATCTTCAGGTTCACAACGTCCATCGCGAGGTCGGCCTTGGCGCGCAGCAGATTCCCGAGGTCGTCGATGTTCTCGTCGAGCACGAACGGGTGCGGGATCTGCCGGCGGACGGCGAGGCACTCCTCGTAGGTGAGGCACGGCTGCTCGATATAGACATCGACGTCGCGCACCGCCTTGGCGACGCGCACCGCCTCGTGCTGCAGCCAGCCGGTGTTCGCGTCCGCCACGAGCCGGTCGCCGGGCCGGAGCTGCGCGGCGACGGCGAAGATACGGGCGATGTCCACGTCCGGATCGCCGCCGACCTTGAGCTGGAAGCGGCGGTATCCTTCGGCGCGGTAGCCGGCGACCTTCGCGGCCATCTCCTCCGGCGATTCCTGCGAGATGGCGCGGTAGAGATGGACGTCCTCGCCGTAACGGCCGCCGAGCAGCTCGCACACGGGCAGGCCGGTGGCTTGGCCGAGGATGTCCCAGCACGCGATGTCGATGCCGCTCTTCACGTAGGGATGCCCCTTGAGCGCGGCATCCATGCGGCGGTTGAGCTTCGCGAGCTGGCGCGGGTCCTCGCCGATCAGGTGGGGCCCGAGCTCGCGCAATCCGGCGCGCACACCGTCGGCGTAGGCGGGCAGATAGAACGGCCCGAGGGGACAGACCTCGCCGTGTCCCGCGAGGCCGGTGTCGGTCTCGACCCGGACGATGGTGCTGTCGAAGACCGTGACCGATTTGCCGCCGCTCCACTTGTAGGTGGTCTCGCGCAACGGGAGTTCGACTCGGTAGGCCAGGATGCGGGTGATCTTCATGAGGAGGGCGAGGCTGGAGCCTCCGCGGACCGCCGACAAGCCGCCAACCGCGGAGGGGTGCGATTCGACGCCTTGGCGCCTGACGAGAGGCGCATCTGCTGGTCGTAGATCCGCGATACAGAGGAGTGCCATCTGCTCGGTAGAAAAGATCAATCTGGAAAACAGGAAAACAGGAACGGAGCCGGCCAAGCTCCGGTTTTCCTGCTTTCCTGTTTTCCAGATCCGCTCTCCGGCCGGTGCCTTCTACCGAGCAAGTGCAACTCTGCGCCGGCTGCTGTGTCCGCCACTTCGGATCGCCGACACAGGACCACAGGCACTACCCGCGCCACCTCGCATCCTCAGGATCGGAAGAGGCGCGGATCGGTCACCATGATCCGTGAACCAAGAACGGCGACGACCATCGGAAGCGTCCCGTCACTTCCCGGCCTCCAGCAGCGCCTCCAGCTCCACGATCCGCCGTCGGAGCGGGGTGGCGACCGCTTCGACCTCCGCCGCGGTGAACCGGGGCGTGATGTACTTAGGGCAGTTCCAGTCGAACGAGAGCACCTCGATGAAGAACAGACGCTCGACGAGGCCGCGCGTCTCGGGCGGTGCCAGCCGGGCGACGAGCTCAGGATTCCCCCGGGCGTCCTCCGTACGGGCGTGCCCGATGATCTTCAGCCGCTCGCGGTTCGGATAATCCATCAGGAACAACGCGACGCGTCCGTCGGCCGCGAGGTTCCCGGTCGAGAGCAGTTGCCGGTTGCCTTTGAGATCGGCGAACGCGAGCTGCGTCGGACCGACCACGTGCAGGAAGCCCGGCGCACCACCACGGTGCTGCATGTAAGGCCAACCGTCCTGCGTCACGGTCGCCATGTAGAACGAGTCGCGCGCCTCGATGAAGACGCGCTCCTCCTCCGTCAACGGATCACTCCCGGGAGCGACGACGACGGCGGCGTGCCGTCCATAGTAGTGGTCCTGCGCTGCCAAGACGGTCGGCGTCAGCATCGTCTCCATGAATCGTGCGGCCATGGCTGGAAGGTTAGGGTGCGGGGTCTCGAAAAATCGATCGGCATCTCTTCGGTCACCGCGCGGTCCGGCCAAGGCCCTCGATGATCCGCTCGATCTGGACGCGGTGGATTCCCATGTGCCCCGCGGCCAATTGGTGCCAGCCGGCGGCATCCAGCGGCCCGAACCACGGGTGAGGGAAACGGACGGTCGTCCTCAGCTCCGGCACCGCCGCGGCCGCCGCCAGCACGACATCGCAGGACCGCTCGTATGCGGCGACGACCTCGCGGCCCGCTTCCGGCGCAGGTTTCACGGCGGCCGTGCTCGCCTGGCCGACGGGAACCGTCCCCTTCCCCAGCTCTCCGATGACCCGCGCGATCTCGCAGTGGACGATGCGCAGATGATCGAGCGTCATCCAGACCGACCAGTACCGGCTGCTGTCCTCCAGGCCGCGGGGGCGCGGGATGAGGACCCGTCGGCCCGCGGACGCGTCGTCGAGACCGGCGACCAAGCAGTGGACCGCCTCCCGCTGCTCGCGGAACCGGGCGTCCGATCCGGCGCGGTCGGTGGTCCGGCGACGCAGCGCGAACAGGATCCGCGCGATGAAGAGTTCGGGGGCTGGCAGGCCCGCTCCCGGGGGCGCGAGGTCGGGCATCGTCGTCTCATCCATGCGCCGAGCATCGGATATCACTTCCATAACGCAAGCATATTGCTTTTGCTCTGCAAGTGATGGTCGCGCTAGGCTGCCAACCATGCCGAAGACGATGGCGGACAAGAAGAGACGTCCCGCGCCCGCGAAGGCAGCCAAGATCGCGCCGGACCGCCGGTCGCCGTGTCCCGTCGCGTGCTCGCTGGACCTCGTGGGCGACCGCTGGACGCTGCTGGTCGTGCGCGACCTGATGTTCGGGCGCTCGCGTTTCAAGGATTTCACGGCGTCGCCGGAACGGATCCCCACCAACATCCTCAGCGACCGTCTCGCCCGGCTGCTGCGGCACCGGATCGTCGAACAGATCCCGGCCGAGGACGGCACGAAACGTCTCGCTTACCAGCTCACCGCGAAAGGCGCTGCGCTGCGGCCGGTGCTGGAGGCGATGCGCGACTGGGGTCTGGTCCATGCACCGGGTTCGCGCGCGGCCCTCGTCCCGGTATAGCGCCGGCCCCGCCGTCGAGGCCGGGTGGACGGTTCTTCGGTGAATGTCCGGCGTCCTCGTGCGGTCCGATCCCGCTCAGATGAACCGCCCTTTCCTGGTCTTCGCGCTCCTCGGATGGTCCCTGTCCACGCTGCTCCACGCGGCGCCGGCGCGGCCCGATTGGTTGGTGGACCCCGCGCCGTACAAGGCGCAGGTGCGTGCCAGCCCCGACGGCCAGGAGCTCGTCCTCGAGAACGGCCTGGTCCGCCGCGTGTTCCGGTTGCGTCCGGACGGCGCCACCGTGGCGCTCGACGACCTCCGGACCGGCGCGTCCCTGCTGCGCGGCGTGAAACCGGAGGCGAGGGTGGTGATCGACGGCAAGCGCTTCGACATCGGCGGCCTCAAGGGCCAGCCGAACTACGCGTTCCTCCAGCCCGGCTGGATCGCCTCGCTCAAGCCGGATCCGGCGGCCTTCCATCTGGTCGGGCACGCGGTCGGAAAACCGGCGGAACGCCTCGCCTGGAAGCGCGTGCGGCACCACGCGCCGGACGCGAGCTGGCCGCCGCCCGGCGTCGCGCTGCGGCTCGACTTCGCGATGCCCGCTCCTGCGGACGGATCGGCCGCTCCGGCTGTGACGGTGTCCGTCCACTACGAGCTCTACGACGGCCTGCCGAGCTATTCCAAGTGGATCACCGTCTCCAATGCCACGGACCGGACCGTGCGCGTCGACCGCTTCTCGAGCGAGGTGCTCGCGGTGGTGGAGCGCACCTCCGAGGTGGACGAGCTGAGCGAAGGCCGCTTGCCGCCGGACTTCCATGTGGAGACGGACATGGCCTTCGGCGGGGTGATCGCCTCGGGCGCGAACCGCAGGTCGTACCGCTGGTTGCCGGACCCGGAGTTCGCCACGCAGGTGAACTACGAGAAGAAGACGCCGTGCCTGCTCGAGATCGGTCCCGACCTCGGACCGGCACAGGACATCGCGTCCGGCGGGACCTTCGAGTCGTTCCATGCCTGGGTGATGCCCTTCGACGGCACCGACCGGGAGCGCAACGGGCTGGCGATCCGGCGCATGAGCCGGGTCATCGCGCCGTGGGCCACCGAGAACCCGCTGATGATGCATCTCGTGTCGTCCAAAGGCGCATCGGTGACGAACGCCATCGACCAGTGCGCCGCGGTGGGTTTCGAGATGTTGATCCTCAGCTTCGGTAGCGGCTTCGACATGGAGAACGAGAAGCCGGAGACGATGGCGCGCGCCAAGTCCTGGGCCGCCTATGCCCGGAGCAAGGGCATCGAGATCGGCAGCTATTCCCTGCTCGCCTCGCGCCATGTCGACGCCGCCAACGACGTGGTGATGCCGCCCGGCGAGAAGCCCGTGTTCGGCGCCTCGCCGTGCCTCCAGAGCGCCTGGGGCACGAACTACTTCCGGCGGATCCACGAGTTCCACAACGACAGCGGCTTCACGCTGCTGGAGCACGACGGCTCGTATCCGGGCGACTACTGCGCGAGCGACAAGCATCCAGGCCATCACGGGCTGGAGGATTCGCGCTGGACGCAGTGGCGGGAGATCTCCGCCTTCTACAAATGGTGCCGCGGTGAAGGCATCTACCTCAACGTGCCGGACCACTATTTCCTCTCGGGCTCATCCAAGACGGGCATGGGCTACCGCGAGGTGAACTGGTCGCTGCCGCGCGAGCAGCAGGTCATCCACACGCGGCAGAACATCTACGACGGCACCTGGCAGAAACTGCCGAGCATGGGCTGGATGTTCGTGCCGTTGACAGAATACCAGGGCGGTGGCGCGGCGGCGACCATCGAGCCGCTCGACGAGCACCTCGACCACTACGCCCGCATGATCGAGAGCAACCTCGCCCTGGGCGTGCAGGCCTGCTACCGCGGCCCGCGCCTCTACGACACCGACCGTACCCGTGCGATGGTCAAGTCGAAGGTCGACTGGTTCAAAGCCCATCGCGACATCCTGGAGAGCGATCTCATCCACGGCCGGCGCGCGGATGCCCGCGACCTCGACTGGATGCTCCACGTCGGACCGTCGCTCAAGGAGAAGGGCATGCTGGTCGTCTTCAACCCGCTCGACGTGCCGGTCGCCAAGACGCTCCGCGTCGATCTGTATTACACCGGGCTCACCGACACCGCACGGGTCCGCGAACAGGGCGGCAGCGCCAAGCGGCTGAAGCTGGCCCGGGACCATTCGGTCGAGATCCCGGTCCGTGTGCCGGCACAGGGCATGGCGTGGTGGACCATCGAGTGATATCCGGGCGTGGCGGAGTCGCAGCGTCCGAGAACTGGCGACAAGCCGGCGGCGGCGGCAGCAGACGGCAGCGATAGGCGTCCCAGCTTTGATCGGCGCACTCCGCCGGGCGGACTGGAAAGTCCGCCCTCCTGGGAGCGCGGACTTTCTAGCAGCCTGTCGGACTTAGAAGCCTGCTATTTTTGGTGAAGTGATTGAACCCGCCCGCGGGGCGTGCGTCTGACCTGCATGTCCGCCCGCTTCATCACGATCGACCGCGACACCC